>NZ_DAOMFK010000057.1:0-15523 GCF_035429765.1 Nocardioides sp. | reverse complement strand
GACGGCGGCCGACGGCGGCTCCGCCGTGGACGCGGCGCTGGCCGCCGCCCTCGTGGCGCTGGCCACCGAGCCTGGCATGGTGAGCTTCGGCGGCGGTGCGTACGTCGCCGTGTGGCCGGCCGGCGGCGAGCCGGTGGTGGTCGACGGGAACGTCGAGATGCCGGGGCGGGGCGTGGACCCGGCGCGCCTGGGCGCCGGTCTGCGCGAGGTCGTCACCACGTACGGCGGCGGGGTCACCATGTACGCCGGGCACGGTTCGGTCGCCACCCCGGGGATCGTTCCTGCCTTCGCCCGGGCCCACGAGCTGTACGCGCGGCTGCCCTGGGCCCGCCTGGTCGCTCCCGCGGTGCCCGCTGCCCGGTCCGGGTACCCGATGAGCCCGGCCTCGGCCCGCTACCTGTCCTTCACGGCGGACACTCTGTTCGGCGAGGACCCCGAGGCGCACGCCCTGGTGACGGCACCCGACGGACGGCTGATGCGCGGTGGTGAGCGCACGAGCAACCAGCTGCTCGCCGACGTCCTGGAGCAGCTGGCCACCGAGGGCGTCTCGCTGTTCACCACCGGCTGGGTGGGTCGGGCGCTGGTCGACGACCTGGCGCGCCACGGCGGGCTGGTCACCGCGGCCGACCTCACCGACTACCGGCCCGTGGTGCGCCCCGCCCACCGGCTCGACATCGGCGAGTGGTCGGTCGCGACCAACCCGCCGCCCGCGGTCGGTGGCCCGATGCTGGCGGTGATGCTCACCGAGCTCGCCCGGCGCGGCGACTGGACCTGGTCCGACGCGATCGAGATCCAGCGTGCGGTGCTGGCCTACCGCACCTCCGTGCACGACCTGTCCGCCGACCTGGAGGGCGACGGCCTCGCCCTGCTCGGCGAGGTGGACCGTCGCGGTCTGGCCGCGCTGCGCGGCTCCGCCTCCACCGCGCACATCTCCGCGGTCGACGACCGGGGGAACGCCTGCGCGATCACGATGAGCAGCGGCTACGGCTCGGGCACGTCCATCCCGGGCACCGGCATCCTGCTCAACAACGCCCTCGGCGAGGTGGAGCTCAACCGTCGGGGGCTGCACGCCATGCCACCCGGGACGAGGCTGGCCTCGAACATGGCGCCGACCACCGGCCGGACCGCCGACGGCCGGACGCTGGCGATCGGGTCCCCCGGGGCGGACCGGATCACCACGGCGCTCATGCTGGTGCTCGGTCAGGGCTGCCTGCACGGCGCCGACCTGCGGACCGCGATCGCCAACCCTCGGCTGCACCTGCGGCTCGGTGGGACGGGCGACTTCCGGGTCGAGTACGAGCGTGACGCCGGGATCGCCGCCGCCGTCGCAGCCTCGGGGCTCGCCGGGCACGAGTACGCCGAGCCGGACATGTACTTCGGGGGCGTCGCCGCGGCGTACCGGGCCGTGGACGGCACCCTGCTCGCGGCCGGGGACGCGCGCCGGGAGGCCGTGGTCGGGGTGTCCGACCCGGCCTCCGGGTGAGCGTCCGGTCAGCCGGTGGGCCCCTGGGCCCGCAGCGTCTCGACCTCGCTCATCGCGGCCCGCAGCTGGGCCAGCCACTCCTCGGCGTGCTCGCCCACCAGGCGTACCGACCAGGCCAGCGCGTCGGCGCGGGAGCGGGCGACGCCCGCGTCGACCAGGGTGTCGAGGACCTGCCGCTCGGGCTGGCGCAGCCGGGTCATCACCGGCACCGCCAGGTGGGTGAAGAGCGCCTCCACGCCGCCGTGCCGGACTCCCCACGACACGGTCCGCCCGTAGCGGGCCTCGGCCTCGCGGGCGATCTCGATGCGGCGTTCCCGGGTGTCGGCACGGAACCGGCTCACCCTGCCCTCCGCGGCTGCCCCGTCGGCCGCGTCCTCGTCGGCCAAGGTGCCGACCACGGTGATCTCCTCGCGGTCGACGTTGACCTGGACCTCGCTGAACCACTCCCCCGGCAGCCGGCCGGCGAACCAGTCGGCGGCGTCGTCGGCGGGCGGCAGGTCGGCACTCTGCCAACCTCCGCGCCGCCCGGAGCCGCGGCGTCCGCGGCGGATGTCGTCTGTGGCGAACATCGGTTCCTCCTCGTGTGAATTACTTGATTACAACGTTACACACCAACGCAAGTCCCACCTCGCCGCCGGGCGGCCTAGACTGCGACCTAGGTCACATTCCTCTCGTCCAGCCGGGGAGCCATGTCCGACACCGCCCACGACCGTGCCGCCCTCGTGCGCACCCTCGCCGAGCAGCACCGCCACGAGCGAGGCCCGCTGCTGCCGGCCCTCCACGAGGTGATGGAGGAGCTCGGCCACCTCGACCGCAGCGACTTCCCGGTGCTGGCCGACGTGCTGCACCTGTCGGTCGCGGAGGTGCACGGGGCGGTGAGCTTCTACCACGACTTCCGCACCGCTCCCCCGCCGTCGCACGAGATCCGGCTCTGCCGCGCCGAGGCCTGCCAGGCGGTCGGCGGCCAGGAGCTCTACGACGGGACGCGGTCCCGGGCGGCGGCCGGCGAGCTCGGCGAGGGGACCGAGGTGGCCGAGGTCTTCTGCCTGGGCAACTGCGCTCTCGGGCCGTCCGGGACGCTCGACGGGACCCTGCACGGCCGGCTCGACGGGGCCCGCATCGACGCCCTGACCCGCGAGTGGCGCCGATGACCACCGTGTTCGTGCCCCGCGACGCGGCCGCGCTGTCCGTCGGTGCCGACGACGTCGCCGCCGTCCTCGAGGCCGCACCGGGGGTCAGCGTGGTGCGGACCGGCTCGCGCGGGCTGCTGTGGGCCGAGCCGCTGGTGGAGGTCGCCACCGACCGCGGCCGCGTGGGCTACGCCAACGTCACCGCCGCCGACGTGCCCGCCCTGCTCGCCGGTGGCCTCGACGACCTGCCCGAGCGCTGTCTGGGCCCGGTGGAGGAGCACCCCTGGCTGCGTGACCAGCGCCGGGTGACCTTCGCCCGCGTCGGGGTGGTCGATCCCCGGTCGGTCGATGACTACGCCGCGCACGGCGGCTGGGCCGGCCTGCGCCGGGCGCTCTCCCTGAGCCCGGAGCAGGTGGTGGCCGAGGTGGTCGACTCCGGGCTGCGCGGGCGCGGCGGCGCCGGGTTCCCGACCGGTCTGAAGTGGCGCACCGTGCTCGCGGGCGAGGCCGACCAGAAGTTCGTGTGCTGCAACCTCGACGAGGGCGACTCGGGGACCTTCGCCGACCGGATGCTGGCCGAGGGCGACCCGTTCTCGCTGGTCGAGGGGATGGTCATCGCCGGGTACGCCGTCGGTGCCACCGAAGGCTACGTCTACGTGCGCTCGGAGTACCCGCACGCGGTGGCAGCTCTGCGCCGCGCGGTGGAGAGCGCCTACACCCACGGCTTCCTCGGCGAGGACGTCCTCGGCAGCGGGGTGCGGTTCGACCTGCACGTCCGGGTCGGGGCGGGCGCCTACATCTGCGGCGAGGAGTCCTCGATGCTCGAGAGTCTCGAGGGCCGCCGGGGCGAGGTCCGCGCCCGTCCCCCGATCCCGGCCGTGGCCGGGCTGTTCGGGCGGCCGACCGTCGTCAACAACGCGCTCACCTTGGGCACGGTGCCGATGGTGCTGGCCGACGGCGGGGCCGCCTACGCCGCGCTCGGCACCGGACGGTCCCGGGGCACCCAGGTGTTCCAGCTGGCCGGCAACGTCCGCCGGGGCGGGATCGTGGAGCTGCCGTTCGGCGTGACGATCGGCGACCTCGTGGAGGGGTACGCCGGAGGCACCCGCACCGGCCGTCCGGTCCGGGCGGTCCAGGTCGGCGGCCCGCTGGGCGGCTACCTGCCCCCGGGGCGGTTCGACCTGCCGATGGACTACGAGGCCCTGGCCGAGGCCGACGCGATGCTGGGGCACGGCGGGGTCGTCGTCTGGGACGACTCCGCGGACCTGGCCCGGCTGGCGCGCTTCGCCATGGAGTTCTGCGCCGTGGAGTCCTGCGGCAAGTGCACTCCGTGCCGGGTCGGCTCGGTCCGCGGCGTCGAGACGCTCGACCGGGTGCTGGCCGGTGAGGACGTCAGCAGGAACCTCGGCCTCCTCGAGGACCTGTGCGAGGTGATGAGCAAGGGCTCCCTGTGCGCCATGGGCCAGCTCACCCCGATGCCGGTGCGCACCGCCCTGCGGCACTTCCCCGAGGACTTCGACCGCACTCCGGAAGGAGCTGACCGATGACCACCGTCGACCAGACCGCACCGGCCCAGCAGTGGGCGCCCGAGCCGGACCTGGGAACACCCGCGGTGCAGGGCACCCCTCCGGTGCGGCTGACCGTGGACGGCCGGGACGTCGAGGTCCCCGCGGGCACCTCGGTGCTGCGTGCCGCGGCGCTCGCCGGGGTGACGGTCCCGAAGCTCTGCGCGAGCGACTCCCTGAAGGCCTTCGGGTCCTGCCGGATGTGCCTGGTCGAGATCGAGGGCGCCCGGGGTGTCCCGGCCTCGTGCACCACACCGTGCACCGACGGCATGGTGGTGGCCACCCAGACCGACCAGGTCCGCAGGCTGCGCCGCCAGGTGATGGAGCTCTACCTCTCCGACCACCCCGCCGACTGCGCGGGCTGCGCTCGCGGGAACTGCGAGATGCAGGCGATGGCGGTGCAGGTGGGGGCCGCCGAGGTGCGCTTCGGCCCCGGCCGGACCCACCTGGACCCCACGGCGTACGACGCGACGAACCCCTACTTCGACTACGACCCCTCGGCGTGCATCGTCTGCTCGCGCTGCGTGCGGGCCTGCGGCGAGATCCAGGGCACCTTCGCCCTGACCGTGGAGGGCCGCGGCTTCGACTCCCGGATCACCCCCGGCGGAACCGACTTCCTGTCCTCCGAGTGCGTGTCCTGCGGGGCCTGCGTGCAGGCCTGCCCCACCTCGGCGCTCCAGGAGCGGTCGGTGGTGGAGCTGGGCATGCCGACCAGGGTCGTGGACACCACCTGCGCCTACTGCGGCGTCGGCTGCTCCTTCCGTGCCGAGGTGCAGGGCGAGGGCCCCGACACCCGCGTGGTGCGGATGGTGCCCAGCAAGAGCGGCGGAGCCAACGAGGGCCACAGCTGCGTCAAGGGCCGGTTCGCCTACGGCTACGCCTCGCACGCCGACCGGCAGCTGCACCCCATGGTGCGCGACTCCCTCGAGGACCCCTGGCAGGTGGTCTCCTGGACGGAGGCGATCGACCGGGTCGCCGCGGGCTTCCGCGCGCTCCAGGCCGAGCACGGCGTCGGCGCCATCGGCGGGATCTCCTCCTCACGCTGCACCAACGAGGAGGTGTACGTCGTCCAGAAGCTGGTCCGGGCGGCCTTCGGCAACAACAACGTCGACACCTGCGCCCGGGTGTGCCACTCCCCCACCGGCTACGGCCTGAACCAGGCGTTCGGCACGTCCGCGGGCACTCAGGACTTCGCCTCGGTGGAGCAGGCGGACGTGGTCCTGCTCATCGGGGCGAACCCGACCGACGCCCACCCGGTGTTCGCCTCCCGGCTGAAGCGGCGGCTGAGGACCGGAGCGCGGATCATCGTGGCCGACCCCCGCCGGATCGACCTGGTCCACGGGCCGCACGTCGAGGCCGCCCACCACCTCCAGGTCCGGCCGGGCACCAACGTCGCCTTCGTCAACGCCATGGCCCACGTCGTGGTCACCGAGGGGCTCGCCGACGAGCGGTTCCTGCGCGAGCGGTGCGAGAACGTGGAGGGGTACCTCGCCTTCATCTCCCGGCCCGAGCACTCCCCCGAGGCGACCGAGGAGATCACCGGCATCCCCGCCGCGGAGCTGCGCGCCGCCGCGCGCCTCTACGGCAGCGCCGGCAACGCCGCCATCTACTACGGGCTAGGGGTCACCGAGCACAGCCAGGGCTCCACCATGGTGATGGGGATGGCCAACCTGGCGATGGTGACCGGCAACCTCGGCCGCGAGGGCGTGGGCGTCAACCCGCTGCGCGGCCAGAACAACGTCCAGGGCTCCTGCGACATGGGCTCGTTCCCCCACGAGCTGCCGGGCTACCGGCACGTCTCCCGCGACGAGGTCCGGGGGATCTACGAGCGGCTCTGGGGCCGGACCCTCGACCCCCGGCCCGGGCTGCGCATCCCCAACATGTTCGACGCCGCCCTCACCGGGACCTTCCGCGGCCTCTACGTCCAGGGGGAGGACATCGCGCAGTCCGACCCCAACACCCAGCACGTCGAGGCGGCGCTGCGGGCGATGGACCTGGTGGTGGTCCAGGACCTGTTCCTCAACGAGACCGCCCGGTTCGCGCACGTGTTCCTGCCCGGCACCTCCTTCCTGGAGAAGGACGGCACGTTCACCAACGCCGAGCGCCGGATCAACCGGGTGCGCCCGGTCTTCGCGCCCCGGCAGGGCAAGGACGAGTGGCAGATCACCTGCGACATCGGCCGGGCCATGGGCTACGACATGGGGTACGCCGGAGCCCACGAGATCATGGACGAGATCGCCGCGACGACCCCGACCTTCGCGGGCGTGTCCTTCGCCCGCCTCGACGCCGAGGGCTCCATGCAGTGGCCGGTCACCGAGGCCGCGCCGCACGGCACCCCCACCATGCACGTCGGGGAGTTCGTGCGCGGCAAGGGCAACCTGGTCGAGACCGTGTACGTCCCCACGACCGAGCGCACCACCCGCCGGTTCCCCCTGGTGCTGACCACCGGGCGGATCCTCACCCAGTACAACGTGGGCGCCCAGACCCGGCGTACCTCCAACAACACCTGGCACCCCGAGGACGTCCTGGAGATCCACCCGGCCGACGCCGAGGTGCGCGGCATCGCCACCGGCGACCTCGTCGAGCTGTCCAGCCGGGTCGGCCGCACCACCCTCCGCGCGGAGGTCTCTGAGCGGATGCCGGCGGGGGTCGTCTACACCACCTTCCACCACCCGGTCACCGGGGCGAACGTGGTGACCACCGAGAACTCCGACTGGGCGACCAACTGCCCGGAGTACAAGGTGACCGCCGTGCAGGTCGAGGTGGCCAACGCCCGGGGCGAGACCGACCGCGAGGCCGCGGCGCGCGAGCTGGCGGGCCGCCGGTGACCCACGGCATCGCCCCCGAGGCGCGGTTGGGCAACGACATCGCCCGCCAGTTCGCCCACCTGCCCCAGGACGAGGCCGTCGAGCGGATCGCGGCCCACCTGGCGCGGTTCTGGGAGCCGCGGATGCGGGCCCGGCTGCGCGAGCTGGTCGCCGCGGGCGACCCGGACGTCGACCCGCTGGTGGCCGCCGCGGCGAGGCGTCACCCGCCGGGCTGAGCGTCGTCCTCGAACGCCCCGCGCGAGCGCAGGTCCCGGACCGGCAGCACGACCCCGCGCCGGTCGGCGTACGCTTCCCGGGCCGCTCCCTCCTCGGAAGGTCCCATGCCGCACTACGTCCTGACCCTGCAGTGCCCCGACCGCCCCGGCATCGTGCTCGCCCTCGCCACCGGCATCGGCCGGGCCGGCGGCACCATCCTGGACAGCGCCCAGTTCTCCGACCCGACCACCGGCCTGTTCTGCGTGCGCACCGAGTTCGAGGCACCCGCGGCCGATGCCGAGGAGCTGCGGGCCCTGGTCGGTGCGGAGCTGGCCGCGTTCGGCGCCCGGCTCTCCCTGCGGCCGCGTGACCGGCACCGGCGGGCGCTGCTGATGGTCTCCCGCCTGGACCACTGCCTGGTCGACCTGCTGTACCGCTGGGAGCGCGGCGAGCTCCCCGTGGAGATCCCCGTGGTGGTCTCCAACCACGAGGACCTGCGGGAGCTCGTGGAGCGGCACGGCCTGGAGTACGTCCACGTCCCGGTCACGCCGGCCACCAAGCCCGCCGCCGAGGCCCGGCTCCTCGAGCTGGTCGAGGACCACCGGATCGACGTGGTCGTGCTCGCCCGCTACATGCAGGTCCTCTCCGACGAGGCCTGCCGCCGGCTGGCCGGACGCGCCATCAACATCCACCACTCGTTCCTGCCCGGCTTCAAGGGGGCCAGGCCCTACCACCAGGCCCACGACCGGGGCGTGAAGCTCATCGGGGCCACGGCCCACTACGTCACCGGCGATCTCGACGAGGGGCCGATCATCGAGCAGGACGTCGTCCGGGTCGGGCACACCCGCACCGCCGAGCAGATGGTCCGGCTGGGCCGCGACGTGGAGCGGCTGGTGCTGGCGCGAGCGGTCACCGCGCACGCCGAGGACCGGGTCTTCCTGTGTGGAGCGAGGACGGTGGTGTTCGCGGACTGAGCGCCTGGCCCGGCCGCGTCCCGCGGCCGGCGTGGTCGGCACCGGTCCGGTCAGTCGCGCGGCTGTCCGCCGTACATCGAGTCGAGGACCGACGCGTAGCGCGCCTCGATGACCTTGCGCTTCACCTTCATGCTCGGCGTCAGCTCATCGCTCTCCACCGACAGGTCGTGGTCGAGGATCCGGAAGTCCTTGATGGTCTCCCACCGGTTCAGCTGGCCGTTGAGCTCGTCGATGCACTTCTGCACGTAGCCGCGGACCGCGGGGTCAGCGGCCAGCAGGTGGTAGTCGGAGGCACTGAGGCCCTGCGCCCGGCCCCACTGCTGCAGCGCGTCCGGGTCCAAGGCGACCAGGGCCGTCGCGTAGTTGCGTCGCTCGGCGTGCACCAGCATCTGGCTAGCCAGTGGGCAGACCGCCTTGAACTGGGCCTCGATGGGTTGCGGCGCGATGTACTTCCCGCCGGAGGTCTTGATCAGGTCCTTCTTCCGGTCGGTGACCCGGAGTCGGCCGAGCGCGTCCAGCTCGCCGATGTCACCGGTGGAGAACCAGCCGTCGGGGCTGAGCACCGTGGCCGTCTCGTCGGGCAGGTTGTGGTAGCCGCGCATCACCAGGGGACCGCGGATCAGGATCTCCCCGTCGTCGGCGATCGTGAGCTCCGAGCCGACCAGCGGCGGCCCCACGACCCCGAACGCCGGGTGCTCGGGGTCTCCGATGCAGGCCCCACCACCGGTCTCCGTCAGCGCGTATCCCTCGATCAAGGTCACCCCGGCTGCGTGGAACCAGGTGGCGATGTCCCGGGAGAGGGCTGCGCTTCCCGAGACCATGAAGCGCATCCGTCCACCGAGCCGGTCGCGGATCTTCGACAGCACCAGCCGGTCCGCCACGGCGTACCGGACCCGGAGTGCCCGGCCCGGAGCTCTCCCCTCGACCCGGGCGCGGGAGACCTGCTCACCCACTCCGAACGCCCAGGTGAACAGCTTGGACCTGAGGCCGGCGTCCTCATGGACGGTCTGCACGATCTTGCCGTGCACCTTCTCGAAGATCCGGGGGGGACCCGCCATGAAGGTGGGTCGGACCAGCGCCAGGTTCTCGACGATCATGTCGATGCGGCCGTCGACGGCTGAAGGGAACCCGATCTGCAGCTGTACCGCCGCGAGCATCTTCCCGAAGGAGTGCGACAGCGGCAGCCACAAGTACTGCAGGTCGTCCTTTCGCAGGATCTCGATGCTCTCGGCTCCGGCGCCGAGGTAGGTCCAGCATCGATGGGGCAGCTCCACGCCCTTGGGTCGTCCGGTGGTTCCCGACGTGTAGATCAGTGTGGCCAGGTCCTCGGGCCGGATGGCGGCCACGGCGTCGTCGACCGAGGTGGGGTGGTCGACGAGGTGCCTTGCCCCCAACGCCTCCAGGTCGGCCAGGCTCAACACCCATTCGCCGTCCGACTCACCGGCGAAGGTGATCACCCGGATCAGGTGGGGCAGGTGCTCGCGCTGGAGGCGCAGCTTGGCGATCTGGCCGTCGTCCTCGGCAAAGACGATGCGGCTGCCGCTGTCTGACAGGATGAACGCGACATCCTCGGCCGCGGTGGTGGGGTACACCGCGGTCGTGGCGGCCCCCGCGCACATGATCGCGAGGTCGGCGTAGAGCCACTCGATGCGGGTGCCGGAGGCGATCGCGACCCGCTCCTCCGGCTGGATCCCCAGTGCCAGCAGACCGGCTGCCATCGTCTTGACGGTGTCGAGGGTCTGCGCCCAGGTGACCGAGGCCCATCCGGTCCCGGTGGGAAAGCGGAACGCCTCGTCGTGCGGCGTCGCCGCGACCCGGTCGTAGAACAGCTGGGCCAGCGATGCTGCGGGTGTGGGATAGCTGCTGGTGTCGGTGGACCCGCTCGTTGTCAGGGTCATGGCACCCTCACTCCCTTTCGCGGCTCATGCTCAACGTACCCGAGCGCGGGTGGGGACCTTCACGGGAGCCGGGCAGGGCCGTGCCAGCACGGTCGTGCCGTTCCACGCCGAGTGGGCCGGTCGGCGCACCCGGCTAGGCTGGCCGGCGTGACCGCAACCCGCAGCCTGACCCGGACCGAGGCCACCGAGCGGGGCCGACAGCTGCTGGTCCACGAGTACGACGTCACTCTCGACCTGACCCTCGGCGAGCGGCACTTCGGCTCGACCACGAGGATCGGCTTCTCCACCACGGGAGGGCCGACATTCCTGGACCTCCAGAGCGCTCGGGTGCTGCGGATCACGCTCGACGGCGACCCCCTCGACTCCGGCGCCCTCGCCCACGGGAGGCTGCCGATCGCGCCGGCCGCCGGCCGGCACGAGCTCGTGGTCGACGCGATGATGCGCTACCGCAACGACGGCGAGGGGCTGCACCGCAGCGTGGACCCGGCCGACGGGCGGCACTACGTCTACGCGATGTGCTTCATGGACGCCGCCCCCAGCGTGTTCGCCTGCTTCGACCAGCCCGACCTCAAGGCACCGCTGACCCTGCACGTGCGGGCACCGCAGGACTGGAGCGTCGTCGGCAACGCCCCTGGCGAGCAGGTCGAGCCCGGGGTGTGGGAGTTCGCCACGACACCCCCGCTGTCGACGTACTTCGTCACCGTCGTGGCCGGGCCCTACCACCTGCTGCGCACCGAGCACGACGGCGTACCGCTCGGCCTGTCGGCGCGGGCCAGCCTGGCGACGCACCTGGAGAAGGACGCCGAGGAGCTGTTCACCCTCACCGGCCAGTGCTTCGACGAGTTCCACCGGCTCTTCGGCATCCGCTACCCCTTCGGCGACTACCACCAGGCCTTCGTCCCCGAGTTCAACGCGGGTGCCATGGAGAACCCCGGGTGCGTCACCTTCCGCGACACCCTGGTGTTCACCAGCCGGGTCACCCGGGGGGAGCGTGTCAACCGGGCCACCACCATCGCCCACGAGATGGCGCACCAGTGGTTCGGCAACCTCACCACCCCGGTGTGGTGGGACGACCTGTGGCTCAACGAGTCCTTCGCGGAGTACATGGGCATCCGGGTCACCGCCGACGTCACGGCGTTCCACGAGGCCTGGGTGACCGACTCCCACCTGCGGCGCCAGTGGGGCCTGGTCGCCGACCGGCGGCCCAGCACCCACCCGGTGGCCGGAAACGGGGCGACCGACGCCAGCAGCGCCCTGCAGGACTTCGACGGGATCTCCTACGTCAAGGGCTCGGCGCTCCTCAAGCTGCTGAGCTCCACCCTGGGCGACGAGGTCTTCCTGTCCGGCGCCGCCGACCACTTCCGCCGCCACCGGTTCGGGAACGCGACCATGCACGACCTCTTCGCCAGCTGGGAGCGGGCCGGGGCGCACGACCTGGCCGGCTTCACCACGGCCTGGCTGCGCTCCGCCGGCGCCGACGTGCTGCGCCTGGACCGGGACCGCGGCGTGCTCACCTGCACCGTCCCGGCCCCACACCCCGCGCACCGCCGGCACCGGCTGCGGGTGGCCACCGCCACGTCCCCGGGAGAGTGGCGCACCGAGGAGGTGGAGGTCGAGCCTCCGGGGACGCCGTTCCAGGTCCCCCCCGGGACCGCGGTGGTGCTCGACCCGTTCGAGGACACCTGGGCGGTCCCCCACCTGGACCCGGAGACGGTCACGGCGCTACCGGCGCTGCTGCCCCGCACGACCGACCCCATGCTGCGCGCCGGCGTGTGGAACGGGCTCGCCGGCACGTTCCACGACGGGCAGGTGTCTCCCGACGCGGTGCTCGACGTGGTCGAGGCGGCCCTGCCCACCGAGACCGCCGACGAGGTGTTCCAGCGTCGCATCCGTGATGTGGTCGAACGGGTGGCCACGCTGTCCGACGACCGTGAGGCGGCCCTGGCCCGGGTGCACGGAGCCGCCCTGAGCCGCCTGCGGACGGCGCCTGCGGGGTCGACCCTTCAGCTGGCCGCCTTCCAGACCGCGGTCCGCTCGGCCCCGCCCGGAGAACGGCTCGCCGCGTGGCGCGACGGGACCGACCTCCCGGCCGGTCTGGAGCTGGACGAGGACCTGCGCTGGCTCGTGCTGGTCCGCCTGGCGAGCCTGGGGGCCACCGACCGGGACGAGCTGCAGCGACAGCTCTCCTCCGCCCCGACGGCTGTCGCGCGCGTGGAGCACGTCCGGGCGGTCGCCTCGCTGCCCGACCCGGAGGCCAAGGCGTTCGCGTGGGCCTACTTCACCGGTGACACCGACGCCCCCAACTACGAGATCGAGGCGGCCGGAGCCGGCCTGTGGCGACCCGGTCAGGAGCACCTGACCCGGGACTACGTCGCGCGGTACTTCGACGAGCTGCCCCGCACCGCCGAGGTCCGGCAGGGCTGGGTGCTCGCCGACGCCGCCGGCTGGTTCTTCCCCCTCACCTCCGTCGATGCCGCCACCCTGGACCGGGCCCGGGCGCTGGAGGCCCGTGCGGACCTCGAGCCGTCCCTGCGCCGTCGCCTGGTGGATCTCACCGACGAGCTCGCCCGGCGGCTCGCGGTGCGGGAGAGGTTCGGCCGGTGACCACCGCCCGCGGCCGGCGCCCGGGACCCACGGTGCGCACCCGCGTGCACGAGCTGACCGATGACCTGGAGCGCGACCGCGAGGACCGGGTGGCCACCGAGGAGCCGCTGGAGCTGCGCCTCGGCTGGCCCGGCGCCGACCCGCGCCGCGTCTGGGTCACCATGCGCACCCCCGGCCACGACTTCGAGCTCGCCGCCGGATACGTCGTGCACGAGGGGCTGGCGGCGCCCGGCGACCTGCGTCAGGTGGCTTACTGCACCGACCGCGACCTCACGGACGCGCAGGAGTTCAACGTGGTCACGGTGACCCTCGGCACCGCACCGGCGCTGGACCCGGCCGACCGCCACGCCGGGTTCGGTGCCGGCTCCGCCTGCGGGGTCTGCGGCAAGGACAGCATCGCCGCCGTCCTCGACGTCCCCCACGCCCCGGCCTGGACCGGGGCACTCCCCGAGCCTGCGGTGGTCCGGCGGCTCCCCCGGCTGCTGCGGGAGGCCCAGTCGGTGTTCGCCCGCACCGGCGGCGTGCACGCCGCCGGGCTCTTCTCCGCGGCCGGGGAGACGCTGGCGGTCCGCGAGGACGTCGGCCGGCACAACGCGGTGGACAAGGTGACCGGCGCCCGGGTGCTGGCCGGGCAGCCCACCGCCGAGGCGTGCCTGGTCGTCAGTGGCCGGGCCGGCTTCGAGCTGGCGCAGAAGGCCGTCGCGGCAGGGATCGGTGCCCTGGTGTCGGTCGGTGCCCCCTCGAGCCTGGCGGTGCACCTGGCCCGGGGTGCCGGTCTCACCCTCTACGGGTTCACCTCTGCCGACCGCTGCGTGCGCTACACCTGACGCACCCGGGGGCGCCCGGCGTGGGTCCGCACCACTGTCGGCGGTCCCTCCTAGGGTCGTGGTGTGCGCATCCTCCACACCTCCGACTGGCACCTCGGCCGGTCCTTCCACCGGGAGTCGATGCTCACCCACCAGGCCGCCTTCGCCGACCACCTGCTCGAGGTGGTGGCCGCCGAGCAGGTGGACCTGGTCGTGGTCGCCGGGGACGTCTACGACCGCGCCCTGCCCCCGGTGGACGCGGTGCGGCTCGCCGACGACACGCTGGCCCGGCTGGCGTCCTCTCGCGCGACGGTGGTCGTCACGAGCGGCAACCACGACTCCGCGCACCGGCTCGGGTTCGGGTCCCGGCTGATCGACGCCGCGGGTGTCCACATCCGCGCCGACGCGGCCCAGGTCGGGGTCCCGGTGACGCTGGCCGACGAGCACGGACCCGTGGCGGTCTACGCGCTGCCCTACCTCGACCCCGAGTCGGTCCGGGAGGCGTGGGGCCTCGCGGGGCGCTCCCACCAGGCGGCTCTCGCCGAGGCGCTGCGCCGTGTCCGCCTCGACCTGGCGACCCTGCCGGCAGGCACCCGGTCGGTGGTGGTCGCGCACGCCTTCGTGGCCGGTGGCCGACCCAGCGACTCCGAGCGGGACATCGCCGTGGGCGGGGTCCAGGTGGTTCCCGCAGCACTGTTCGACGGGATCGACTACACCGCGCTGGGCCACCTGCACGGTCGGCAGTCGCTCACCCCCCGCGTGCGGTACAGCGGGTCCCCGCTCGCCTACTCGTTCTCCGAGGCCGCTCACGTCAAAGGGTCCTGGCTGGTCGACCTGGGCGTCGACGAGCCGCAGGCGGAGTTTGTGGAGGCGCCGGTGCCGCGGTCGCTGGCCCGGCTCAGCGGCACCCTCGAGGAGCTGCTGCACGACCCCCGGCACTCGACGGCCGAGACGTCCTGGGTCGAGGTCACCCTCACCGACGACGTCCGACCGGGGCAGGCCATGGAGCGGCTGCGCCGCCGCTTCCCGCACACCCTGCTGCTCTCCTTCGCGCCGACGCACCCGCCGCCCGGCGAGGCACCCGTGGCCCGTCCGACCGGACGCAGCGACCACGAGATCGCGCTCGAGTTCGTCGCCGAGCTGCGGGGCCGCCCCGCCACTCCCGCCGAGCGGGCCCTGCTGGGTGCAGCCTGCGACGCGGTGCCGGACGACCCGGACGCCGACGTCCTCGGCCGAGGTGCCTGATGCGCCTGCACCGGCTGGAGATCACCGCTTTCGGGCCCTTCGCGGACACCGTCGAGGTCGACTTCGACGCGCTCTGCGACGGCGGCCTGTTCCTGCTCACCGGACCCACCGGCGCCGGCAAGACCAGCATCCTGGACGCCGTCTGCTTCGCGCTGTACGGCGACGTCCCCGGCGACCGCGCCGGCGCCAAGCGGCTGCGCTCGGACCACGCCTCCCCCGGGACCGCGCCACGGGTGAGCCTGGAGTGCACCCTCTCCGGCCGCCGTGTGCGTCTGGTCCGCTCCCCCGCCTGGCTGCGCCCCAAGAAGCGGGGCGTCGGCACCACCCCGCAGCAGGCCTCGGTCACCGCCACCGAGCGGGTCGGTGACGCCTGGGTGCCGTTGTCCTCCCGGCTGGACGAGACCGGTCAGCTGGTCACCAGCCTGCTGGGGATGAACCTCTCCCAGTTCACCCAGGTGGTCATGCTGCCCCAAGGAGGGTTCCAGGCCTTCCTGCGGGCCCGCTCGGAGGACCGGCACCGCCTGCTGCAGCAGCTGTTCCGCACCGGCCGCTTCGAGGGAGTGGAGCGCTGGCTGCGCGACCGACGCCGTGAGGTCGCCGGACGCTCCCGCGCGCGGCAGCAGGAGGTCGGGGACCTGGTCAGCCGGCTCAGCGAGGCCGCCGACGCACCACCGCCCGCCGACTGCGCGGAGACCGACCTGGCCCTGGCCGCTGCCGAGGGTTCCGGCACCGCCTGGTCCGCGGAGCGGGCCGGCGCGGCCCGTGCGAGGGCCGTCGAGGCGGCCAGCAGTCTGG
>NZ_DAOMFK010000056.1:12677-15771 GCF_035429765.1 Nocardioides sp. | reverse complement strand
CCGGGACGCGGCCCTCGGCACCGAAGCAGCGGAACCCGATCAGCCGGCCGCCGTCCAGCACCGCGTGGTAGCCGCCTTCGGGGGAGGCGAGCACGTCCGGGTCGGCGTCGGTCATGTCGTAGCAGTCGTAGGGCGGCGGGTAGCGCCAGGTGCAGACGTCGAGAGCGTGCTCACGGGTCATCGGGGCGAGTCGCAGCCGGGAGGTGGAGCGCACCTGGACCGACCGGGGGGTGCCGTCGGGGTGGCTGAGCAGCAGCAGCGGCTCGTCGTCCTCGTCGTCGGGGGTGCGCGAGACCGGCCCTGCGTCCTGGTGACGCCTGATCTCGCGGGCCGCCCGCGCCTGGCCCGGCTCGAAGACGTCGGTGAGGTTGCCGAACGCGTCGCCGATCCCGCCCAGCCCGGCGCGGCCGCCGGGCCGGTCCAGGGACCGCTGGAACCACACCAGACCCAGCACGGTTCCCAGCACCATCAGGGTGCCGGCCAGTACCTGGACCGCGATCTCCACCCCGCCCACCGTACGCCGAGGCGCACCCGCCCGGGGCGGCACGCATCAGTGCCTTCCGCCGCGCCACTCCTCGGCCAGCAGGGCGTAGCCCAGGCCGTCGAGCCACCGGCCGGACCGGTGCAGCGACTCCTGCCGCGTATGGGTCTCCCGACGCATGCCGAGCCGCTCCATCAGCCGCCAGGACGCCACGTTGTCGGCGAAGCAGTTCGCCGTCACCCGGCGCAGCCCCAGGCCCTCGAAGCAGACCGCCAGCAGCGCGGCCACCGCCTCGGTGGCCAGCCCACGACCCTGGTACGCCGGGTCCAGGCACCAGCCGATCTCGGCCTGCACCTCTCGAGCCCTGTCGGCTACCTCCACCTGGGCCCAGCCGTCCTCCACCGCCAGCATCAGGTCGCCGACGACGGTGCCGTCGAGCCGGACGACCAGCGTCTTGTCCAGCCGTGGAGGGGCGGTGAACCGCGCGGCGTACTCCGCCAGCGTGGCGGGTGCGGCGGTCATCCACTCGGTCACCTCGGGGAGCCGGCGGAACGGCCAGGTGGTGGCCGCGTCCCCCGCCACGGCCCGGCTGATCTCGAGCCGGTCGGTCCGGACCGGCCAGGTCACCGGGTCGAGGGGAGAGGACATGGACGTCATCATGCCCGACGGGTTCGTGTGGCCCGGCGTCCCCGGTTACCCTTGACCCTCGGCCGCGCCCGGCCGTTCCCACCGTTCTGACCAGCCGAGGACCACCTTTGTTCGCCACGCTCTCCGACCGGCTCGCCGACACGTTCAAGACCCTGCGTGGCAAGGGCAAGCTGTCCGAGGCCGACATCGACGCGACCACCCGCGAGATCCGCATCGCGCTGCTCGAGGCGGACGTGGCGCTCCCGGTGGTCAAGGAGTTCGTGGCCGCCGTCCGTGAGCGGGCCCGTGGCGAGGAGGTCAGCCAGGCCCTCAACCCGGCCCAGCAGATCGTCAAGATCGTCGACGAGGAGCTCATCCGCATCCTCGGCGGCGAGACCCGCCGCCTGCGCTACGCGAAGACCGGCCCCACCGTGGTCATGCTGGCCGGCCTCCAGGGCACCGGCAAGACCACGCTCGCCGCCAAGCTGGCCCTGTGGCTGAAGGAGCAGGGCAAGACGCCGCTGCTGGTCGCCGCTGACCTGCAGCGTCCCAACGCGGTCAACCAGCTTCAGGTGAACGCCGAGCGGGTGGGGGTGCCGGTGTTCGCGCCGGAGCCCGGCAACGGGGTGGGGGACCCGGTGCAGGTCGCCCGCGACTCGGTGGCCCACGCCCGGCACACCCTGCACGACGTCGTGATCGTGGACACCGCCGGCCGCCTCGGCGTCGATGCCGAGATGATGCAGCAGGCGGCCGACATCCGTGACGCGGTGCACCCCGACGAGGTCCTTTACGTCGTCGACGCGATGGTCGGCCAGGACGCCGTGACCACGGCGCTGGCCTTCCTGGATGGGGTCGGCTACGACGGCGTCGTGCTCACCAAGCTCGACGGTGACGCCCGTGGCGGCGCCGCGCTGTCGGTCGCCTCGGTGACCGGCAAACCGGTCATGTTCGCCTCCGCCGGCGAGAAGATGACCGACTTCGACGTCTTCCACCCCGACCGGATGGCCTCCCGCATCCTCGGCATGGGCGACATGCTCACCCTGATCGAGCAGGCCGAGAAGACCTTCGACCAGGAGCAGGCGCTCAAGGCCGCGGAGAAGCTCACCGGCAAGGGCGGCGACTTCACCCTCGACGACTTCCTGCAGCAGATGCAGCAGGTCCGCAAGCTGGGCTCGATGTCGAAGATCATGGGCATGCTGCCCGGCATGGGCCAGTTCCGCTCGCAGCTGGAGAACTTCGACGAGCGCGAGATCGACCGGATCCAGGCGATCATCCAGTCGATGACCCCTGCCGAGCGGGCCAACCCCAAGATCATCGACGGGTCACGGCGCGCCCGGATCGCCCGGGGCTCGGGCCGACAGGTCTCCGACGTCAACCAGCTGGTCGACCGGTTCTTCGAGGCCCGCAAGATGATGCAGTCCTTCGCCCGCGGCGGCGGCATGCCGGGGCTTCCCGGCATGCCCGGCACGGCCGCAGCGGGCGGCCGACGGAACAAGCCCAAGGCCAAGCCGGCCAAGGGCCGCCGGGTCTCCGGGAACCCCGCGAAGGCGGCCGCCGAGGCCAAGGCGCGGCAGGAGCGGGCGGCGGCCGCGCCGGCGGCCAACCCGTTCGGCACACCGGCAGGGGAGCAGATCGACTACGAGCAGGCCGCTGCCGCGCTGGACCTGCCCAAGGACTTCTCCAAGTTCCTGAAGTGAGCACCCGGGGCGGCTTCCTCGACCGTGGCCCGTCCGTCGCGGTGCATGGCTTGGACCGTGGCGTCCGGCACCGACACCCCCGGCCAGGGCATTCGGCTCTTGCCCCTTTCGCCCCAGGGAAGGTTGCCCTAAGGTGGCAACCAGTGGAGGCCGTCCTTGCCAATGGGGGCTCATGGGGGCTGGCGAGGACGGCTTCGACGCTTCTGTGGAGTGTCCCGGAGACCGAGCCGTCCTCGACCCGAACCCCACCCCCATTTCTGGCCGAGGGCGGCTCTTCCCCCGGTGGCAT
>NZ_DAOMFK010000056.1:0-12577 GCF_035429765.1 Nocardioides sp. | reverse complement strand
GTCACGGCACAGCGTTCCCCTAGTGCGTACTCTCCAAGCTCCTGAAGTGAGCACCCGGTAACGTCGGGCCGTGACTGCGCTGAGGTTCGCCGGACCGGTCCTGCCCGACGGGGAGGTCGCCGAGCTGTACGTCGTCGACGGACGGATCACCTACGAGCGCCAGGCCGGCGCCGAGACCGTCGCCGAGGGCTGGCTGCTCCCCGGCCTGGTCGACGCGCACTGCCACCTGGGCCTCGGCGACGACGGCGCCCTCACCGACGCCGAGACCGAGGCACAGGCCCTCGAGGACCGGGACGCCGGTGCCCTGCTCATCCGCGACGCCGGCTCCGCCGCCGACACCCGGTGGATCCACGACCGCGACGACCTGCCGCGGCTGATCCGTGCGGGCCGCCACCTGGCCCGCACCCGGCGCTACATCCGCAACTACGCCCACGAGGTCGAGCCGGCCGAGCTGCCGGCGTACGTCGCCCGGGAGGCCCAGCGCGGCGACGGGTGGGTCAAGCTGGTGGGTGACTGGATCTCCCGCGAGGACGGGGACCTGACGCCGTCCTTCCCGGCGGAGGCGTTCGCCGAGGCGATCCGGGTCGCCCACGACCACGGTGCGCGGGTCACCGCCCACTGCTTCGGCGAGGCCGTCCTGCCCGGGCTGATCGAGGCGGGCATCGACTGCATCGAGCACGGAACCGGGCTGTCCCAGGACCTGGTCGAGACGATGGTCGAGCGGGGCATCGCGCTCGTGCCGACGGTGATGCAGGTGGGGAAGTTCCCCGAGTACGCCGCGGCCGGCGCGGCTCGGTTCCCGACGTACTCCTCGCACATGACGGCGCTGCACCAGCGGGTGCGGACCACGATCATGGCGGCCTACGACGCGGGGGTGGCGCTCTACGCCGGCTCCGACGGCGGCGGTGTCACCCGGCACGGCAACATCGCCGGCGAGGTCCAAGCGATGGCCGACCTGGGCATGCCCCCGGAGTACGCGCTCGGGGCCGCCTCCTGGCGGGCCCGGGAGTGGCTGGGCTGGAACCCGCGTCTCAGCGAGGGCGCCCCCGCCGACCTGGTGGTCTTCCCCGCGAACCCGCTGGCGGACCTGGGTGTGCTCCGCACGCCGACTCGAGTCGTGCTGCGCGGTCGCGTGGTCGCCTGAGCGACACCGATTTCAGGCCCCCGAGGGGGTCTGGCAGAATGTCGCGCTGAGTCCCGCGCGCCCGGACCCTCTCATCCGGACGTGCGGCGCCACCCGAGGTCTCCCGCTCCGGTCCCCACCTGGCTGCGGGTCCTCACCACACACAACCGCTGAGGAGACACCACAGACGTGGCCGTCAAGATTCGCTTGAAGCGCCTGGGCAAGATCCGGGTGCCGCAGTACCGCATCGTCGTCGTCGACGCCCGCAAGAAGCGCGACGGCAAGGTGATCGAGGAGATCGGCAAGTACCACCCGAAGGAGGACCCCTCCTACATCGAGGTGGTCTCCGACCGCGCGCAGTACTGGCTCGGGGTGGGCGCGCAGCCGACCGAGGCCGTCGCGGCTCTGCTGAAGGTCACCGGGGACTGGCAGCGCTTCAAGGGGCTGCCGGGTGCCGAGGGGACGCTGCAGGTGAAGGAGCCCAAGCGGTCCAAGCTCGACATCTTCAACGAGGCGCTCAAGGAGGCGGGCAACGAGCCCAAGGCCGAGGCGGTCACCAAGCGCGCCGCCAAGAAGGCCGAGGAGGCGCCTGCCAAGAAGGCCGAGGAGGCGCCCGCCAAGAAGGCCGAGGCGGCGCCCGCCGAGGTGCCTGCGGACGAGACCCCCGAGGGTGCCGCCGAGAACGCCGAGGCCGCGGCCGACGCGGTCGCCGGCACGCCGCCCGAGGCCTGACATGCTCGCCGAGGCGCTCGAGCACCTGGTACGCGGCGTCGTCGACCACCCCGACGACGTGAGCGTCCGCGACAAGCAGCTGCGCCGCGGCACCCTGCTCGAGGTCCGGGTCCACCCCGACGACCTCGGCAAGGTGATCGGCCGCGGCGGCCGGACCGCCACCGCCTTCCGGACCGTCCTCTCCGCACTCGCCGGGCGTAACGGCGCCCGCATCGACTTCGTCGACGTCGACCGCCGTCGCTGACCCTCCCGGGGGTTCGGTGCGCTTGCCCCGCCCGCTGTGACGGGTGGGGCAAGCGGGACCAGCGAGAGGTACGCCGGGGCGCGCGGCGCGGCGGCCGCCGACCGACGACCCGACACCAGGCGCGCACCCTCTACCCTGACCCACGTGGACGGCGTCGAGGTGGTGGTGGGGCGGATCGGGAAGCCGCACGGGGTCCGCGGCGAGGCGACCGTGGCCGTCCACACCGACGAGCCCGAGCGGCGGTTCGCCCCGGGGAGCGTGCTCCTCGCCCGTCCGCCCAGCGGCAGTCACAGCGCGCTGCACAGCCTGACCGTGGTGAGCACGCGGTGGCACGGCTCGACCCTCCTGGCCCGGTTCGCGGAGGTCCCCGACCGCGCCAGCGCGGAGGCGGCCCGCGGGATCCTGCTCGCCGTGGTGCTCGATCCGGGCGACTCCCCCGAGGACCCCGACGAGTACTACGACCACCAGCTGGTCGGGCTCGCGGCGTACGACCAGGAGGGCTCCCGGCTGGGGGAGGTCACCGCCGTGGTCCACGGGGGCGCCCAGGATCTCCTCTCCGTTCGGACCCCCGACGGGCGCGACGCCCTCGTGCCGTTCGTCGCCGCACTCGTGCCCGAGGTCGACCTCGCGGCCGGCAGGGTGGTGGTGGCGGACCGGCCGGGCCTGGTCACCCCGCTGCCCGAGGACGACCGATGAGGATCGACGTCGTCACGATCTTCCCCGACTACCTGCGCCCCCTCGAGCTGTCGCTGCCCGGCCGGGCACGCGAGCGGGGGATCCTGGACCTGCACGTGCACGACCTTCGCGGCTGGACCCACGACCGGCACCGGACCGTCGACGACACGCCGTACGGCGGTGGCGCCGGCATGGTGATGCGGCCCGAGCCGTGGGGCGAGGCGCTGGACGCGCTCCACCTCGACGCGGCCACGCTCGTCGTGCCCACCCCGGCGGGCACCCCGTTCACCCAGTCCCACGCCCGCGCGCTGGCCGCCCGGGACCGGCTGATCCTGGCCTGCGGCCGCTACGAGGGCATCGACCAGCGGGTGGTCGACCACGCCCGGACCCGCACGGAGGTGCTCGAGGTCTCGCTCGGGGACTACGTGCTCAACGGTGGCGAGGTGGCGGCGCTGGCGATCATCGAGGCCGTGGTGCGGCTGCTGCCCGGCTTCCTCGGGAACGCCGCCTCGCTCGCGGAGGAGTCGCACGAGGAGGGTCTTCTCGAGTACCCCGTCTACACCAAGCCGCCCGACTGGCGAGGCCTGGAGGTGCCGTCGGTGCTGCTCAGCGGAAACCACGGCGAGATCGCGCGGTGGCGCCGCGACCAGGCCGTGCGCCGGACCGCCGCGCGCCGCCCCGACCTGGTGCCCGCGAGCGCCGTGGACGAGCAGGGTGAGCTGTGCCAGGCGGTCCCGGCCGACGCCGGCGAGCTGCTGACGCTGCAGCGGGCCTGCTGGCTGTCCGAGCAGCTGGACAACCCTGACGTGTGGGTCCCCGCTGTCCACGAGTCGCTGGCCGACGTGCAGGAGTGGCTGGGGGAGTGGATGGTGCTGGTGCTGCGCCGAGGGGGCCGGCTTGTCGGGGCTGTGCGGGCCCGGCGCGGTGGCGCCGACGGCCGGCGCTGGGACATCGGCCGGCTGATGGTCGCCCCCGACCTGCAGGGACAGGGCCTGGGCCGACGGCTGCTGGGGGTCATCGAGGGGGTGGCGCCGCCCGAGGTGACCGCGTACGCGCTGTTCACCGGGGCCCGCAGCGAGCGCAACCAGCGGATGTACCGGCGCGCCGGCTACCGTCGGACCCGTCACGTCATCGAGGCACCGCCCGGCGCGGTCACCCTCGTCAAGACCCGCCGACCCGACCACCCCGAGGACGTCGCACGTTCCGAGGAGACGCCTCCTCCGGCCGTCTGACGTTCCAGGAGGTGACCAGGGATTTCGTGGGAGCCGGGGGACTCTGGCAGACTTCGTCCTTGGTCCAGCGCCGACCGAAGGGTCGACCCAGCCACGGGGTTGGGAGACCCGCGACACTCCTGCCACAGGGGGAGTGCCCGCCCGGTCGACACGGCGCCGGCCACTCCAGCACCACCACCGACACCGCGGCTGACCTGTGGCACTCGCGAGGAGCACAGCATGAGCAACGTCATCGCCGCCCTCGGCAACGACATCAAGCGCGACGACGTCCCGGACTTCCGGGCCGGCGACACCATCAAGGTGCACGTCAAGGTCGTCGAGGGCACCCGGTCCCGGGTGCAGATCTTCCAGGGCGTGGTGATCCGGGTGCAGGGTTCCGGTGTGGGCCGCACGTTCACCGTCCGCAAGGTCTCCTTCGGCGTCGGCGTGGAGCGCACCTTCCCGCTGAACTCCCCGATCTTCGAGAAGATCGAGGTCGTCACCCGCGGCGACGTCCGCCGGGCGAAGCTCTACTACCTGCGCAACCTGCGGGGCAAGGCCGCCAAGATCAAGGAACGTCGCGAGGCCTGAGCCCGATCCGCACCGGTCACTGGCTAGGCTCTGCGCGTGAGTGACGAGGAGCGCGGCCCGACGGCCACGACGAAGGCCCCCCAGGGCAAGAAGCAGCTCCCCTGGTGGCAGGAGACCGTGCTCCTGCTCGGCATCGCGCTGCTGCTCGCGGTCGTCATCAAGGCGTTCTTCGTCCAGGCGTTCTACATCCCGTCGGAGTCGATGGAGCCGGGTCTGGTCAAGAACGACCGGATCCTCGTGCAGAAGGTCTCCTACTGGGGCGGCGGCTCCCCCCAGCGCGGGGACGTGGTCGTGTTCAAGGACCCCGGCGACTGGCTGGGGCCCACCGAGTCGGCCGGTCCACCGAACACGCTCACCTCGCTGCTGGCCAAGGTCGGTCTCTACCCCCAGGGGGGCCATCTCGTGAAGCGGGTGATCGGGGTCGCCGGCGACACCATCCACTGCTGCGACGAGCAGGGCCGCATCCTGGTGAACGGCCAGCCCCTCAACGAGGACGAGTACGTCCGCGACGACCGCCGCACCAAGTGCAACGGGCCGATGACCGGGACCTGCGACTGGACCGCCGGTCCGGTGCCGGACGGGCACATCTTCGTGATGGGCGACAACCGCGGCCACTCGGCGGACTCCACGGTGCACATGTGCCCGACCAACGCCACCGACTGCGTGCCCGGCGACGAGTACGTCCCGGTCGACCTCGTCGTCGGCAAGGTGTTCGTCGTGCTCTGGCCCTGGGACCACTTCCGCTGGGTTGTTCGACCTGACACGTTCGCGGACGTGCCCGACGCCTCCTGAGCGGTCGCATGGGTGAGCTTCCGCGGGGACTGACCGTACGCCGTGACGCCGGGCTGTACGGCTACGAGCGTGCTCTGCGGCGGGTCGGCATCGAGCCGGTCGCCGGGGTGGACGAGGCGGGCCGGGGAGCCTGTGCCGGTCCCCTGGTCGCCGCCGCCGTGATCCTGCCCCGGGGCCGTGCCGGCGTGGTCCCCGGGCTCGCGGACTCCAAGCTGCTGACCGAGCGGGCCCGGGAACGCTGCTACCACGAGGTCCTGCGCCGCGCGGTGGCCTGGTCGGTGGTCGTCGTGGAGGCGGGGGAGTGCGACCGGCTGGGGATGCACGTGGCCAACGTCGAGGCGCTGCGCCGCGCGGTGGCGCTGCTGGACGTGCGCCCTGCCTACGCGCTCACCGACGGGTTCCCCGTGGACGGTTTGGAGGTCCCAGGGCTGGCGATCTGGAAGGGGGACCGGGTGGCCGCCTGCATCGCGGCCGCCTCGGTGCTGGCCAAGGTCTCCCGCGACCGGATCATGACCGAGCTGGACGCACGCTACCCGGCGTACGACTTCCGCACGCACAAGGGCTACGTCACCGACGTCCACAACGCCGCGCTGGCCGACCACGGCCCCTGTGCCGAGCACCGCATGCGCTTCGTCAACGTCCGGCGGGCCGCCGGGCTCGAACCTGCCGGTGCCGTGCACAATGAGGGACGATGACCGCGCCGGACCGTCCCTCGGGGACGGGTGCCACCGAGGAGCCCCGATGAGTGCCGAGGATCTCGAAAAGTACGAGACCGAGATGGAGCTCACCCTCTACCGGGAGTACCGCGACGTCGTCTCGATCTTCAAGTACGTCGTGGAGACCGATCGCCGCTTCTACCTGTGCAACCAGGTGGACGTGAAGGCCCGCACCGAGGCCGGTGAGGTGTTCTTCGAGGTCTCGATGAGCGACGCCTGGGTGTGGGACATGTACCGGCCCGCCCGCTTCGCCAAGAACGTGAAGGTGCTGACCTTCAAGGACGTCAACGTGGAGGAGCTCAGCCCCGCGGAGATCGATCCGCTCAAGTCGTGAGCGTCCGCAGGGCCCGGCCGGCGGGACCCTGCCCCTGCGCCTACTTGATCAGCCGCACCGGGTCGCCCTCGATGCGGGCGCCCCACGTCGTGGTGTCGTGCACGGTCGCGGCCCCGAAGGAGACCTGCAGCCGGAACCAGCACCCTCCCGCGCTCGCGGCGTTGCAGGTGTAGGTCGCCGGGATCGGCACCTTGATGTGCTGCGACTTCCCGTTCCAGCCTGCCGAGCTGGAGACCCCGGTCACCTGGCAGTTGGTCAGGGTCCCGGTGACCTTCCCGAACCCGGTGCAGCCGCTCATCGACATGGCGGTCTCGGTGGGCGGCAGGACCTTGATCGTGCCCCCGGACGCCGCGTCGCCGGCGTCGAAGAACTCGAAGTCGAGCGTCTTCGTCGCCGCCGCGGGAACCACTCGGACGAGGTTGAAGGTCGAGGTCACCGCGTCGGTGTTCATCCACATCCCCATCCGGTCCCAGCCGGCGACCGACACCGAGCCGGCCGCGGAGGAGATCGCCCGGATCGCGAAGGTGTTCGCGCCGCTGCCCTTGACCGCGGTGTTGTCGCCGGTCTGGTTGAAGACGGCCATGTTGCCGTTGTAGCCGCCCCTGCCGTCGTAGTTGCTGGTGCTGAGCGCCACGTTGGTGCGGATCTGCAGGTAGTAGTCCCCGGAGGTGGTCGGGGTGAAGGTGCAGACGGGCACCCACTGGTGGAAGACCGAGGCCAGCTTCTGGTTGTACGCCGCGTTGGTCCCCGTGAGCGCGCTCAGGGTGACGGCGCTGCTGTCGTAGCCGGGGTACTGCTTCACGCAGCTGGACATCGGCGGGGCCTGCATGGGCACGAACGTGTCCACCGGCGAGCGCATGCCGAAGGAGGTGACCGTCGGCGTGTCGCCGCCGGACACCGCCGTCAGCCGGGTGTCGCCGTTGCAGAAGATGTTCGCCGTGCTCGCCGTCCGGTAGCGCGTCTTGGCGTCGGTGTTGGCGTAGGTGTTCATGTTGTCGTTGCTCGGGGTGCCCGGCTTGCTCTCGCACTGCTGCCCGGTGTAGACGTACGCCGGGTCGTAGACCTGCACCGTGACCGGCAGCCCCACCGCGCCCGGCGCGACCCGCACGATGTAGAAGTAGCCCTGCGGCCGGAACTCGGCGTTGACGCCGCCGGTGCAGCCGTCCTCGCTCCCCGAGCAGGCACGGGTCATGATCTGGTCCCCGTCGACCTTGTAGATGCTGGGCCCGTCGACACTGCCCCAGAACATCGGGTTGCTCGTGCAGCTCGCACCGCCGGAGGGGATGGTGAGCTGGCTGCCCACGGGCCCGGCGTTGGCGGTGCCGGCGGGCTCGTTGCCGAAGGTGTTGCACGGACTACCCATGGGGGCGGGCCCGTTGTAGTCGGAGACCGCGGACCGGCTGATCGTGGTGAAGCTGTCGGTGAACGAGCCGGCAATGGAGTTCTCGACGGTGGTGGCCACGGTGACCTTGAGCTGGGTGGGCCGGTCACCGATGGCGACGGTGACCGTCGCGTTGACGCCGTCGGTGTACCCGTTCCGGGACGCGACGGTCTTGGCGGTCGAGGTGGCGCTGGCCAGGTCGATGGGCAAGAAGGTGACCCCGGCCATGGCCGCCGCATCCGCGGCGTTCTGGACCCGCTCGACCTCGACGTACCACCGGGACACGTCGACGGCGATCGCGGACAGCGGCAGCAGGATCGTGGCGCTGAGCATCGCGACGAGGATGGCGGCGTACCCGCCCTCCCCGCGCCGGGACCGGAGGCGGCGCATCACAGGTGCGTCCCCGGCATGCACTGCTCGCTGGGCAGTGGCTCGAAGTTCATGACGCTGCGTTCCTTGATCTCGACGCCGTCGCCGAAGAGCCCGGTGATCCAGGGGTGCTCGGCGACCATCGCCACACCCACGGTGTCGCGGTTGGCGTGGTTGACGCAGGCGTTGATCGTGGTGGAGGTCCAGCTGCCGCTGGCGTAGCGGAACTTGTTCAGTCCCGCGTCCCACACGAAGCGCACGCAGTTGCTGCTGCAGGAGAGCGTGGTGTTGCCCTCCGGCAGTGGGTATCCCTTGGCGTTCGCCTTGAAGACCAGCAGGTACTCGATCTGGTCCTTGGGCATCGCGCTGCCGGCCTTCTGGATCGCGTCGGCCGCCGCCTGCGCCAGGGCCGGGGTGCTCGCGGGGGCGCAGGGGGGCGGGTTGGAGCTGGCCTGGCACACTCCCGGGCCGGCTCCGGCCGAGACGGAGGCGACGCGGCCGCCGACGCGGACGGCGCTGGTGGTGGCGACGGTGTCACGCATGAGCAGCGACATCTCGATGATCCCGAGCACGAAGAAGAACAGCAGCGGGGTGACCAGGGCGGCCTCGACCGCCACCGCTCCGCGCTCCCCACGGGTGCGCCGTCTGACCATGACTGTGCCCTTCCCCAACGTGTCTCCTTCTCGGAAGGTAGCCACGCTGACCAGGGGGTGCCGGGGTTTCGGGGAAACGGCCCCGATTCGGTCCACAGCCGTGCCGGAAGGACCGGTTTTCCACCGCTCAACGCGGCCCGCGGTCTAGACGGGGGAGGCGCGGGCCAGGCTGCGGGCAGGAGGTGGGCACTCGTGGAGCAGACGCCGCTCACGCGGAGCAGACAGGCCCTGGGCCGGTACGGCGAGTCCCTCGCGGCGCGGTTCCTCGTCGGGCAGGGGATGGTCGTTCTGGACCGCAACTGGCGGTGCCCGGCGGGGGAGGTCGACCTGGTGCTGCGGGAGGGGGACGTGCTGGTGCTGTGCGAGGTGAAGACCCGGTCGTCGACCGGGTGCGGGACACCCCACGAGGCGGTGACACCGCAGAAGCTCGCCCGGCTGCGACGGCTGGCGGCTCGCTGGCTGACCGAGCACGACGTGCACCCGGCGGAGGTGCGGATCGACCTGGTGGCGATCCTGCGACCGCCTCGCGGGCCGGTCTCGGTGGACCACGTCAGGGGGATCGGCTGATGCCCTTCGCCACGGCGCGCACCATCGCCCTGCAGGGGGCGGTCGGGCACCTGATCGACGTCCAGGCCGACGTGTCCTCCGGGATGGTGGGCACCACCCTGGTCGGGCGGCCGGACGTCGCGTTGAACGAGGCGCGGGACCGGTGCCGGATGGCGGTAGTGAACAGCGGCCTGAGCTGGCCCACCACCCGCCGGGTGACGATCCTGCTGTCACCCGCGGACCTGGTGAAGCGCGGCACGCACTTCGACCTCGCTATCGCGATATCCGTGCTGGCCGCCGCCGGCCTCGTCCCACGCCAGCCGTTGGAGGACGCGTTGTTCCTGGGCGAGCTGACCCTGTCCGGAGGACTGCGTGCGGTGCCCGGGGTGCTGCCGATGACGATGGCCGGCGCGGGGCGCGGGGTCCGCCGGGTCTTTGTGCCCGAGACCCAGGCGCGAGAGGCCGCCATGGTGCCCGGCCTGGCGGTGCTCGGCATGCGCTCCCTCGCCCAGGTCGTCGCGGAGCTGCGCGGGGAGGAGGTGCCCGAGGCGCCCCCGGTCGCTCCGATGTCGGGGAGCCGCCTGCTGACCTGGCGTGGCCAGGGAAGGGTCGAGGAGCTCGACCTGAGCGACCTGCGCGGGATGTCCGACGCCCGGTACGCCGTCGAGGTCGCCGCCGCGGGCGGACACCACCTTCTGCTCAGCGGGCCCAAGGGAGCCGGGAAGACCAGCATCGCCGAGCGGATCCCCGGGCTGCTACCGGACCTCGCCGCGGAGGAGGCGCTGGAGCTCACCGCCATCCACTCCCTGGCCGGAGCCCTGGAGCCGGGGGACGGGATGCTTCTCCGTCCGCCGTTCATCGCCCCCCACCACGACGCGAGCAAGGCCAGCCTGGTCGGCGGCGGGTCCGGGCGGGTGCGCCCGGGTGAGATCAGCCGCGCCCACGCCGGAGTGCTCTTCCTCGACGAGTTCCCCCTGTTCGCCGCCGACGTGATCGAGGCGTTGCGCCAGCCGCTGGAGAGCGGGGAGGTGACGATCGCCCGCGGTGAGGAGAGCGCCACCTTCCCGGCCCGGGGGATGGTGGTGCTGGCGTGCAACCCGTGCCCGTGCGGCAACTTCCACCCCGACGCCAGGATGAGCGGGTGCGTGTGCGCGGAGCCCAGCCGACGCCACTACCGGCGCAAGCTCACCGGTCCTCTCGTCGACCGGATCGACATCACCCGGCACATCCTGCCCCTCCGTCTGCACGAGGCGCGGGACCCGCTGGCGGTCCCCGAGTCCTCGGCGTCGGTGCGGCGCCGGGTGGAGCAGGCCCGGGCGCGGCAGGCCGAGCGTTTCTGGGGCCGGGCCTGGCGGCTCAACGGCCAGGCGCCGGGGCCGGTGCTCACCCGGGAGTGGCCGCTGACCGCCGCAGCGCAGCGGCAGCTGGAGGACGAGGTGTTCGGTGGCCGGATCAGTCGGCGCGGGGCGACCCGGGTGCACCGGCTGGCCTGGACGGTGGCCGACCTGCACGGCCCGGACCAGCCCGGTGAGGAGGAGCTGGACGTGGCGCTGCGACTGCGCACCGGTGCGCCGCTGCCGGTCGCCGTGCTGGAGCGGGCACGATGAGGGCGACCGAGGAGGAACGGCTGGCCCGCCTCGCGCTGCACCGGCTGGCGGAGCCGGGAGACCCCCGACTCGCCGCGGCGGTGGCGGAGCACGGTGCGGTGACGGTGCGCGACCGTCTGCTCGCCCAGCGGGAGGAGCACCCGCTGTTCCACGACGTCGCCGGCCGACTGACCGGGTCCGAGCCGGCGCGCGACCTGGAGCTCGCTGACCGGCTCGGCTTCCGGTTCGTCGTGCCCGGTGACACCGACTGGCCGGGAGGGTGCGACGACCTGGTTCGCGCCGAGCCGGTGCAGCGGCGTGGGGGACCACCGCTGGGGCTGTGGGTGCGTGGTCCGCTCCCGCTCGCAGCGCTGAGTCGCTCGGTCGCGGTGGTCGGCTCGCGCTCCGCCACCAGCTACGGCGCCGATGTCGCGGGCTCGATCGCGGCCAGCGTCGCGCAAGCCGGCGTGTGCGTGGTCTCGGGCGCAGCGTTCGGCATCGACCAGGCCGCGCACCGGGGCGCGCTGGCCGCCGACGGGCCCACGGTCGCCGTGCTGGCCTGCGGCGTCGACCGGGTCTACCCGGAGGCGCACCGTCGGCTGATCGACCACATCGGGGAGGTCGGGGCGGTGCTGGCCGAGGTGCCGCCGGGCTGCTCACCGACCCGGCTGCGCTTCCTGGCCCGCAACCGGCTGATCGCCGCACTCACCCGCGGAACCGTGGTGGTGGAGGCAGCCCTGCGCAGCGGCGCGCTCAACACCGCGAACTGGGCGGAGCGGCTGAACCGGACCCTGCTCGGAGTGCCCGGCCCGGTGACCAGTGCCACCTCCCAGGGAGTGCACCAGCTGATCCGCTCCGGGGCCGCCACCTTGGTGACCGACGGTGCGGAGGTGCTGGAGATGGTGGGAGTCGCGGGCGAGCACCTCACCAGGCCCCGGCGGGGCGACGCACGGGTCCGCGACACGCTCAGTCTGCGGCACCAGCAGGTCCTGGACGCCGTGCCGGTGTACGGCTCCGCGACCGTGGAGTCGGTGGCGCGCACCGCCGGTGTCGGCCTGGCCGAGGTCGGCACGGGCCTGGAACGCCTGCACCAGCTGGGGCTGGTCCAGCGGTCCTCCGCCGGCTGGCGCCTCGCGCCGCCGGCCCACCGGTGAACCGAGGCCCGGGGTGCGGTCAGCGGCGCGGTGGCGCGGCAGCGACCGGACGCGTTCGTAGACTCGGCCCATGGCCGCCGAGGACCCAGCCGGAGAGCTGCCCGAGGCGATGAGCAGGCTCCTCGCCGACTACGAGCGCCACCTGGTCGCCGAGCGGAACCTGACCCCCCACACGGTGCGCGCCTACCGCTCCGACGTCGCCGACCTGCTCGTGCACGCCCACCGGATGGGTCTGGAAGCCGCCGCGGACCTCGACCTCCGGTGCCTGCGCAGCTGGCTGGCCAAGCAGCAGACGCTGGGCAAGGCCCGCACCACGCTGGCCCGACGGGCGACCGCCGCCCGCACCTTCACGGCCTGGCTCGTGCGCACCGGTCGGGCGCCGAGCGACGCGGGCGCCGCTCTGGGGTCGCCCAGGCCGCACCGCTCACTCCCCGCGGTGTTGCGCGTGGACCAGGCCCGCGAGCTGGTCC
>NZ_DAOMFK010000055.1:0-15845 GCF_035429765.1 Nocardioides sp. | reverse complement strand
GGCCACCGCGCCGGCGACGTCGGCGGGGGGTGGCGTCGTCGGCCTCCTCCTCACCGCCCTCGGCCGGCTCGGCACCCGGCTCCAGTTCCTCGGTCCCCGGCCCCGCCTCCGTCTCGGGCTCCTCGACAGGCGCGGCCTTGGCCCGGGTACGTCGGCGTGGAGCAGCCGTCGCAGGCGCCTGGAAGACCGGGAGCCCGACGGCGGGAGCGGCCGTCTCGGTCTCGGCGGCGGCCGGCTCGGTCTCGGCGGTCGCCACAGGCTCGACGGACGCGTCCTCGGAGGCAGCCGCGGCCAGGGGCTTCTTGGCGGCGGACTTCTTCTTCGCCTTGGCCTTCTTGGCCGGCTTCTCGGGCTGCTCGACCCCCGGCGCAGACGCCTCCTGGCCCGGCTCGGTGCCACGGTCGGCCTCGGCGACCGGCTCGGCGGCCTCGGCGGCGGGCGGGGCGTCCTGCCGCGAGGACCGCGTCGAGGTGGCCTTCCTCGTCGTGGCCTTCTTCGCGGCGGTCTTCGTGGCAGGGGACTTCTTGCGTGCCGCGCTCTTCGGCGCGGTCGTGGTGGCGCTCCCAGCGCCGGCCGCGGCCTCCTCCGGCCCCGCGTCCCCCTCGCGCGTCGGCGCGTCGGTCGGGCTGTCCTCGAGCATGTGCGCTCCTCTTCCGGCGGATCCCGCCGGGTGTCGGCACCGGGTCTCATCGAGACCGCGGCGCAAAGCCTTCGGTGGCGACGACACCCTCCGCACCTGCGCGTCGCAGGGAGCAGACCGTCACCTGCCGCGGTCGCTGGGCCCGGTGACCAAACACCTCGGCGGAATCGCTGTCACCGACTCCAGCCTGGCCGCGTCGCGGTCGGGGACGACCCTCACCCATCGTGCCGACCCCGGCGTACCGGGCCCGGCGAGAACGTCGTCGGGTCGTCAGGCACGCCTGGACGTCACCTGCCGACCACGCTGAGTATCGCACACGCCGCCGGCGTCTCGGCGCCAACCGGTCAGGCCAGCGGGTCGGTGACCTGCTCGCGCCCCGCGTCCCACCGGCCCTGCGCGAGCCTCGTCAGCAGGGGCGGCGCGGGTGGTGCCAGTCCGGCAAGTCGTTCCAGGCCGGTCAGCACGTCGTCGGGACGGACCATCGGGTCGGTGTGCCTGAGCACCAGGACGAGCCGGGTTCCCGCCCCGTGCGGGTGCACGGTCAGGGACAGCACCGCGGCCCGGCAGTCGAACTCCCGGAGCCCCTTGCGGGTCATCCGCGACACGGGCACGGACTCCTGGGCGAGGAAGGTCGCCACCGCGGTGGCCACCGGCTCCGGCGGCAGGGTGAGCTCCACCTGCCAGCGGCTGGCCTGCAGGAGGTCGGCCAGCGCGCCGCCCGGTGACTCCACCACGTCGAGCACGTCCAGGCCGGGTGGCATCGCCGCCGCCAGCTCCGCGAGGACGGTGGCCGGTGCCACGGTCCGGGCCAGGCCGATCTCGAGGTACTCCGCCTCGCTGGCCGCCCCGGTGGGCGCCGCACCCGCGTAGGAGATGCGCGGATGGGGGTTGAAGCCCGAGGAGTACGCCATCGGCACACCGGCCCTGACGACGGCGCGCTCGAACGCACGGGAGAAGTCACGGTGGCTGGTGAAGCGCAGCCGGCCCCGCTTGGCGTAGCGGATCCGCAGACGCTGCACCGGAGGAGCCTGCTGGGGGGGCTGGGTGGGCACCCGGCCACGCTAGCGCCGTACCAGGGCGGCGGCGAAACGCGGCCTCCCGCCTCTTGAGGCCCGGCGGCACCGCCTCAGCGGGTGCCGGCCTCGTCCAGGGCGGCCCGCATCGCGGGCGCGGAGTACAGGCTGCCCACCCGTACGCCGCCCAGCCAGGTGGTGAGGCGGGCCGCCTCGGCGGCCAGTGCCGCGCGGCCCTCGCGCCCCACGTCCTCGAGCAGGAACACCTCCACGGTGCCCTGCTCGTCCTGCACCCAGCAGCCCACGACGCGACCCTCCCACCACGCAGTGGTGCCGGCGTTGCCGTTCCGGTCGAACACGGCCGGACCGTGCGGCCCGAGGAGGAAGTCGCGCTGCTTCCAGCCCATCGTGGTCGGGTCCAGGACCGGTAGCAGGGCGCACCAGGGGGCCACCTCGGGAACCTCGTCGGCGTCCCCGGGCAGCAGCCAGCCGGTGGCGCCGCCCTCCAGGCGGACCTCGACCGCCGCGGCGTCGGCGAGCGCCTGCCGCACGATCCCCGCCGTGGCGCCCAGCCACCAGCGCAGGTCCTCCGCGGTCGCGGGGCCGAAGGTGGTCAGGTAGCGCCGAGCGAGCTCGGCGTACCCCTCCCTGGCCGGCCACGGCCCGGGCAGGTGGCCCAGCCAGCTCGCCATCGACGACCACAACGGACGCGACACCCGCCATTGGCCGGCGTTGGCCCCCCGCACGATCCGCCCCTCCGCCGCGAGCTGGGTCAGCACCCGGGGCGCGATCGGGAACGAGCCGCCGTAGGACTTGCCCATCGACAGCTCGATCCGGCCGCTCAGCTCCGGGAGCTGCTCGCGCAGCTCCTGGGTCGAGAGCGCGGACCCGTCGGCGAGCCGGTCGACCACGGCCCGGCACGCCTCGGCCAGCCAGGTCTCCCCGTCCTCGGCCAGCCCGGCCCGCTCGGCCTCCCGCGCGAGCGGCCCACGCAGCAGCCCGGCCACCCGGGCGCTGGCGCTGCCCCAGGCGGCCGGCAGCAGGTCGCGTGGGAGGACGAAGAGGGTCCGGCGCATGGCGAGCTGCTTGACCAGGGTGCGCTCGGCGTACAGCGCGCGCTCCACGTCGGCCACCGTCAGGGCATCGACCCGGGCCGCCAGGGACAGGTAGACGGTGGCCGGCTCGGTGGCGTGCAGCACCGCCATGGCCCGGGTGGCCTCCTCCGGACCGGTCGTCCTGGCCGCGGGCGCCAGGGCATGGCGCGTGGCCAGCCGGGCCCGGCGCTCCCGGTCGGTGACCAGCCTCATCGGGTCAGCGCACGTGCAGCGGAAGCAGGGTGCGGCCGGTCGGCCCGATCTGGGTCTCGGTGCCCATCTCGGGACACACGCCGCAGTCGTAGCACGGGGTCCACCGGCAGTCCTCGACCTCCTCGCCGCCCGCAGGGTCGAGGGCGGCCTCCCAGTCGGCCCACAGCCAGTCCTTGTCGAGCCCGGAGTCGAGGTGGTCCCACGGGAGCACCTCGTCGTAGTCCCGCTCGCGGGTGGTGAACCAGTCCAGGTCCACGCCCGTCCCCGCCAGCGCCTTCTGGGCGGCCTCGGCCCACCGGTCGAAGGAGAAGTGCTCGCTCCAGCCGTCGAACCGGCCGCCGTCGCGCCACACCGCCTCGATGACCGGGCCGACCCGCCGGTCGCCCCGCGACAGCAGCCCCTCGATGGTGCCGGGCTTGCCGTCGTGGTAGCGGAACCCGATCGCCCGCCCGTACCGCTTGTCCGCCCGGACCGCCTCGCGCAGCTTGCGCAGGCGGTCGTCGGTCGTCTCGTGGTCGAGCTGGCCGGCCCACTGGAAGGGCGTGTGCGCCTTGGGCACGAACCCGCCGATGGACACCGTGCAGCGGATGTCGTGGCGCCCCGAGACCTCCCGGCCGGTGGCGATCACCCGTCGGGCCAGGTCGGCGATCGCCAGCACGTCCTCGTCGGTCTCGGTGGGCAGCCCGCACATGAAGTAGAGCTTGACCTGCCGCCAGCCGTGGGAGTACGCCGTCGCCACGGTGCGGATGAGGTCCTCCTCGGTGACCATCTTGTTGATCACCCGTCGCATCCGGTCCGAGCCGCCCTCGGGAGCGAAGGTCAGCCCGGAGCGCCGCCCGTTGCGGGAGAACTCGTCGGCGAGGGTGATGTTGAAGGCGTCCACCCGGGTGGAGGGCAGCGAGAGGGAGACGTTGCTGCCCTCGTAGCGGTCGGCGAGCGCGGTGGCCACCTCGGCGATCTCGGAGTGGTCCGCGGAGGACAGCGAGAGGAGACCGACCTCCTCGAACCCGGTCCGGCGGACGCCCTGGTCGACCATGGACCCGATGGTCTCGATCGAGCGCTCGCGCACCGGTCGGGTGATCATCCCGGCCTGGCAGAACCGGCACCCGCGGGTGCAGCCGCGGAAGATCTCCACCGAGTACCTCTCGTGCACGGTCTCCGCGAGCGGCACCAGCGGCTTGGCGGGGTACGGCCACTTGTCGAGGTCCATCAGGGTGTGCTTGCGGACGCGGAAGGGGATCCCGGGCCGGTTGGGGACGACCGCCTCGATCTGCCCGTCGGCGGCGTAGGTGACGTCGTAGAAACCGGGCACGTACACGCCGCCGCTCACCGCCAGCCGTCGCAGCAGCTCCTCCCGTCCGCCGGGGCGCTGCTGCTCCTTCCACTCACGGACCACCTCGGAGATCGCGAGCACGATCTCCTCCCCGTCCCCCATGACCGCAGCGTCGACGAAGTCGGCGATCGGCTCCGGGTTGAAGGCGGCGTGCCCGCCGACCAGCACGATCGGGTCGCGCTCGCTCCGGTCGACAGCGTGCAGCGGCAGCCCGGCCAGGTCCAGCGCGTTGAGCAGGTTGGTGTAGCCGAGCTCGGTGGACAGGCTCACCCCGAGCAGGTCGAAGTCGCGCACCGGCCGGTGCGCGTCCACGGTGAACTGGGGGATCCCCTCGGCCCGCATCACCCGCTCCAGGTCGGGCCACACCGCGTAGGTGCGCTCGGCCAGGATCCAGTCCCGCTCGTTGAGCACCTCGTAGAGGATCTGCACCCCCTGGTTCGGCAGGCCCACCTCGTACGCGTCGGGGTACATCAGCGCCCACCGGACCGTCTCGCCCCGGGGCGCGCAGCTCCACTCCTTCACCGAGGAGTTCAGCTCGCCACCGACGTACTGGATCGGCTTCTGCACGGTCGGCAGATGGGGCTCCAGTCGCGGGAACAGCGAATCGGTCACAGGTGCACACCTCACGGGACGACAACCGACCCAGGGTACGTCGAACCGGCCGTCCGGGTGGATTCCTTGCCCGTCCCGACTCAGCGGCCGACGAAGGTGCGGGCCGGGGCCAGCAGCCCGGTCGGGAGGGCACCCTCGGTGCGGAGGCGGATGTTGTGCAGCATGCCGACGGCGATCAGGCAGGCGAACATCGCCGACCCGCCGTAGGACACCAACGGCAGCGGGACGCCGGTCACCGGCATGATGCCCAGGCACATCCCGATGTTCTGGAACGCCTGGAACCCGAACCAGCAGGCGATCCCGGCGGCGGCCACCCGGCCGAAGAGGTCGTCGGCGGCCGCCGCGATCACCAGGGCCCGCCAGACCACCACGCCGAGGAGCACGATGAGCAGGCCGGCCCCCACCAGGCCCAGCTCCTCCCCCGCGACGGTGAAGATGAAGTCGGTGTGCTGCTCAGGCACGAACCCCGAGCGCGTCTGCGACCCGGCGAAGAGTCCCTGGCCGAACAGCCCCCCGTTGCCGACCGCGATCCTGGCCTGCTCGGTGTTGTAGCCCGCCCCGCGGGGGTCCAGCTGGGGGTTGGTGAAGGCGAGGAAGCGGTCGATCTGGTACTGCCGGAGGACCCCGAGCGCGACGGCCGCCGCGGCCGCCCCGAGTGCGCTGCCCGCCAGCACCGCCAGCCAGCGCCGCGGGGTACCCGCAGCGGCGAGCACACCGAACACGGTCGCCGACAGCACCAGCATCGTGCCCAGGTCGGGCTGGAGCAGGATCAGCACGGCGGGGAGTGCCGCCACGGCCAGCATGGCGAGGACGTCGACGCGGCCGACCGCGTGCCGCCACCCGCCCTCCGCCCGCTCCGCCACGACTAGCGCCATGCCGACGACCACCGCGAGCTTGGCGAACTCCGACGGCTGGATCGAGAGGCCGGCCAGGTCCAGCCAGGAGCGCGACCCGTTGACGGTCGCCCCGACCGACAGCACCAGGACCAGCCCGACGACCGAGGCGAGGTAGACCGCAGGGGTGAGGATGCGCAGCCAGCGGTGGTCGACGGCCATCACCACCGCCATCAGCACCAGTCCGATGGCGACGTTGCTCAGCTGCTTGCTCAGGTACGCCGTCGGGTCACCCCCGGTGAGGGCCTCCCGCGACGACGTCGCCGACCAGACCAGCAGGGTGCCGATCACGAGCAGGCCGAGCACCGCGCCCATCAGCACCCAGTCCAGACCCGGGGCCCGCAGCCGGGCGTGCCCGTCCCGGGCGGACTCGGTCATCGTCTGCTCCTTCCCGGAGGCAGGATCGAGCCGTCCCGGGCGAAGGTCGGCAGGCCAGCCGGCGGCACCGTGCCGGGGATCAGCGCCCGCGCCGGGTCGACCGAGGTGCCACGGATGCCGTACAGGCCCTCCCAGATGCGGCGGACGGCAGGCCCGGAGGTGCCCGAGCCCGTCCCCGCCTGGCTGACCATCATCACCACGACGTAGTTCTCGTCGTACGACGCCACCCACGAGGTGGACTGCTTGCCGTGGACCTCGGCGGAGCCGGTCTTGGATCGGATGTGCACGCGGTCGAGGGGGAAGCCGCCCATCCGCCAGGCCATCGTGCCGACCTTCGCGGTGCCCAGCAGGGCCTGGTCGACGTAGGCCAGGGAGGCCTTCGTGGCGGGCACGCGACCGGCCACCTTGGGCGGGATCCGCCGGACGATGCGGCCCTCCGGGCTCACGATGGCCTTGCCGATGCGCGGCTCGAAGAGGGTGCCGCCGTTGGACAGGGCGGCGTAGGCACGCGCCAGCTGGAGCGGGGTGACGATGGTGTCACCCTGGCCGATGGCGTAGTTCACCGCGTCACCGGCCCGGTACCAGCTGCCCTCGAGGCAGAACTCGTGGGCGAACAGGTGCAGGAAGTCCTGGCCGGGCTCCGTGTCCAGCTCGCAGTAGTAGTCCTTCATCGCCTTGTAGTACTCGAGCTTCCAGTGCCGGTCGGCGATGCGCCCGGGCGCCTCTCCCGGCAGGTCGATGCCGGTCTCGTGCCCGAACCCGAAGCCCTTGGCCTCCTCCACCAGCGGGTCCCGGGCGTCGACGTCGGTGGGGTCGGAGCCGTACTTCTGCCAGTAGTGGAGACCGATGCGGTAGAAGAAGGTGTCGCAGGACAGCTGGAGCGCCTGGTCGAAGCCGATCGACCCGTAGGAGGCGGACTCGTAGTTCTTGAACCACCGGTTGCCCACCTGCAGCCCCGAGGAGCAGGCGAGCCGGGTGCTCGGCGTGAACCCGTTGTTCAGCGCCCCCACGCTCATGATCGGCTTCCAGGTCGACCCGGGGGCGAACTGTCCCTGGGTGGCCCGGCCCAGCAGCGGGGTTCCCGCCCGTTCGGAGTACAGCCGCTTCAGCTGGCCGGTGGAGATCCCGCCCACCCAGGCCTGTGGGTTGTACGTCGGCTGGCTCGCCATCGCCACGATGCGCCCGGTCCGGGCCTCCATGACCACCACCGCACCGGAGTCGGCCACGTAGTTGCGGTGGGTCACCGGGTCGAAGGTGGCCCTGGCCGTGCGGATGGTGGCGGCGAGCTGGCGCTCCACCAGGCTCTGCACGCGCGCGTCGATCGTGGTCACCAGCGTGTCCCCGGGGGTGGCCTCGACCGTCCCGTCGTCACCGAGGACCCGTCCGAGGGAGTCGACGGCCACGCTGCGGTAGCCGGGGCGGCCGCGCAGCCAGCGGTCGTAGCTGCGCTCTACCCCGGCCCGGCCGACCGAGGAGGCACCGTTGAGGGAGTCGTCCCCCTCCTGGGTGGCCCGGTCGAGCTCGTCCTGGGTGACCGGGCTGAGATAGCCCAGCACGTGGGCCAGGTTGACGCCGTACGGCCGCGGGTAGGCCCGCACGGTCTGCTGCTCGGCGAGCACCGCCGGGTAGTCCTCCGGTTGCTCGAGGATGCGCAGGGCGACACCCTGACGCACGTCCTCGGCGACCGGGACGGGCTGGTAGGGGGAGCCGTTCCAGCACTCCCCGCGCACGCTGTCCTCGCTGGCACAGTCCTCGAGCCTGGCCCGGATCCGCGCCGGCCGGACGCCGACCGCGTCGGCGATCCGGCGCAGGAGCCGGTCGCGGTCCGGCGGGGTGAGCCGCGCCAGCACGCTGCGGTCGACCGAGATCACCCACGAGGTGCGGTTCGCGACCAGCGGTCGACCCTGGTCGTCCACGATCAGACCGCGCGCCGGCTGCTGGACGATCTCGCGCACCGACTGCGAGGCGGCCCGGGCCTGGTAGCCCTCCCCACCCTCGACCTGCAGGTAGTACAGCCGTGCGAGCAGCGTGGCGAACAGGGAGAAGGCGAGGGCCTGGATGACCACCAGTCGCAGCCGGCTGCGCCGGGCCCGAGCCGCCGCCGGCCCGGCCGGACCGACGCCGGGGAGGGAGGCCATCAGGCCATCACCCGTTCCGGCTCACCCACGGAGAGCAGCCGGGTGAGCCACGGCACCACCAGCGCGGCCAGCGCCACGTCCAGCAGCACCGAGATCAGCACGACCTGAAGCAGGCCGGGGACGCCCAGGTCCAGGTCACCGAGCACCAGGCCGCTCAGCGCGAATACCGAGGTGGCCACGAGGGAGCAGACCGCGACCGTGCCCAAGGTGACGGGAAGGCCGACGTTCCCGGCCGGACGCACGCGTCCGGCGACGTAGCCGGCGAGGACCAGCGCGAGCGCCCACCGGCCGGCGAGGTGGTCGGCCGGTGGGACCAGGTCGAGAGCCAGCCCGGCGGCGAACCCCACGAGCATGCCGGAGGTGGGGCCCCGGCTCAGTCCGGCCGCCACCACCACGAGCAGGCACAGGTCCGGGGCGACGCCGAACCAGGCGAGGTGGGACAGCACCGAGACCTGCAGCACCAGGGCGACGGCCACGGCCCCGAGCGCGGTGCCGGCGTGCAGCCCGGTCACCGCAGCCTCCCGTCGGCCTCGATGACCGCGCGGTCGCTGCGGGTGCCCGACGCGACGACCACGCCGACGAGATCGAGGGCGCTGAAGTCCACGAAGGGTCGGATGACGGCCCGGGTGGTGCTGTCCCGCACGCTCGCGTAGACCTCGGTGACCTGCCCGACCGGGACGCCCGCGACGTAGGGGGCGCCGCCGGTGCTGCCCCAGGTGACGACCACGTCGCCCTTCGCGGGCACCGCCGCGGCGTCCACGAGCTCGAGATCCAGCCGGCCGTCGCTGCCCACCACCCCGCGGCCGCGGAGGAACCCGACTTCCATGCTCTCCCCCACCCGGCCGCCCACCACCGAGTCGGCATCCAGCACCAGCAGCACGGTCGCGGTGTCCCGGGTGACCCGGAGCACACGACCGACCAGACCGTCGGCGTTGACGACGGTCATGTCCGGCCCGACCCCAGCTCGTGAGCCGGCGTCGATCGTGACGGTGCGGGAGAAGGACTGCACCGGCCCCATCGCCACCACGCGGGCGGGGACCAGGGCCGTGCCCGCCTCCTGGGCGGCGGCGGTGAGCCGGTCGTACTCCGCGAGACGGTTGCGGTTGAAGTCGCTGGTCGCCAGTCTCGCCCGCAGCTGGGAGTTCTCGGCCTCAAGCTCGGCCACGTCCTGCCGGAGCGAGCTCCGGCTGCGGAACCAGGCCGGCAGGGCCGTGAACGGCGCGGCCACGGTGGTCGCCGCGGCCTCGACGGGACCCACCACCTCCCCCGCGAGCTCACGCAGCGGCTCGACCGGCGAGGAGTCGCCGCCCTGACGGTCGAGGGTCACCAGGGTCACGCAGGTCAGCACGAGCGCGAGCAGCAGCGCCCGGGGTCGTTGGTGGGACCCGCCCGGTGGGGTCATGCCGGTCTCCGCCGCTCCGTCACGAGCAGCTGCTGCAGGGCCTCGAACTCCTCCACGCACCGGCCGGCCCCCCTGACGACCGAGGTGAGCGGCTGCTCGGCGACGTGCACCGGCATCCCCGTCTCGTGCCGCAGCCGCTCGTCGAGACCGGTGAGAAGGGCGCCACCGCCGGTGAGCACGATGCCCCGGTCCAAGATGTCGCCGGCGAGCTCGGGCGGCGTCTGGTCCAGCGTGGTGCGGACGGCGTCGATGATGGCGTGCAGCGGCTCCTCGAGCGCCTGGCGCACCTCGGCACTCGACACGGCCACGGTGCGCGGCAGCCCCGAGACCAGGTCGCGGCCACGCACGTCGGCGCGCCGCTCGTGGAGGGTCGGGAAGGCCGAGCCGAGCGCGATCTTGGTCTCCTCGGCCGTGCCCTCCCCCAGCATCAGGGAGTGCTCCTTCTTCATCCAGGCGATGACCGCCTGGTCCAGGTCGTCGCCGGCCGCCCGGACCGACAGGGAGGTGACGATCCCACCGAGGGAGATCACCGCGACCTCGGTGGTGCCACCCCCCACGTCGACGACCATGTGGCCGGTCGCCTCGTGCACGGGCAGGCCCGCGCCGATGGCCGCGGCCATCGGCTCCTCGATCACGTAGACCCGGCGGGCCCCTGCCTGGTAGCCGGCCTCCTTGACGGCACGCTGCTCGACGGCGGTGACGCCGCTGGGCACGCAAATCACCATCCGGGGCTTGGCCAGGTAGCGGCGCCGGTGCACCTGCTGGATGAAGTGCCGCAGCATCTGCTCGGTGGCCTCGAAGTCGGCGACCACGCCGTCACGGAGCGGCCGGACCGGGGTGATCGCGTCCGGGGCCCTGCCGACCATCCGCTTCGCCTCGTGGCCGACCGCGACCAGCTCGCCCGTGGCCGCGTTGAGGGCCACCACGGACGGCTCGTCCAGCAGCACGCCCCGGCCACGGACGTAGACCAGCGTGCTGGAGGTTCCGAGATCGACGGCCATGTCACGGCCGATGACGCTGTTCGCCATGCGCGGTGCCTCGCTGGTCGTCCGGGGAAGGGAGGGTCGACGGAGCGGTCCGCCGGCCCTCCCTCAGGGTAGGGACGCCCTCTCCCCGAACCGGGGAGGACACGCGCAGCTATCGGGCGCTGGGCAGCTGCCAGGCCCTCCCGTCCATCGGGTAGGTCGCCGCGATGCCGAGCCGATTCAGCACGGTGGGCATCACGTCGACGGAGCGGACCGGCTGGCTCAGGTCCCTCGACCCCACGCCGCCGCCGGCGAACACGATCGGGATCTGCTGGCTGCGGCGCTGGATCCCCCCGTGGTCCCCGGCCACCGAGTAGGTCGTGTCGTCGACCAGCGTGCCGATCACGTCCGGTCCGGACTCAGCCGCCATGGTGTCGACCAGCTCACGGGCGTGCCGGCCGAACCAGGCACGCTCCCCGTCACGAGCCATCAAGTCCCAGCGCACCGTGGAGGCCAGCCGGAACCGGTCCCCGTCGCGCACCCAGACCGCGGACACACCGGGTAGCCCCCGCATCGCCTCGACCACGGCCGCCGTCGACTCCGGCGAGGTGTCGGCGAGCCAGGTCGACAGCATCGAGTCGGAGTAGCTCATCGAGATGTTGCCGGTCGCCATGAGCGGGGCCAGGTCGGGCTGGGGCGAGGTGTAGGTGCCGTTCTCCAGGGTCCCGTAGTACCAGTTGTTGAAGCCCCTGCCGCTGGTGCCGTCGTCCACCCCGTGGAAGGACCGGGCGGGGACCGACCCGTGGTCGGCGGTGAGCACGACCAGGGTGTTGTCCAGCTCTCCGCTGTCTCGCAGGTGGTCGATGATCTTGCCGACCTGGGCATCCGCCACGGCTGCCGCGTTGGCCAGGTGGGTCTGCGGGTCCGGCCCGCCCGGGTCGTCGACGCTCCCCCACATGTGGGCCGCCTTGTCGACGCCGGGCAGCGTGACGAAGATCCCGCTCCAGTCCTCGTTGTCCATCGCGGCGATCGCCGCATCGGCCGCCCACACGTCGCTGCCCTGGTGGGCCGGGTCGGTGCCGGCGGTGTACCGGTTGCCGTCCAGCGGGTACATCCGGGCCGGCGAGAGCAGCGTGTCGTAGGTGAGGGAGCTGCTGGAGTCGACGTACCAGCGCCCGCAGACGGGCTCGGAGAGGTATTTCGGCACGTTGACACCGGTCGGTCCGCGCCAGTTGTTGACGCCGTCCCCGTCGCAGTCGTAGCTGCGCGAGGAGAAGGTGACGATGCTGTCGGACCCGGACCCGCCGAAGGCCCAGGCGGCGTAGGCCTTGGGACTCACCGTGACCACCGTCGAGCCCGGTCGGAAGGTGTGCAGGTAGTCCGCGAGGTGGGGGTAGCCGACGTGGTTCTGCACGGCGAACATCTGGTCCCTGGTCCAGTCGCTGGTCACCCAGAGGTCGGACTCGTTGGCGCCCTGCCCGGCCAGCACCTGGTCGACGTCGCGGTAGCCCTCCTCGACCCAGCCCATGTGCTTGGGCAGCAGGCCGGTGGTCAAGACGTTGTGGGTCACGACGGTCACCGAGCCGAGGTGGCCCAGGTAGCCCTTGGGGCTCGCCGCGCCCTGGTCCATCAGGGCCCGGACGTTGCTCATGCCGTAGCGGTCCACGATCTCCCGCGACAGCGCGTCGACCACGATGATCACCACCCGGTCCGGCCGCGCAGCCGACCCGCTCACCCGGTCAGCGGCTCCGCTGGGGCCCACCGGGGCGAGGCCGAGGAACGCGGCCGCCAGCGCGGCCGCCGAGACCAGCAGGGCACGGTGTGATCTACGTCTCATGGACGCACCGTAGTGACCCCGGGGGGCGCTGTCGAGGCCGTCCCCGACCTCCTCCCCGCGGGGTGAGGACCAGCGGCTCGGCTCGTGGCAGCATCGGTCCCGGGCCGGCAGCGTGAGCCGCGCGCCGGCCCGGGAACGAGGAGGGCGCCGATGGCCGTACCCGAGCTGGCCCCCGGGTCGGATCGCCCCGGCGGGCTGCGCCACTACGTGCCGGGCCTCGCGGTGGCCGCCTCCTACGAGCGTGGCTGGCTGGGCAAGGACGTCGTCGCGGGCCTGGTGCTCTCGGCCCTCCTGGTCCCCCAGGGGATGGCGTACGCCGAGCTGGCGGGACTGCCGCCGGTGACCGGCCTCTACACCTCGATCCTGTGCCTGCTGGGGTACGCCGTGTTCGGCCCCTCGCGGGTCCTGGTGCTCGGCCCGGACTCCTCCCTGGGCCCGATGATCGCCGCCACGATCGCACCGCTCGCGCTGGCCGGGGGCGACCCGGCGCGAGCCGTCGCCCTCGCCTCCGTCCTCGCCCTGCTGGTGGGCGCGGTGATGGTGCTGGCCGGGCTGGCCCACTTCGGCTTCGTGGCCGACCTGCTCTCCAAGCCGACCCAGATCGGGTACATGAACGGGCTGGCGCTCACCATCATCGTCGGGCAGCTGCCCAAGCTGTTCGGCTTCTCCGTGGACGCCGACGGGCTCCTCGCGGAGGCCAGGGCCGTGGTGGCGGGGCTCGCGGACGGGGAGGCCCTGCTGACCGCAGCCGTGCTCGGGGTGGGCTCACTGGCCGGGATCCTGCTCCTGCAGCGGCTGCTGCCCAAGGTCCCCGCGGTGCTCGTGGTCGTGGTCCTGGCCGCCGTGTCGGTCAACCTGCTCGACCTCCAGGCCGAGGGGGTGGACACCATCGGAGTGCTTCCCCAGGGCTTCCCGCCGCTCACCGTCCCCACCGTCCCCTGGGGCGACGTTCCCGAGCTGCTCCTGGGGGCGGTCGCCATCGCGGTGGTGGCCCTGGCGGACACGATGTCGACGGCGTCGTCGTTCGCGGCCCGCCGGGGCGAGCGGGTGCACGGGGACCAGGAGATGATCGGGATCGGCGCGGCGAACCTCGCCGCGGGGCTGTTCCAGGGTTTCCCGGTCAGCACGAGCGGGTCGCGCACCGCCGTGTCCGAGCAGGCCGGGTCCCGCTCCCAGGTGACCGGGGTCGTCGGCGCCGCCGTCATCACCTTCGTGCTCGTCTTCGCCACCGAGCTGATGCAGTACGTGCCACAGCCCACGCTGGGGGCGATCGTCATCGCCGCCGCCCTGTCCCTGGCCGACGTCCCGGCCACCCGGCGGCTGTGGGCGCAGCGGCGGACCGAGTTCGCGCTGTCGATGGCCGCCCTGCTCGGGGTGGCGCTGCTGGGCGTCCTCCCGGGCATCCTGCTGGCGGTCGCCCTGTCGATCCTCAACGTCTTCCGCCGGGTGTGGTGGCCCTACCAGGCCGAGCTGGGCCGGGTCGAGGGCCTGGCCGGGCTCCACGACAACCGCCGCTACCCCGGGACCGAGCTGGTGCCGGGTCTGGTCGTGCTCCGGTTCGACGCCCCGCTCATCTTCGCCAACTCGCGAGTGTTCGGGGACACCGTGCGAGCCCTCGCGGAGGAGCGCGCCGGGCTCCGCTGGGTGCTGGTCGCCGCCGAGCCGATCACCGACGTCGACACCACGGCCGCCGACATGCTGCAGGAGCTGGACTCCTGGCTCAACGCCCGCGGTGTGTCCCTGGTGCTCGCGGAGCTCAAGGACCCGGTGCGGGACAAGATCCAGCGCTACGAGCTGGACCGCACCATCGACCCCGCCCACTTCTACCCCACCCTCGACGAGGCGGTGGCGGCGTACCTGGCTGAGTCGGGAGAGACCTGGACCCAGGGAGAGGAGCGCTGATGAGCGGGCCGACCACGGCGGCAGCACCCACCCGCGCCCAGCAGGTCGCTGCCTGGGCGGCGTTCCTGACCCTGCTCGCCGCCATGGGCTACCTGGTGGCGGTCACGGTGCACCGCTGGGAGGTCCTGCTGGTCGGGGTGGCCTCGCTCGCCACGGTGGTCGGCGCCGCCTGGCTCGCCGTGTCTCGACGGGGCCCGGTCCGGCTCGTCGCGCTCGCCGTCGGGGCACTCGCGGTGGTGGCGTTCGCCGTGGTGATGGTGGCCAGCGGCAGCGTGCGGGTCCTCGTGGTGGGCCTGGTCCTGGCTGCCGTGTCGACGGCGGCGGCACGGGTCGCCCTGGGCGGCGCCGGAGCACAGAGCCCCGTCGGCCGGACCGCGGCCACGCCGCCGAGGCACCCGGTCCTGATCATGAACCTGCGGTCAGGGGGCGGGAAGGCGGAGCGGTTCGACCTGGAGGGGCGCTGCCGCGAGCGGGGCATCGAGCCCGTCGTACTGACCCCCGGCTCGGACCTGCTGGCGATCGCCGAGGACGCGGTGCGGCGTGGCGCGGACGTGATCGGAATGGCTGGAGGTGACGGCTCGCAGGCACTCGTCGCGTCGGTCGCCAGCCGGCACGGGATCCCGTTGGTGGTGGTGCCCGCGGGCACCCGCAACCACTTCGCGCTCGACCTCGGTCTGGACCGGGCCGACGTCGTGGGTGCCCTGGACGCGTTCGAGGACGGGGTGGAGCTGCGGATCGACCTGGCCGAGGTGAACGGCCGGGTCTTCGTGAACAACGCCTCGCTCGGGGTCTATGCCCGGATCGTCCAGGCCGCGGAGTACCGCGAGGCCAAGGTCCAGACCGCGGCCGCGCTGCTGCCGGACCTGATCGGTCCCGGGGCCACTCCGCTGGACCTGCGGTTCTCGCTGCCGTCCGGAGAGACGGCCACCACCGCGGACCTGGTGCTGGTGTCGAACAACCCCTACCGGCTCTCCCACCTGCGGCGCGCGGGCACCCGGCCACGCCTGGACGGTGGCGAGCTGGGCGTCGTCTCGCTGGTGGTGCGCGGTGCCGCGGACGCCGAGCGGCTCGCAGCCCTCGAGGCCGCCGGCCAGGTGCGCCGCTTCCCCGGCTGGCAGGAGTGGACCGCTGACTCGTTCGAGGTGACCTCGTCCGGCCCGGTCGAGATCGGCGTCGACGGCGAGGCGCTGACGATGGAGCCGCCGCTGGTCTTCCTCATCCGGCCGGGCGCGCTGACCGTCCGGCTGCCCCGTACGGCGTCAGCCGGCCCCGGCGCCGCCGCGGCACCCACCCTCTCCTCGGCGTCGACGCTGGCGGCCCTGTGGCACACCGCCCTGGGACGCGGGAGGGAGGGACGATGAGCCGACCCGGCCCGGAACCGGCGGAGGAGCGCCTGGCCCGCCGTCTCGACCCCGCCACCCCGGG
>NZ_DAOMFK010000054.1:0-15935 GCF_035429765.1 Nocardioides sp. | reverse complement strand
CCGGCGTGGCCGCCCCGTGCCGGTCACCGGAGCCACCTCGGGGCTGGGCGCCGCCACCGCCGCCGGCCTGCTCCGGCTGGGGGCGACGGTGCACCTGGTCGTGCGCGACCCCGACAAGGCGGCCGGGGTCAGGAAGGAGCTCGTCGCGGAGGTGCCCGGTGGCACGGTGGACATCCACCGCTGTGACGTGGCCGACCTCGACGACGTACGCCGGTTCGCGGCGGACTTCACCGCCCGGGTCCCGCGCCTGGACGTGCTCGTCCACAACGCCGGGGCGCTCCCGCCCACCCGATCCGAGTCGCCCCAGGGCCACGAGCTGACCATGGCCCTGCACGTGCTGGGGCCGGTGCTGATGACCGAGCTGCTGCTGCCGAGCCTGAGCGGTCACGAGGCGAGGGTGGTGCTGGTGACCTCCGGCGGGATGTACGCCCAGCGGCTGCGTGAGGACGACCCGGAGTACCACGACGGCACCTACTCGGGCACCACGGCGTACGCCCGGTCGAAGCGGGCCCAGGTGGAGCTGCTGCCCGTGCTGCAGGAGCGGTGGGGCGCCGCGGGCGTGCGCGTCTACGCGACCCATCCCGGCTGGGCGGCGACCCCGGGCGTGGTGGAGTCCCTCCCCACCTTCCACACCCTCACCCGCCCGATCCTGCGCGACGCCGCCTCGGGCGCCGACACCACGGTCTGGCTCGCGGCCGAGGAGCCCCCTCCGTCCGGCGGCGGCCTCTGGCACGACCGGCGGCCGCGGCCGACCCACTTCCGCCGGGGCACGCGTACCGGACCCCAGGCCACGGCACGGATGTGGCAGTGGGTCTCCGAGCAGACGGGGCTCCCTGCGTGAGCGGGGTCGGCCGTCAGCTCCGTCGCACGGTGCCGGCCGTGCTCACCACCGCGGTGGTGGGCGGGCTCGGGACCCGCCCACGCTCGGCGTGGTACCTGTCGCTCCGCAAGCCGCCCTGGCAGCCCCCACCCGCGGCCTTCGGCCCCGCGTGGACGACCCTGTACGCCCTGATCGCCGCCAGCACCGCCCAGGCCCTGGCCGAGGCCGGCCCCGAGGAGCGGCGCCGGATCGAGCGCGCGGCCTGGCTCAACCTGGGGCTCAACGCGGCGTGGTCGTGGCTGTTCTTCACGGCCCGTCGCCCCGACCTGGCACTGGCGGGGATCCTGGCCCTGGACCTGTCGAACGCCGATCTCGCCCGCAGGGTCGGGCGGGTCGACGCCAGGGCGGGGGCGGCACTGACGCCGTACCTCGCCTGGACCTGGTTCGCCACGGCGCTGAACGCCGACATACTCCGGCGCAACCGCGCCGGCCTCCGCTGACCCAGGCCGGCCCAGCCGGGGCCGGATCGACCGGTCAGCGCACGCTGACCTTCTCGTCCTGGCCGGCGGGCTCCACCGCCCGCCGAGCGGCCTCGCGACGCCGGACGGAGACCAGGCTGCCGACCGTGGTCACCACGAGGATCCCCACGATCACCAGCAGCGAGGTCGTGGTCGGGATCTCCGGGACCCCGGGCCAGGTCAGGTGCGCCCAGTGCAGCCCCAGCTTGGCCCCGATGAACGCCAGGATCGCGGCCAGGCCGAAGCCCAGGTAGACGAGCTTGTCCAGGGCACCCTGGAGCACGAAGTAGAGCGAGCGCAGTCCCAGCAGCGCGAACGCGTTGGTGGCGAAGACCAGGAACGGGTCGCCGGTGATGCCGTAGACCGCCGGCACCGAGTCGACCGCGAAGACGATGTCGGTGGCGAGCACGGCGAAGACGACGACCGCGAACGGGGTGAGCGCGCGGCGCCCCCCCACCCGCGAGAGCATCCGAGGGCCCTCGTAGTCCTCGGTCACCGGGAAGAACCGTCGCAGCAGCCGTACGCTGCCCATCCGGTCCACGTCGACCTCGTGGTTGGCCCCCGTGACCGCGTCGCGCAGGATCTTGACCGCGGTCGCCACCAGGACCAGCCCGAACAGCAGGAACACCCAGTCGAAGGCCTGGAGGGCGGCTGCCCCGAGGGCGATGAACACCCCGCGGAGCACCAGGGCCCCGATGATGCCGTAGAGCAGGACTCGTTGCTGGAGCACGGCCGGGACCGCGAACGCACTGAGGATGAGCATGAACACGAACAGGTTGTCGACGCTCAGGGACTTCTCCACGACGTAGCCGGAGTAGTACTCCAGCCCCCGGTCCCCGCCGTACGCCGCCCAGACGTAGCCGCCGAAGAGGAGTGGCAGGGCGACGTAGAAGGCCGACCAGGCCACTGCCTCCCGCATGGTCACCTCGTGAGGGCGACGGGTGATCAGGAAGTCCAGGACGAGCAGCGCGACGACCGCGCCGATCAGCAGCGCCCAGAGCGTGGGGGTGCCGATGCTGGACTGCCCGGTGGTCGCGGTCGCCGCGAGCGGCGCCAAGGAGAGAGACACGGAGGTTCCTCAGGTCGAACGGCCTGAGGTCTCCTTCACCCTGCCGCTCCGCCGAGTGGCGGCGCACACAGGGCCCCCGCCCGAGGCGCCGGTGGCGGCACCGAAATGACCGGGACGGGACGACGGAAGTACTCCCCTCGCGCACGAGTGTAGCGGCCGGGCCGGGCTCGACCCAAGCCGTCGCCGTCCCACCCGTCTGCCGCGGGGCTGTTGTCGCCAGAGGGCCTGGTTGGGAGGTCCTGAGCGACCACAACCCCGCGGCAGTGGGGAAGAAACGACACGCAGCCAAATGCCGGGGATCCCCCGTCACGCGGGATAGGAAGGGGTGGGCCCCGCAAAGTATGAGTTTGCGGGGCCCGAGGCCGTCACAGCAGGCCGGCGTACCGGTCGATCTCGGTGAGCAGGGCGGTCCGGGTCGCCCGGTCGGCGAAGGACGCCGTCACCGCGGCGCGGGCCAGGTCGGCCACGCCCCGCTCGTCGAGCTCCAGCAGGTCGGCGGCCAGCGAGTACTCGCGGTTGAGCGTGGTGCCGAACATCGGCGGGTCGTCGGAGTTCACGGTCACCGGCACCCCCGCCGCCACGAAGGCGCGCACCGGGTGCTCGGCGAGCGTGGCCACCGCCCGGGTCGCCAGGTTGGAGGACAGGCAGACCTCCAACGGGACCTGCTCCCGCGCCAGGTGCGCCAGCAGGGCCGGGTCCTGCGCGGCCGTCGTGCCGTGCCCGATCCGCTCCGCTCCCAGGAGCCGCAGCGCGTCCCACACCGTCTGCGGCCCCGTGGTCTCTCCCGCGTGGGGCACGCTGCGCAGCCCGGCCGCGCGGGCGGTGTCGAAGTGGGCCTGGAACTGCGGGCGTGGCACGCCGATCTCGGGCCCGCCGAGTCCGAAGCCGACCAGGGCATCGACGCGGTGGTCGAGGACGAAGCCGAGGGTGGCCTCGGCCGCAGGCAGCCCGAACTCCCCCGGGATGTCGTAGATCCACCGCAGGACCAGCCCGAAGTCGCGCTCGGCGGCCACCCGCGCGGCCTCGATCGCCTCGGTGTACGCCTCGATCGGCATCCCGCGTCCGGGGTCGTGCGGCATCACGGAGGTGTACGGCGTGCAGGTCAGCTCGGCGTACCGAATCTGCTGGCCCTGGGCCATCTCCCGGGCCACCTCGTAGGTGAGCAGCCGCACGTCCTCGGGCGTGCGCACCAGGTCGACGACCGCGAGGTAGACCTCGATGAAGTGGGCGAAGTCGCGGAACTCGAAGAAGGCCGCCAGGTCCTCCGGGTCGTCCGGCACGCTGCCGGGGTGCCGCCCGGCGAGCATGGCGACGATCTCCGGTGAGGCCGACCCCACCTGGTGCACGTGCAGCTCGGCCTTGGGCAGCCGGGCGATGAAGGCCTCGAGGCCGGCGGTCACGGTCAGCCGATCGCGTCCAGGACGATCTGGGCCGACTCGTCCAGGCTGCTCGCCTCCACGAGCTTCCCGTTGAGGTAGATCGTCGGGGTCGCCCGGATCTCGGAGGCGTCCTTGGTCGCGTCGTTCACCCAGTCCTTGAACTCCAGGTCCTCGATCGCGGGCCGGACCTCGGACTCGGTGGCCCCGGCCGCCACCGCCTTCTGCACCAGCCAGTCGTCGTCGGGGAACGGACCGGACTCCGAGGGCTGCTCGGCGAAGAGCGCGTTGTGCATCACCATCGCGGCCTCCTCGCCCTGCTGCTCCCACACCGCCCGGAAGGCGTTGGTGGCGCGCAGCGAGTACTCCTCGAAGTCAGGGTTCTGCAGGAAGTAGAACGGCCGGTACTCCACCTGCACCTTGCCGGCGGCGGCGGCGGCCGTGAACTTCTCGTGGGTGATCTTCTCGAAGTAGCCGCAGGCCGGGCAGAGGAAGTCCTCGTACACGACGACCTTGGTCGGCGCGTCGTCCGGGCCGAGGGCCAGGCCGAACTCGCTGTCGGCGACCGTGCTGCTGCTGGTCTTGTCGGCGTTGCCCATCACGACGATGCCGATCACCACGACGATCGCGAGCAGCGCCATGATGGCGCCGACGATCCCCAGCTGGCGCATCCGCTCCTTGCGCTGCTGCTCCTTCATCAAGGCAGCGGTGCGCTCGGCGCGCGACTCAGCGGACTTCTTCGGCATCGGGGATCCTTTCGAGGGTGCGGGGGAAGAGCAGGTTGTCGAGGGCGTACCTGGTCCTGGGCCACAGGAACAGCCACCCGGCCATCAGGAAGAAGCCGACGTCTCGCGCGATCTCCCAGGGGTACTTCGACGAGGCGCCCGGCTGGGGACCGCCGCTGCCGAAGCAGCCGCAGTCGATCTCCATGCCCCGGGCCCACACCGAGGCGATGCCGATCACGAAGACCACCATCAGCCCGGCCGCGAACACGGCGGTCACCCGGGTGATCAGGCCGAGGAGCAGGCACAGCGCGACCAGCAGCTCGACGACCGGCAGCGAGTAGCCCACCAGCTTGACCAGCGGCTCGGGCAGCAGGTCGTAGGCCCGCACCGACACGACGCTGGCGTAGGGGTCGGTCAGCTTGGCCAGGCTCGCCCACAGGATGAAGCCGCCGAGGACGAGGCGGATGACCAGACCGATCCACGGCGTGGAGGGGTGGGCGGCCCGGGCGTCGACCCAGCGTCGGGTCCGACGGGTACGGTCACTCACGAGGAGACAGCCTAGGTGACGAGGCGAACCGGGCCCGCGGCAGACCGTTCCTGGGGCCCTCGCGGCGCGGCCCCGGCTGCGTCGCGGCAAGCCTGGGTAGGGTGGGTTCCTGTGAGCGAACGCCTGGTCTGGATCGACTGCGAGATGACGGGCCTGGACCTGCGGGCCGACGCGCTGATCGAGGTCGCCGCGCTGGTCACCGACTTCGACCTCACAGTGATCGGCGAGGGGATCGACCTCGTGGTCAAGCCCCCGGAGTCCGCGCTGGCGCAGATGACCGACTTCGTGCGGACGATGCACGAGTCGTCGGGACTGCTGGAGGAGCTGACGCACGGGATCACGCTCGCCGAGGCGGAGCAGCAGGTGCTCGACTACATCCGGGAGCACTGTGCGGACGGCAGCCGGCCACCGCTGGCCGGCAACACCGTCGCCACCGACCGGGCGTTCCTGGCCCGCGACATGCCGACCCTGGAGGCGTTCTTGCACTACCGGATCGTGGACGTGTCCTCGATCAAGGAGCTGGCCCGCCGGTGGTACCCCCGGGCCTGGTTCCAGGCGCCGACGAAGAAGGGCAACCACCGGGCGCTCGCCGACATCCGCGAGAGCATCGAGGAGCTGCGGTACTACCGCGAGGCGGTGTTCGTGCCCCCTCCGGGACCCGACTCCGACACCGCGCGGGCGATCGCAGCGCGGCACGGTGGCGCGCTTGCCTCCTCCACCGTGCTGCCCGACGCCCCCGATGGTGAGAAGCGGGCCTGAAGGGCGTTACACTTCTCCCGGTCCCGACGCCCAGGCACTGCCGGGCGTCGTCCCATGGTGGGTGTAGCTCAGCTGGTAGAGCACCTGGTTGTGGTCCAGGTGGTCGCGGGTTCGAGTCCCGTCACTCACCCCAGCCAGGCGCGGACGGCCGGGCTCACCGGGTGTGGGTCCGGCCGTCGGCGCCTCAGACCGGGATGTGGCCGAAGCGGCCCCTCTGGTAGTCCTCGTAGGCGGTGAGGACCTCGTCCTTGGTGTTCATCACGAACGGGCCGGCCCAGGCGATGGGCTCCCGGATCGGCCGCCCGCCGACGATGATCACGTCGAGCGTGACCGCGCGGCCGTCCTGGACCGGGTCGGCGGCGTACGTGAGGTAGTCACCGGGCCCGAACAGCGTGGCCTGGCCGGTCCGCACCGGCCGGTCGTCGGCGCCGACGGTCCCCGAGCCGTTCAGGACGTAGCCGAGGGCGTTGTACTCCACCTCCCACGGGAGCTCCAGCCGCGCGCCGGGCTCCACGGTGGCGTGCACCAGTGCCATCGGCGTGTGGGTGGACCCCGGTCCCTGGTGGCCGTCGACGCTCCCGGCGATGACCCGCACGAGTGCGCCGGCGTCGTACGTCGTCGCGAGCGCCACCGTGCCCGAGCGCAGGTCCTGGTAGCGCGGGGCCTCCAGCTTGGCGTCCCGCGGCAGGTTGACCCAGAGCTGGATGCCGTGGAACAGGCCGCCCTTCTGGACCAGCCACTCCGGCGGGGCCTCGATGTGCAGGATGCCCGCGCCGGCCGTCATCCACTGGGTGTCGCCGTTGGTGATGGTCCCGCCGCCGCCGTGGGAGTCCTGGTGGTCGAACGTCCCGTCGATGATGTAGGTGACCGTCTCGAAGCCGCGGTGCGGGTGCCACGGGGTGCCCTTGGGCTCGCCCGGCGCGTAGTTCACCTCGCCCATCTGGTCCATCATGATGAACGGGTCGAGGTGGCTGAGGTCGATGCCGGCGAAGGCCCGGCGCACCGGGAACCCCTCCCCCTCGTAGCCCGACGGCGCGTTCGTCACCTGCCACACGGGGCGCGGCTGGTCGCCGAGCCCCGGCCGGGCCAGACGCGGCAGGACGGTCAGGTCTTCGACGGTGACGGCGGGCATCAGGCACTCCTCGGGACGACTGATCCGCACAACGATAGTTGAATCCTCATATATTCCGGGAGGGGCCGAACTCCGCGCCTCGCTGTGGCCGCTCCGCTAGGTTGGCCGCGTGGGATCAGCGAAGCAGCGCTACGACGTGGTCGTGGTCGGTGGCGGGCACAACGGCCTCACCGCGGCGGCGTACCTCGCCCGCGCGGGACTGTCGGTGCTGGTCCTCGAGCGTCTGCCGGAGGTGGGGGGCGCGGCCGTCTCGGCGCAGCCGTTCCCCGGCCGGCCGGCCCGGCTGTCGCGCTACGCCTACCTCGTCTCGCTGCTGCCCGACCAGATCGTCACCGACCTCGACCTGGACCTTCAGCTGGCCTCGCGCAGCACCGCCTCCTACACCCCTCTGGTCCGGGACGGCCGGCACACCGGGCTGCTGGTCGAGCGGCCGGAGGGCGCAGCTACCCGCGCGTCCTTCCGGGTCCTCACCGGCAGCACCGAGGAGTACGACGCCTGGCGCGCCTTCTACGACGACGTCGGGTCGCTGGTCCGGGCGGTGGCCCCGACGCTGCTGTCCCCGCTGCCCGTCGAGCGGGACATCCGCTCCCAGGTGGAGTCCCGGGTGTGGGACGACCTGGTCGCGACGCCTCTCGGGCGGACCCTGGAGGCCCGCTTCCGCGACGACGGCATCCGTGGCGTGGTCGCCACGGACGCGTTGATCGGCACGTTCACCTCCCTGCACGACCCGTCCCTGGTGCAGAACCGCACCTTCCTCCACCACGCCATGGGCAACGGCACCGGCGAGTGGCGGGTGCCGGTCGGGGGGATGGGGGCGGTCACCGCAGCACTGGCGCGGGCGGCCGTGGCCGCGGGCACGGAGATCCTGACCTCGGCCGGGGTGAGCGCGTTGCGGTCCGACGAGGACGGCGCCGAGGTGACCTGGCGGGACGCCACCGGCGTCCACACCGTGGGCTGCCGCATCGTGCTCAGCAACGTCGCCCCCTGGGTGCTGGAGATCCTGCTCGGCTCACCCGACGAGCCCGAGAACAAGCCGCAGGGCGCCCAGCTCAAGATCAACCTGCTGCTGGACCGCCTACCCCGACTGCGGTCGGGGATCAACCCCCAGGTCGCCTTCGCGGGAACGTTCCACGTCGCCCAGGGCTACGCCCAGCTCGAGGAGGCGTACGCCGAGGCCGACGCCGGGAGACTCCCGGCGGTGCTGCCGGGCGAGCTCTACTGCCACTCCCTCACCGACCCCTCGATCCTCGGCGAGCTCGCCGACCGGGGGGCGCACACGCTGACCTACTTCGGGCTCTTCACCCCGCCCTCGCTGTTCGAGGAGTCCCGGGAGGAGGCCAAGGCCGAGGCGGTCCGCCGCGCCCTGGAGGCCATCGACGAGCACCTGGTCGACGAGATCGCCTCGTGCGTCGCGACCGACGCGCACGGCAACCCGTGCATCGAGGCCCGGATCCCCCAGGAGGTCGAGGCCGAGCTGGCCATGCCCGGCGGCCACATCTACCACGGCGACGTGGAGTGGCCGTGGGCCTCCAACCGCGCCCGGCTGGACACCCCCGCCCAGCAGTGGGGGGTGCAGACCGACCAGCCGTCGGTGCTGGTCTGCGGCTCCGGCGCGCGTCGCGGCGGCGGGGTCTCGGGCCTCAGCGGCCACCACGCCGCCCAGGCGGTCCTCGCCTCCCGCTGACCCGGCACAAATTGCGCGCGACCTGTCACAAATTGCGCGCCATTTGTGACGGGTCGACGCGGGATCTGGGCTGAGCCCACGGGCGATCTTCGCGCTACTCCGGGACCGCCCCGCAGGTAGCGACCGTAGACGGCCGTGGGCTCCGGTCGTACGCTCGGCCGAAGGAGCACCGATGGCCGAGACGGGTCCCACCCTCATCAACTCCGTGGTGCGAGCGCTGTCGCTGCTGGACGCGGTCGGATCACAGCCCGCCGCCGTGCCGGCCAAGAAGTTGGCCCGGCTGGTCGGGCTGCCCCTGGGCACCACCTACCACCTGCTGCGGACACTGGTCCACGAGGGCTTCCTGGACCGCGTGGACGGCGGCTACGTGCTCGGCGACCGGGTGAGCACGCTGGTCCAGCGCCGCTCCGGCACCGATGCCGGCGGACGCAGCCACCGGGTCCTCCGCTCGCTGCACGACGAGGTGGGCGCTGCGGCGTACCTCTCGGTCCTCGACGGCAACTGTATCCGCCTCGTCGACGTCGCCGACAGCACCGCCCACCCCCGCACCGACATGTGGGTGGGCTTCGAGGACGCCGCCCACGCCACCGCGCTGGGGAAGGCGGTGCTGGCCGCGCTACCCGGGGACACCCGGCGGGACTACCTTGCCAGCCATCCCCTCGTCGACCTGACCCCCAGCACCACCACGAGCCGCAGACGGCTCCTGGACGAGATCGCCCAGAGCCCGTCACTCACCTTCGACGGCGAGGAGTACGCCGTCGGCGTGACCTGCCTGGCCGTTCCCGTGCAGGCGCGCACCCTCACCGGCGCGGTGGCCGTCTCCGTGCCTGCCGAGCAGCGCTCCCGCCTGCCCGAGGCGGCGGGGGCGCTCCGCCGCGCGGCGCGACTCATCGCCCTCTCCGCCGACGCGTGACGCTGTGAGCGGTGTCACCATCTGAAAACCCCACCTGGCCCGACCCGGCGCGGCGCTGAACGCTGGAGAGGCACGGGGACGCAACCAGCGAAGGGAGCCCTCCATGACCACTGACGTCTCTCCCACCGCGGCCGGGCTTGCCGCGGACACCCGACGAGCGCTCTACCAGACCATGGTGCTCTGCCGGACCTACGAAGAAGCGATCCTCAGGGAGTACCACGCCGACAAGGGCCCCGGGTTCGACATCGGCAAGGGGCTCGTGCCCGGCGAGATGCACCTCTCGGCGGGCCAGGAGCCGGTGGCGGCCGGGGTGTGCGCCCACCTGACGACCGACGACGCCGTGACGGCCACCCACCGGCCGCACCACTTCGCCATCGCCCACGGCATGGACCTGGACGCGATGACCGCCGAGATCTTCGGCCGGGTCGACGGGCTCGGGCGCGGCCGCGGCGGGCACATGCACCTGTTCGACCCCGCGACCCACTTCTCCTGCTCCGGCATCATCGCCGAGGGCTACCCGCCGGCACTCGGGGCGGCCTTCGCGTTCAAGCGCCGCGGCACCGACCGGATCGCCGTCGCGGTGACCGGCGAGGGCGCGGCGAACCAGGGCGCGTTCCACGAGTCGCTGAACCTGGCGGCGCTGTGGCGGCTCCCGGTGCTCTTCGTCGTGGAGGACAACGACTGGGCGATCTCGGTGCCGCGGGCCGGCTCCACGGCCATCCCGTCCAACGCCGACCGTGCGGCGGCGTACGGCATGCCCGGCGAGCGCGTGGAGGACAACGACGTCGACGCGGTGTACGCCGCGGCCGGCCGAGCGGTCGAGCGGGCGAGGTCCGGGGGCGGCCCGAGCCTGCTGGAGGTGCACACCGTACGACTGTGGGGCCACTTCGAGGGCGACGCCCAGGGGTACCGGCCCGAGCTCGCCGAGGTGCCGTCGCACGACCCGCTGCCCCGCTACGAGGCGGCGCTGCGCGAGGCAGGCGTCCTCGACGACGGCGTCGTCGAGAGCATCAAGGCCGACGCGTCCCGGCGCGTCGAGGCCGCCGTGGCGTTCGCCACGTCGAGTCCGGAACCGGACCCGGCCACCGTCCGCGACCACGTCTTCGCGTGAGGAGCCCGAGATGACCATGACCGAGAGCCCCGCCCAGACCCGGCGGCTGAACACCTCCAAGGCGATGGTGGAGGCCATCGCGCAGGAGATGCGCGCGAACCCCGAGGTGTTCTACCTCGGGGAGGACGTCGGCAAGTACGGCGGCATCTTCTCCTCCACGACCGGGCTCCTCGACGAGTTCGGCCCCGAGCGGATCATCGACACGCCCATCTCCGAGACCGCGTTCATCGGGCTGGCCGTGGGCGCCGCCACCGAGGGCATGCGGCCGATCGCCGAGCTGATGTTCGTCGACTTCATGGGCGTGTGCCTGGACCAGATCTACAACCACATGGCCAAGATCGGCTTCGAGTCCGGCGGGAACGTCAAGGTCCCGATGGTGCTCACCGCCGCCGTGGGCGGCGGCTACTCCGACGCCGCGCAGCACTCCCAGTGCCTGTGGGGGATGTTCGCCCACCTGCCCGGGATGAAGGTCGTCGTCCCCTCCACCCCGGCCGACGCGAAGGGCCTGATGACCTCGGCGATCCGCGACGACTCCCCCGTCGTCTACATGTTCCACAAGGGCGTGATGGGGCTGCCGTGGATGGTGAAGAACCCGCGGTCGATCGACGTGGTCCCCGAGGGCGAGTACGTCGTGCCCATCGGGAAGGCGGCCATCGCTCGGGAGGGCGCCGACGTGTCCGTGGTGACGATCTCGCTGTCGGTCCACCACGCGCTCGACGTCGCCGAGAAGCTCGCCGAGGAGGGGATCAGCGTCGAGGTGCTCGACCTCCGGTCGCTGGTCCCGCTCGACCGTGAGGCCGTCCTCACCTCGGTGGCCAAGACCGGGCGGCTGGTCGTGGTCGACGAGGACTACCACTCCTTCGGCATGTCCGGCGAGGTGGTGGCCTCGGTCGCCGACGTCGACCCGGGCCTGCTGCGAGTGCCGGCCCAGCGGGTCGCCGTCCCCGACGTACCGATCCCCTACGCCCGGTCGCTGGAGTACGCCGCGCTCCCCCGGCAGGACCGGATCGAGGCGGCCGTCCGGAAGGCTCTCGGATGACCGACGTCCTCTTCCCGGCGATGAGCCAGGAGAACCCGTCGGCCACCGGCGTGCTGGCCACCTGGTTCGCCCGCGAGGGCGAGCAGGTGGCCGCAGGCCAGGTGGTGGCCGAGGTGCAGATGGACAAAGTGGACGCGGAGGTGGTCGCCCCTACCTCGGGCACCCTGCACGTCCAGGTCGAGGAGGGGGTGGAGGTCACCCAGGGCAGCGTGATCGCCACGATCTCCTGAGCCCGAGCGCTCCCCAGCGGATTTCGCCGCCCGGGTGGGCGCTGGTAGCCTTGACCCCGCTTCACCACGCGCCATTAGCTCAATTGGCAGAGCAGCTGACTCTTAATCAGCGGGTTCGGGGTTCGAGTCCCTGATGGCGTACCAAAGTCCGACTCGCTGAGTGGCCTTCCGGGCCCGCCAACATCACCTCACCCATCACTGCCGCTGGTGCCGTGCTCACCGCACGAGGGAAGATGAAGGTATGAGGCTCCGGCACTCGCTGGTGACCTTCACGCTGGCTCTCTGCGGTGTCGCGGTGGCGGTCGTTCCCGTCGCCGCAGACGGCGTTGCCGCGGACGAGCTGACACCCACGGTGGTCACGATGGTCGGCGCCGCGGCGTACGCCGACGAGGCCACCACCCTGGAGATCGATCTGGCGACTCTCCTCGGGACTCCGGTCGCCGGCGCACCCCTCATCGTGCAGCGGCGGACCGACAGGTGGCGGCGCGTCGCGAGCGTGGAGACCGACGACGTAGGTCACGCAGACCTCGAGGTGACTCTCTCCCGGAGCGCCTCCGAGAACACCTTCCGTGCCAGGTTCACCGGCGACGAGACGTACTCCTCGTCGGGGTCCGGACCGGTGACCGTGCCACTGGTACGCCGCGAGAGCACGCTCCGCCTGAGCGGTCCCGGCACCGTCGTCGACGAGACCTCGGTGCCGATCCAGGTCCGGTGGCTGGCCGCCAACGGTGCGCCTGTCGCCGGTCGGGTGACGCTGGACCGCCGGATCGCCGGTGGTGAGTGGGAGGAGGTGCGCGAGACCACCACGGACGAGGACGGACGCGCCACCGTGACCGTGCACCCCAGGACGGACACCCGCTGGCGCGCCCGGGGGCATCCGCAGGACTGGGTCGCGGGTGCTCGCAGCGCCGTGCACGTGATCGACAACCTTCCTCCAGGCATCCCGGTCGTGCTCCCGGCCAGGGCGCCGGTGAGCACCCCGCTCCCGGACCAGCCGCATGCCGTGGGGGAAGGCGCCAACCCGGTCATCTTCAGGATCCCGGACGCGGTCTGGCTCCAGATGAAGGGCCGCAGCTGGCACCAGGGCTGCCCCGTACCGCGCGCCCGGCTGCGCCTGCTGAGGATCAACTACTGGGACTTCCTCGGCTACCGCCGCCGCGGGGAGCTGGTGGCGCACCGGGACTCCATCCAGGTCATGGCTGACGCCCTGTCGGACCTGTACGACCGGCTGCTGCCCCTGCGCGCCACGTACCGGGTCGACCGGTTCGGCTGGTCGGACGTGCTGCACGGGGCCGACAACTACGCCTCGATGTCCGCCGACAACTCCTCGGCGTTCAACTGTCGCTCGGTGGTGGGCAAGCCCGGGTCCCTCTCACCGCACGCGTGGGGACGGTCGATCGACCTCAACCCGTGGGAGAACCCCTACCAGTCGCAGGAGGGGACGGTTCCCAACAGCTGGTGGCTGTCCCACTCCCACCCCCGAGTGGCGTGGCGGTCGACGGCCCACGAGGTGGTGGGGGTGATGGCCGCCCACGGGCTGCAGTGGACCTACGGCACCAAGGACTCCCAGCATTTCGACGTCGTCCCCTGAGTCGATCCCCCGGGCGAGTCCGGAGCAGACCGTTCGGGCCAGAGAATCACGTTGGAGGCCCGCCGCGATCCCCTACAGGGAAGGCCCCGCCGAGCCGGGCACGTGCCGCACCGGCACCGTGGCCGCCTTGGCCAGCCGGCCCGGCAGGTCGATACGGAGCCAGCGCGACAGCCTCGTCGGCAGCGTGCAGACGACCACCTCGTCGAACGCCGACTCGGAGAGGAGCTCGCGGACCCGCCCCACCGGGTCGTGGTCGACCACCTCCCCCTGCACGCTCGCGCCCAGGCTCCGGAGCCGTTCCAGCTCGTGCTCGAGACGGGCAGCCGCGAGGGCGTGCGCGATCTGCTCCGGGCTGGGGATGTACCGGTCGATGGGCGGGTAGTCCCACTGCTGCTCGCCCTCGATCGCCGTGATGGGGGCGACCAGCACGAGCTCGGCGGAGCCCCCCTCCAGGTACGGCGCCAGCGCCCCCTCCAGCTCGGGGCAGCCGAGCGTCTGGTTGGCCACGACCATGATCCGCGTCATACCCCCATCATGCGCCCAGCCGTCCGACGCGGGAAGGTCGGCGACCAGCCTTGCCAGCGCGGCGGGATCGGGGGTACGAAGGTTGCATCACACACGTTCCACGGGGGAGGTCCGATGCGTCGTCGTACGACAGTCCTGCTTGCCGCATTCGTCCTGGCGCTGGTCGCGCCACTCGCGCCGGCACGCGCCATCACCAACGGGCAGCCGGACGGTGGCGCCCACCCGTACGTCGGCCAGCTGCTCTTCTACCAGCCGGGCGAGTCCGACCCGAGGTTCACCGACCCGGGCAGCTGGTTCAACTGCACTGGCACCCTGGTCGACCCGACCCACGTTGTCACTGCGGGCCACTGCACGTTCGGCACCGGCAGGAACGGCCAGGAGACCGCCGACGGCTCCGGCGGCAACGACGTGTGGATCAGCTTCGCGGAGGTGCCCGACTACTCGATCCTGCCGCCGAGCTCGACGTTCGTGCCCAGCAACGCGGCCCGGTACGCCGCCTGGTCGGCCGCTCTGGACGCCAGCACCGAGTGGGTCCGGGCGACGGCGTACCCGCACCCCGACTACGACGAGAACGCGTTCTACCTGCACGACGCCGGGGTGCTCGTGCTCTCCGAGCCGGTGGTCATGGGCACCTACGGGACCCTGCCCAGCCAAGGGCTGATCGACCGGCTCTACAAGGCTGACAAGAACGCCACCTACACCGCGGTCGGCTACGGGCTGGAGAAGTCGATGCCGCAGGGCGTCGAGGGCGGCGACACCCGGCGGGTGGCGACGGTGAAGATCAACAGCCTCAACGGTGTCTACGGCTCCGGCAAGGGCACGGCGGTCGGCTACTCCAGCAACAAGGGCAAGCCGCACACCGGTGGCACCTGCTTCGGGGACTCCGGCGGCCCGACGTTCCCGAAGGGGAGCACCACGGTCATCACCGTCACCTCCTTCGGCATCGACCAGAACTGCAAGGCCGGCGGGGGCGGGTACCGCCTCGACCAGCCCGACGACCTGGCGTTCCTGGCGGGCTTCGGGCTCACGCCGTAACGCTCGTCCCCCACCCGACCCGTCACACATGGCAGTCGTCATGGGTGACGGGTCGGCGTGGTCGACGTCTGGGTCCTCTGGTCCACGTCAGCAGACGGGCCGCGGGTAGTCCAGCGCGACGTTCCAGCGGGCCCGGACCAGGTAGCACGGGTGGCCGGTCGCGCCGTCCGGAGCCGTGCTCGTGGGGATGAACAACGGCACCTGGTGACGGGTGATCGGTTCGGGCCTGGCCTGGCTGGTGACGGGGATGAGGACGATCGCGGACAGCGCGCCCGAGACGACGACGGCGGCAGCGGCCGGGCGCCACCACCAGAAACGGGAGTCGGACTCGAAGGTGTGAGTGGTCATCAGGGTTCTGCTTCCTGCTCGGTCGGGGCCGGTGTCCCCGGGGTGCTCCAGGTCTGCCACCGGTGGGTATCGACATGGGTGCGCTCGGGTATCGGCTCGGTATCGAGGGCATTGACCCCGACCGCCGGGCAGGGGCGACGCTGGGACGATGCGGATCGCGGTGCTGGGCCCGCTCAGCGGCGACGGCGGCGAGCTCCCGAGCCGCCTGGCTGCAGCTGAGCACACCGCGGAAGATCGCAGTCACCTGGTGGCTGTTGCGAAATCGCCGGGTGGGGTGCGTGACTGGGGCGGGTCGTCACGAAATCATCGGGTATGGCTCGTGGGTATCGCCCGGTGGTGCGTGATCAGGAGTTCTTGTTGCCGCCGAATATGGCCGAGTGGCTGCCGCCGGATCATCTGGCGTGGTTTGTGATGGAGGTGGTCGACCAGCTCGACACGAGCGCGTTCCACGCCTCGCGTGTCAATGGCCAGCTCGCGGTCTCCGCTGGTGGCCATTTGAAAGTCCCCGCCCCT
>NZ_DAOMFK010000053.1:0-15974 GCF_035429765.1 Nocardioides sp. | reverse complement strand
TCGTGACGACCCGCCCCAGTCACGCACCCCACCCGGCGATTTCGCAACAGCCACCTGGTGGCTGGGATCTTCCGCACTGTCCTCACCCCCGCCGGCAGCCACCCGTGCCGTCCCGACGGGTCAGCCGCGCACCCGCCGGATCGCGTCGCGGGTGCGGTCGGCGATCGAGGCCACGGGACCGGCGGCCCACTGCTTCGCGGTGGAGCCGGCCGTCGAGGCGTGCGGGTGGGTCGGCGCCACGGCCTCGGCGGCCGTCAGCATGCGGCCCATGGTCCTGCGCTCGGCCTCGTCGCAGCCGGCGAGGATGGCCGGGAACTCCTCGTTCTCCTCCTTCTCCGCGTGCGACCACACCGCCTTCTCCAGCGCCGCGAGCTCCTTGTCGAAGTCGTCGCTGTCGGGGTCGAGCCGCTCCAGCCCGGCCAGCACCTGGCTGGCCTCGGTCTCCTCGTGCATCCGCGCGTCGGCGACCGCGTCGCCGGCCACCCGGCGGGTGGTCGGCCGCAGCACCATCTCCTCGGCGGTCTCGTGCACGGCGAGCAAGGCCCGCAGCTCGTCGAAGAGCTCCGACCGGGCCGAGCCCTGCGTGGTCGACACCGCGGCGAACAGCGCCCGGATCCGGGCGTGCTGCGCGACCAGGATCGCGATCACGTCGTTCTCCGGAAGCGCCTGCGCGCTGCTGCTGCCCTCGGCGGTCATCTGCTCACGTCCTTCGTTCGGTGGTCGAGGTGTACGCCGGGCGGTACCCCGTGCCGCCCACGGCAAACCGCGACCGGCCCTGCGCGAGACTGGCAGGACCGGACGAGAGCGAGGGCGCGCGATGACCCGACCCATCGAGGACTACGCGATGATCGGGGACCTGCACACGCTCGCGCTCGTCGCCCGGGACGGCACGATCGACTGGCTGTGCCTGCCCCGCTTCGACTCCGAGGCGTGCTTCGCCTCGCTCCTCCACGACGACGATGCCGGGCACTGGGCGCTGCGGCCCGTCGACGGGGAGGCGACGTGCTCCCGGGAGTACCTCGGCCACTCGCTGGTCCTGCGGACCCGCTGGCGGGCGCAGGAAGGCGAGGTCGAGGTGGTGGACTTCATGCCTCCCCGCGGGGAGGCCGCCGACGTGGTGCGCCTGGTCCGCGGGCTCCGCGGCCGGGTGCCCCTCACCACCCGCCTGTCGCTGCGGTTCGACTACGGCAGCCTGCGCCCGTGGCTGCGCACCGGCGTACGACCCTGTGTCGCCGTGGCCGGGCCGCACGCCGTGTGGGTGACCGCGACGGTGCCGTGGCAGCACGAGGACGGGGTGCTCAGCGCCTCCTTCAGCGTGGCGGAGGGGGAGGAGGTCTCCTTCGTGATGACCTACCGGGAGTCCCACCTGCCCGCCCCGCAGCGTGCCGATCCGGGCACCGCGCTGGCCCAGACCCGCGAGTTCTGGAGGGACTGGGTCTCCCGCTGCACCTACCACGGCGAGTGGGCCGACGACGTACGCCGCTCGCTGGTGCTGCTCAAGGGTCTCACCTACGCCCCCACCGGCGGCATCGTCGCCGCCGGCACCACCTCGCTGCCCGAGCAGCCCGGCGGGGTGCGCAACTGGGACTACCGGTACTGCTGGCTGCGGGACGCGACGTTCACGCTGCAGGCGCTGCTCGGCACCGGGTACGTGGCGGAGGCACGCGCCTGGCGCGAGTGGCTGGTGCGCGCCGTCGCCGGGGACCCGGCCAAGCTGCAGATCATGTACGGCCTCGACGGCACCCACCGGCTGCCCGAGACCGAGCTCGACTGGCTGTCCGGGTACGCCGGGTCGCGGCCGGTGCGGGTCGGGAACGCCGCGGCCGCCCAGCTGCAGCTGGACGTCTGGGGCGAGGTTCTCGACGGCCTGCACCTCGCGCGGGAGGCCGGGCTGCGGGTCACCCACGTCGCCTGGGACCTGCAGCGGGCGCTGCTGGACTGGCTCGAGGGGCACTGGGACCAGCCCGACAACGGCCTCTGGGAGGTGCGCGGCCCTCGGCGGCACTTCGTGCACTCCCAGGTCATGGTCTGGGCCGGGCTGGACCGGGCGGTGCACTCGGTGGAGAGCCACGGGCTGGACGGTCCGGTCGACCGGTGGCGTGCCCTCCGGGCCCAGATCCACGACGAGGTGTGCGCCAGGGGCTTCGACCCGGAGCGGAACACCTTCACCCAGTTCTACGGCAGCAAGGGGCTCGACGCGGCCCTCCTGCTGCTGCCGCAGGCTGGGTTCCTGCCGTGGGAGGACCCCCGGATGGCGGGCACGCTCGAGGCGGTGCAGCGCGAGCTCGGCCACGAGGGGTTCCTGCGCCGCTACGACCCCGACGCCGACCGGGGCGGGGACGGGCTGCCGGGCACCGAGGGGGCGTTCCTCGCCTGCACGTTCTGGCTGGCGGACGCACTCCAGGGGGTCGGTCGGCGACGGGAGGCGCGCACCCTGTTCGAACGGCTGCTCGGGCTGCGCAACGACGTGGGCCTGCTCAGCGAGGAGTACGACCCGGTGGCCGGACGGCAGCTCGGAAACACCCCCCAGGCCTACAGCCTGGTCGGCTTGGTCAACGTCGCCCGGCACCTGGGCGGCGGCGGCACCGGGGTGGTGCCCAGGGTTGGACGTGCGGTCGGTCATGATGGTGCCCACGGCGCGACCGCGCGCCGACCGAGCCCCGAGGGGGAGCAGTGAAGCGAAGCCTGGCGATGGCAGCAGTGTCGGTGGTGCTCTCCGGAGCGCTCGTGGGCTGCGGGAGCGGCGACGGCGGCACGAGCAGCACCGAGTCCTACTGCGACGAGATGAAGTCCGCCAAGGAGAGTCTCGCCGGGCTCGACGGCACCAGCTCCGGCGACCTGGAGAAGGCGTTCACGACCGTCCACGACCTCGCCGACAGCGCCCCGGACGCCGTGGCCGACGACTGGCAGGTGCTCGACGACGCGGTGAGTGGGATCGAGCAGGCCCTGGACAAGGCGGGGCTGAAGCTCTCCGACCTCGACAAGATGTCCTCCGGCGAGATGCCGGCGGACCTCGACCCGGCCAAGCTCCAGCAGCTCGCCCAGGACATGCAGCAGCTCGGCACCGACCAGGTGCAGCAGGCCGCGGACAACATCGAGAAGCACGCCAAGGACGAGTGCGGGGTCGACCTGAACGCGAGCTAGGTCACCCGGCGGCCGGCCTCGCTCAGCGTCCACATCCCGGGCCGGCCCCCGGTCATCAACCCCTCGGCGATGAGGGCCTGTCGCGCCCGGCGCGCGGCCGAGCGCCAGCGCAGCTCGCCCTGGGGCGTGGTCTCTCTGTCGCCGGCCAGCAGCCGGTCCTCGACGAGGATCTCGAGCTCGAGGAACATCTCCTCCGCCTCCAGCTCCCCGCCGGCCTCCCGCAGCACACTGAGGATGAGCGGGCTGAACGCCTCGGCCGGGGTCCAGCGGTGGGACACCGGCGGAGCCGGCGCGGCCCGGTCGGCGGGTGCGGTCGGCGCCGGAGGGCGTCGCCCGGCCCGGGACGGTGCCGGCACGGGTCGGGGCGCACGGGCCGGGGTGGGCGGGGGTCGGCCGTGGACGCACTGCGACCTCGGAAGGTCGCACAGCTCGCAGTAGTCGGACTCGGTCATCGACAGCAACTCTAGAGTCCCCGCCCCGTGGCTCGGACGCCCCCTCGACCACGCGCTGGTCCTCGCCGGGGCCGGCAGGCCGGACCGGGAACAATGGCCGTGTGCGCCACGACCCCTCCTCCCCGGACGCCGCGCTGCGTCGCGACATCCGGCTGGTGACCTCGATCCTCGGCGAGACGCTCACCCGGGTCGAAGGCCCCGAGCTGCTGGCGCTGGTGGAGCAGCTGCGCTCCCGGGCCAAGCGCGACGACCTGGCCGAGCTGCCCCAGACCGACCTGCCCACCGCGATCAGGCTGGCCCGGGCGTTCACGGCGTACTTCCACCTGGCCAACGTCACCGAGCAGGTGCACCGCGGGCGCGCGATGCTGGCGGCCCGTGGGGACGGAGGCGGGTGGATCGCGCAGGCGGTCGGCCGGCTCCGCGAGGCCGGGCTCGGCGGCAGCTCACTGGCCGAGGAGATCGCCCACGTGTCGGTGCAGCCGGTCTTCACCGCGCACCCGACCGAGGTGGCGCGCCGCTCCACCCTGGACAAGCTGCGCCGAGTGGCCGTCCTGCTCGAGGAGCCCGACACCCCCGGACGTACTCGTCGGCTGCGCGAGGCGGTGGAGCTGCTGTGGCAGACCGACGAGATCAGGATCGAGGCCCCCGAGGTGCTCGACGAGGCCCGCAACGGGATCTACTACCTGGAGGGGCTGGCCGTCGGGGCCGTGCCCGACGTGCTCGACGAGCTCGGCGACCGACTCGGGGGTCTGGGCGTGACCCTGCCGTCCGACGCCCGCCCGGTGCGCTTCGGCACCTGGATGGGCGGGGACCGGGACGGCAACCCCTTCGTCACCCCGGAGGTCACCTGGGAGGTGCTCCGGCTGCAGGCGCTGCACGGGCTGCGGCTGCTGCGCACCCTGGTCGACCGGCTGCGCCGCGACCTGTCGATCAGCGAGCGGGTCTCGGAGGTCTCCCCGGAGGTCCGCAGCCGGGTGACGGCCTGGCTGGCCGCCCTCCCCGAGGTCGAGCCGCGCTACCGCCGGCTCAACGCGGAGGAGCCCTACCGGCTGTTCCTCACCTGCCTGCACGTCCGGCTCGGGCTCACCGAGCACCGGATCCGCGAGGGGGCGCCGCACCGGCCCGGGCGCGACTACCGCGACGACTCCGAGCTGCTGGCCGACCTGCTGCTGCTGCAGCGGTCCGTCAGCGAGCACCAGGGGACGGTGATCGCCGACGGCGAGCTGGGCCGGGTCGTACGCACCGTCGCCGCCACCGGCCTCACGCTCGCGACGCTGGACGTGCGTGAGCACTCGGCGAAGCACCACCACGCGATCGGGCAGCTGGTCGACCGGCTGGGGGAGCAGGACCGGCCGTACGCCGAGCTGGACCGCGCCGCCCGGACCCGGCTGCTCAGCCGTGAGCTCGCCGGGCGGCGCCCGCTCGCACCGCAGCCGCTGTCCCTCGACCCCGAGGGGGCCACCACCGCCGAGACCTTCGCGATGATCCGGCGAGCCCTGGACACCTTCGGGCCCAGGACGGTGGAGAGCTACATCATCTCGATGACCCACCATGCCGACGACGTCCTCGCCGCGGTGCTGCTGGCCAGGGAGGCCGGGCTCGTGGACCTGGTCGAGGGGGTGGCCCGGATCGGGTTCGTGCCGCTGCTGGAGACCGTCGTGGAGCTGGAGACCGCAGGGGAGATCCTCCAGACCCTGCTCGCGGATCCCGGGTACCGCCGGATGGTGTCGCTGCGCGGGGACGTGCAGGAGGTGATGCTGGGGTACTCCGACTCCAACAAGGCGGGCGGCATCACGACCTCCCAGTGGCAGATCCAGCGGGCCCAGCGGGCGGCACGGGACGTCGCGCGGCAGCACGGCGTACGGCTGCGGTTCTTCCACGGACGCGGCGGCTCGGTGGGCCGCGGCGGCGGCCCGACGTACGACGCGCTCATGGGGCTGCCCTGGGGGACCGTCGACGGCGAGGTCAAGATCACCGAGCAGGGCGAGGTGATCAGCGACAAGTACGCCCTCCCGGTGCTGGCCAGGGAGAACCTCGAGCTGATGCTCGCGGCGACCGTCGAGGCCACCGTGCTGCACCGCACCGACCGACGCACCCCGGCGCAGTCCCGCCAGTGGGACGCGCTGATGGACGCGATCTCCGACCACGCGCACACCCGCTACCGCGCCCTGGTGGACCGGCCCGGGATCGCCGACTACTTCTTCGCGTCGACGCCGGTCGACCGGCTCGGCGCGCTCCACATCGGCTCCCGGCCCGCCCGCCGGCCCGACGCCGGCGCCGGCCTGGAGAACCTGCGCGCGATCCCCTGGGTGTTCGGCTGGACCCAGTCCCGCCAGATCGTGCCGGGCTGGTACGGCGTCGGGAGCGGCCTGGCCGCGGTGGCGGACCGGCTGGAGGAGGTGCGCGAGATGTACCGGGAGTGGCGGTTCTTCCGCACCTTCGTCGACAACGTGTCGATGACGCTGGTCAAGACCGACCTCGAGATCGCCGAGGACTACGTCACGGCACTGGTGCCAGGGGAGCTGCGGCCGGTCCTGGACGATCTCCGGGAGGAGTACGCCCGCACGGTCTCACAGGTGCTGGACGTCACCGGGGACAGCGAGCTCCTCGACCGGGAGCCCACCCTGCGCACCACGCTGGAGGTGCGCGACAACTACCTCAAACCCCTGCACCAGCTGCAGATCCAGCTGCTGGCCCGCCAGCGCCGCGGGGAGGACGACGCGCTGCTGGACCGGGCCCTGCTGCTCACCGTGAACGGCATCGCCGCCGGGATGCGCAACACCGGCTGAGGTGCGCCCGGCTGCTACCGGCGCCGGTCGCGGCGGTCGTCGCGTCGGTCCTCACGGCGGTCCTGCCGCCGGTCGACACCGTGAGCCACGACCGCGGCGGTGCCGACCACGGCAGCGGTGCGGGCGACAGGTGCTCCCACGACGCCGCGGCGTGCGGCTCGGGCTGGACGTAACGGCATGTCAGTGTCCTTCCTCGCTCGCCAGCTCCGCCTCGAGGGAGGCGACGATGGCCTGGATGGGGATCCGCCCCGTGGCGACCAGCTGGCCGCCTGCCCGACGGGCGGCTGAGGCGAACGGCGCGGCCCAGGAGTTCTCCCACACGATGACGCCCGCGACGGTTCCCGGAACCATGGCCGCGGCCAGCAGCTCGACGTCCTCCTCGGCCAGGATCTCGGCGATGTGCGCCTCGAGGGCGACGACCTCCTCGACCTCATCGAGGTCGTCCATCTCGAACGCCTCCACCGACCCGTCCTCGTTCTTCTGCAGGATGAGCAGGTCGAGGATCCGCACGGTGCCCGCCTCGGCCAGCTTGGCAAGCTCCCCGGCCATCTCGCCGGTGAAGTTCTGGGCTCCTGGTGGGAACTCGACGACCAGGTAGTCGACAGGGCCGAGCTCGTCGACCGACTCGGGGGTGGTACTCATCCGTGCTCCTCTCGCAGCTCCCGCTCGTGCGTGGACCCTTGCGACGCTACCGACCTGCCCCGCCGGCGGCCTCACCCGAGTCGGGGGATCCCTCGGCCGTTGACAGCACGGCCCGCCGGTGGGCTAATGGTCGGTTAGGGCGTCCTCACCTCGTGGACCCCGTGCACTGTGGGCTCGGGCACAGGCATCCCGGAACGCTTCGTGCGGTCCCTTGGCTTCATGGGGGGGTCATGGGCAAGGTGCTGGTCGTCGACGACGAAAGACGCATGCTCGACATGCTCTCGCGGTTCCTGGCCGCCGACGGGCACGAGGTCCTCACCGCGGGCGACGGGGTGGAGGCACTGGACTCCCTCGCCCACGACCCGGACGTCGACCTGATGCTCCTGGACCTGATGATGCCACGCTGCAACGGCCTGCAGGTGCTCAGCACGCTGTCCGCCTGGGAGGACCCGCCCCAGGTCATCGTGCTGTCCGCGGTGAACGAGGTGGCCGCTCGCGTGGACGCCCTGGACCGAGGTGCCGCCGACTACGTCGGGAAGCCGTTCCACGCCGCCGAGCTGATGGCCCGGGTGCGTCGCCACCTGGTCGGCGACTCCGCCCGGGGAGCGCACCCCACCGGGCGCTACCTGGCCGCAGGTGGGGTCACGTTGGACCTCGAGCGGCGCCGCGCCCAGGTGTCGGGGTCGGAGGTCGCGCTGAGCGAGCGTGAGACCGGGCTGCTGTCGCACCTCATGCGACGGCGTGGCTCGGTGTGCCGACGCGACGAGCTGCTCCACGACGTGTGGGGGCTCGACTTCGATCCTGGCAGCAACGTCGTCGACGTCTGCATGCGTCGACTCCGCACGAAGATCGCCGACCTCCCGATCGAGACGGTCCGGGGCGTCGGCTACTGCTTCGACGGGGTCTGACGTGCCCGCGCGGCACCACCTGTTCGTACCCTGGCTGGTGCTGGCCGGAGCCTGTGCCGCGCTGATGTGGCTCTCCCCCGGGGAGGAGACCATCCCCTACCACATCGCCTGGATCGGGCTCGCCCTCGCCTACGACCGCGAGGTGTGGGCCCTGCGGCCGACGCTCGTCGCGACCGGGATCTTCACCGTGGTCACCGGCGGCGCGCTGCTGGTCAGGGCCGCGGAGGGAGTCGTCGGCTGGCAGGAGACGGCGGAGATCCCCCTGATGACCGCGCTGCTGGTGCTGGTGATCTGGAACGTACGCCGGCGGCAGAGCGCGATGGTCTCGCTCTCGCGGCTGGCCGCCCGGGACCGCGCGCGGGCGGCGATGCGCGAGCAGCTCAGCCGGCTCACCTCGCACGAGATGCGCACCCCCGCCACCATCGCCCACGGCTACACCGAGCTGCTGCTGTCGCGGGAGACCGACCCGGAGCGGCGCAACGACCTGCAGGTGGTCCAGTCCGAGCTCGGCCGGCTGGTGCTGGCCAGCGACCGCCTGGTGCGGATGATCCGGATGCCCGAGGACGTCCAGCGCGTGCCGGTGGACCTGCGTGCCCTGCTGACCGAGGTGGTGGACCGCTGGCGGGTGATCGCCGAGCGGACCTGGGTCGTGGATGCCGACTCCCTCCGGTTCCTGTGCTCGCCGGACCGGGTGCGCTCCTGCCTGGACACCCTGGTCGAGAACGCGCTGCGCTACACCGACAGCGGCGGGACCGTGCGGGTCGTCGGCCGCCGCACGGGCGACCTGGTGCTGGTGGGGGTCGCGGACTCCGGCCCCGGCCTCGACCCGGGCCTGGCCCGGGCGCTCAACGACCCTGTCCCCGGGGCCCCGCCGAACCTCGACCCCTACCTGGCGGAGGATCCCAAGGCCCAGACGGGGTTCGGGCTCACCCTGGTCCGAGACGCCGCGGTCGCGCGTGGGGGCCGGCTGGTCGCGGGTCGCTCGGTCGAAGGCGGTGCGCTGCTGCTGATGGCGGTGCCGCTGGTCCACGAGCAGGAGGGCGCCGCGCCGCGCAGCCCGCACCCGAGCCATCGCGAGGTGGCGGACCAGCCCGCTCCGTCCCCGACCGCAGCGGGCTCCTCGATGATCCCTTGATGACAAGTTCATGACGCCCTCGTCATGAATCCCCCCCTACCCCGGGTGGGGGCGGACCGTCTGACCCATTGGTCCTCGGGTCCGCAGAGGGGTGACGTCCATGCGTGGTGCAGACGTGGCGAGTGGCGTGCGGCCGGCCGTCGAGTACGGGCGGGGCAGCGAGCGACCCGGACGGCTCGGTGCCCTGCGCCGGGCGGCACTGGCGGCCGTCGTGGCCGTCGTCCCCGTCGCGGCCGTGGTCGCGCTGCCGGCCGTGGAGGCGAGCGCGGCGCCGACCAACACGCTCACCGTGCAGGTGGTCAGCGCCCGCACCGAGCCCCGCGCCTTCGCCGGCGCCGGCGTCTCGCAGGGCGACCCGGTGAGCTCGTTCAAGTTCCTCATCAACCAGGACAACACCGGGGCCACCAACGTGCGCTCCGCGACGGGCGTGTGCTCCCCGTCCTACGACCCCCCGCCCGGCGAGCCGGGCTACCCGCGCTCGTGTCCCTGGACCTCCATCAACGCCGACCCTGACGCCGCCCCGATCGTGGCCCAGGGCGACCAGGACACCCTCGCCACGGGCCTGGACCTGCCGGACGGGAAGTACCTCATCTCGGTGCTGGCCGACGGCTACAAGCTGGACGGCGCCCACTTCACCATGCCGCTGCCCTCGGACAACCCCGTGATGATCGAGGTGCAGCCGATGCCGCTGCCCGACTCGACGGTCAAGGGCCAGGTCTTCGAGGACATGGCGCCGACCAACGGCGCCTACGACGCCGGCGACCAGCCCCTGCAGGGCTTCGTCGGCCACCTCAACGACGTGCTCGGCGAGATCAGCACCGACGTCTACGGCAACCCGCTGTGCACGACGTACGTCGGCGAGGACCCGGTCACCCACGAGATCCCGCTCGGTGACCTCGACGCCGACATGCTGCCCGTGGTCGACAAGGTCGGCGGCGAGTGCATCAGCGACGCCGACGGCGTCGTCACCTTCCCGCACATGGGCACCAACCGGTACACCCAGTACGTGACCCCGCCCGACGGGCAGCAGTGGATCCAGACCACCACCCTCGAGGGCAACCACGACTGGGACAGCTGGGTGATGGAGGGCTCGACCGGCTACGACACCGAGTTCGTGCACGCCGGTGAGCAGGTGCCCACCCCGCTGTTCGGCTTCGCCAGCCCGCTGCACAACGGCCAGCCCATCAGCGGCACCGCCGGCGGCCACGTCACGGGACGGGTGATGCGGACCCTCCACTACGTGCCACCCAAGGGCGGCGTCTTCGACATCTTCAACGGATTCACCGGCTCCAAGATCCAGCGGCCGATCAAGGACGCGTGGCTGTCCCTGGCCGACCTGGGCAACGGCGACCAGGCCGTCTGGGTGGGTCAGGCCGGCAGCGACGGCCGCTTCGACATCTCCGGCGTGCCCGACGGCGACTACACGCTGACCTGGTGGGACGAGGCGCAGAACAACCTGCTGGCGCTGCAGAACGTCACCGTGCGCGGCGGGGAGACGGTGGCGATGGGGACGCTGCCCGTGTCCGGCTGGTGGACGGAGATGTCCGGCTACATCTTCAACGACAAGAACCGCAACGGGGTCCGCGAAGCGGGGGAGAACGGGATCCCCAACTTCACCCTCACCCTGCGCAAGCGCGACAACTCGCTGATGGACCGCGGGCAGACCACGGCCACCACCGACGCCAACGGCTACTACAGCCTCGAGGGCGCCTACCCGCTCGGTGAGTTCGGCTGGACCGTCCTGGAGGCGTACAGCGACTCCTTCTACACCACCGGCATCACCTACCAGGCCGACAACGCACCCAGCCCCACCACCGTCAAGGGCTCGGGCGTCGACGTGAGCACGCTCAACATCATCGGCCTCGGCGGGACCATGGACTGGGGCGTGCACGCCTACGACGCTCCCGGCACCAGCGGCATCGACCCGCGCAACGGCGGCATCGTCGGATCGATCAGCTACGACACCACCCGCAACGAGCTCGACCCGCAGTACGCCGCGGCCGAGGACTGGCAGCCGGGCGTGCCCGACATCCCTGTCAAGCTGTACGCCACCGTGGACTGCGGCACCCACGCGGATGCCCCGTGCGACGCCGACGGCCTCTACGAGCTCGCCGCCGACGGCTCCTACCGGAAGGGCGCGCTGCTCAACAGCTACCTCTCTGAGGGCTGGGACCGGCCCACCGGCTGCACGGCGTACGACGTCGACGGCGTCCCCCTCGTGCACGGGGTCGACGAGGACCACCTCGCCCGCAACCAGGAGACGAACGGGATCTGCATCCCCGCCTTCTCCCAGAGCTTCCAGTTCGGGCCGTACGCGACCGACCAGGGCACTCCCGACGCCGGCTTCGGGGCGACGGTCAACGGCAACTACGGGTTCGGCGACGGCTGCTTCAACGGCACGCTCGACGACTCCGACCCGGCGAACCCCGTGTGCACCGGCGGCCAGTTCACCGCGCTGGGCGCCGGGGACTACCTGGTGAGCCTGGACATCCCCGACGACCGGACCGGCAACCCGATGTACAAGGTCACCGGTGAGGAGGACATCAACATCGGCAACGGCAACCAGATCGTGCCGCAGGTGCCCCCGCCGTCGTGTGCCGGTGCCCTGCACACCGTCGACCTGGCCGGCGACGGCACCGACAGCTACCCGGCTCTGGTCGGGGACGGCACCAACGGTGCCCCCAACGGCGTCACCGTGCCCGCCTCGACCCCGGTCGACAACGCCACGTTCCTCGACCTCGGCGGCTCGCCCTACGAGGGCATGCCGAAGCGCACGTGCGGCACCAAGCTGGTCGAGCTGAACAACGGCAAGTCCGTGGTCCCGATGTTCAACGTCTTCACCGACGTCCCGCTGCCCAGCCGGCTGCGCGGCCTGATCATCGACGACGTCAACTTCTCCGCCGACCCCAAGACCACGGCGTACGGCGAGAAGGCCCCGGCCCCCTTCGTGCCGGTCGGGATCTACGACTTCACCAACCGTCTCGTCACCACCGTCGAGTCCGACTACAACGGGTTCTGGGACGTGCTGCTGCCCTCCACGAACCACATCAGCTGCCCCACCCCGTCCGGGGTCTGCGCGGGGATGTACCGGTTCGTGGGCAACGACTCGGGTGTGCCCGGCGCGCTGAACCCCAACTACAACCCGCGCTACCGCACGATCTCCACCGAGTTCGAGGCCCTTCCGGGCGTGACGATCCCCACCGACCTCGCGGTCACCCAGGTGGGCATGCAGCTCAGCGCTCCCGGCACCGGCCAGCTCAAGGCGGTCACCTGCCCCGTGGGCGCCGCCACCCCGCAGCTCTTCGCGGTCAGCCGGCCCTACGTCAACGGCAGCGGCGCGTTCACCATCGAGGGCACCGGCTTCGGCGCCACCCAGGGCACCGGCACGGTGACCCTCGGCAGCACCGTGCTGCCGGTGACCGGCTGGAACGACACGACGATCCAGGCTTCGGTGCCCGCGGGCACCCCCGCCGGAGCGGCTCAGCTCGTCATCACCAACAACGGCGGCCGCAGCACGGTGAACGGCCTGACCTTCCACGTGCTCGGCACCGGCTACAGCCCGACCGTGCGTGAGGTCGGCCCCGGCAAGCAGTACGCCACCATCCAGTCGGCCCTCGACGCGTCACTGGCGGCGTCCGCCGACGACCTGGTCGTCGTCTACCCGGGTGCTCCCGACACCACGAACCCGCGCAACAACCCGCTGGGCGCCTACTACGAGAACCTGATCATGGCCTCCCCGGTCAAGCTCCAGGGCGTCGGGCCGGGCGGCTTCCAGGGCGACTTCTTCGTGCCCGGCTCGATCCTCGACGCCGGTGCGTTCGGAGGGGACACCCAGCTGGCCACCGACTGGTACACCACCCTCGGCGGGCTGACCTGGGACGGCAACCAGGCCGTCAGCGACGGCGCGGGCGTCACCGTGCTCGCCTCGCAGAACGCCACGACCGCCGCGGGCGCCGCACGCCAGTTCACCAGCGGCTACCGGGCCGCCATCGACGGCTTCGACCTCCGGGGCGGGGACCAGCAGGGCTTCCCGGGCAACATCAACCAGCTCACCGGGGCCCCGACAGGGCTGCCGCCGAACATCACCACGCAGGGTGGGGCGGTGTTCGCCAACGCCTACGCGCGCTACCTGCAGATCACCAACAACGTGGTGGAGAACAACGGTGGCGCCTACGGCACGATCCGGGTCGGGACGCCGGACCTCCCCGCGCCGGACACCAGCCAGCACAACGAGAACGTGCGCATCTCGCACAACCGCATCGTCAACAACGGCGGCACCAACCTCGCGGGCGGACTCGGGCTGTTCGCCGGCTCGGACGCCTACGAGGTCGACCACAACGACATCTGCGGCAACTTCTCCGTCGAGTACGGCGGCGGCATGACCGTCTACGGCCGCAGCCCCGGCGGGCAGATCCACCACAACCGGATCTACCTCAACATGTCCTTCGACGAGGGCGGCGGCATCATGATCGCCGGCCAGCTGCCGGCCAACCCCGACAGCCTGTCGCCGGGCTCAGGCCCCGTCGACATCTACGCCAACGAGATCAAGGCCAACCTGGCCAACGACGACGGCGGCGGCGTGCGGTTCCTGATGGCCGGCGGCGCCGGTGGGACCGACCAGATGAACGTGGTCAACAACGTGATCTCCGGCAACGTGTCCACCCACGAGGGCGGGGGCATCAGCCTCAACGACGCGCCCACCGTCCGGGTGGTCAACAACACCATCATGAAGAACCTGACGACGGCCACCGCGGTCACCTCCAACGGGCAGCCGGCCCCGGCGGGCCTGTCCAGCTCGGCCAACAGCACCCAGCTGCAGGCCACGCTGCCCGGCAGCGCGCCGACGTTCAGCGACCCGGTCCTGTTCAACAACATCTTCTGGGACAACCGGGCCGGCGCCCGGGCCGGCACCACCGTGCTCGGCATCGGGCTCCCCGGTGACTCGACCCCGGTCGACAACTGGGACCTCGGGATGTTCGACACCCCGGGCCTGCTCTCGCCGACCAGCTCGATCGTCCAGCAGGACGCCGGGACGCACGCCTACAACACCGCTCCGTCCAACAGCAACGCTGCGCCCCAGGTCGTGGCTGCCTACGACGTGTCGGTCAGCTTCGCCACCTGGCGGCAGAACCCGGCCTTCGTCGACGCCACGCTCGTCGCGGTGGACGCGCCGCCGGACCAGCTGGGCGACTACCACCTGTCCGGCTGCCCGGCCTCGCCGGCCTGCAACCTGGGTGCCACCGCCAAGGGCGCGGTGAACGCACCGACGACCGACCTCGACGACCAGCTCCGTCCGGCCCTGGGTGGCATCGACGCGGGCGCCGACGAGTTCGGAGCCTCGCTGCCCGTGCCGAAGGACTTCTACTTCTCGACCACGGGCAGCACCAACCCGCCGGGAGTGGCCGGGACGGCCGACGACGCCGACATCTACCGCTACGACGGCGCTGCGTTCGCGCGTGCCTGGGACGCGAGCGTGGCCGGCGTGGCGGGAGCCGCCAACGTCGACGGCTTGGAGCGGGTCGACGCCGGGCACTTCTACCTGTCGTTCGCGGCGAACACGACCCTGCCCGGACTGGGTGCCGTGGCCGACGAGGACGTCGTCTACTACGACAACGGCACCTGGCGGATGTTCTTCGACGGCTCTGCCAACGGGTTGGCGGCCACGACCAACGTGGTGGCCTTCTCGATCGTGGGCCAGACGCTCTACCTGAGCCTGAACAACGCGTTCTTGCCGCCCGGCTCGGGTGGCGCCGCCGGTCTGGGTGACGTGTACCGCTGGAACGGTGGCAGCAGCTACGCCCGCGTGGTCGACGCCTCGACCGTTGGGATGCCGAACGCCGCGATCGACGGCCTCATCATCGACACACCGAGCCACTTCTGGGCCTCCTGGTCGACTGATCAGACAGCACCGATCACGCTGCAGGACGAGGATGTCGTGGAGTACAACGCGGGAACCTGGTCGACCTGGTTCGACGGCACGGCCGCCGGGCTCACCGCAGCGGCCGCGGACCTCGACGCGATCAGCCTGCCCACGGGGGCCGACCCGATGCCGGCGCCGCCCCCGCCCGCCGACCAGCTGTTCTACTCCACCGCCGGGAACGTCAACCCGCCCGGTGCGGGAGGGACCGCTGACGACGCCGACCTCTACGGCTGGACCGGCACCGACCACGTCCGGGTCTTTGACGCGAGCCTGGCCGGCCTGCCCAACGGCGCCAACATCGACGGGCTCGACCGGGTCGACGCCACCCACTTCTACGTGTCGTTCGACGGCAACGTCGCGGTGCCGGGGATCGCGACCACCGTGCAGGACGAGGACGTCGTCTACAACAACAACGGCACCTGGTCGGTGTGGTTCGACGGCACCGCGCAGGGGCTGACCGCAGCAGGCGAGGACATCGACGCCCTCAGCGTCGTCGGCGGCTCCCTGTACTTCTCCACGGTGGGCAGCGTGAACCCGCCCGGCGTGGCCGGGACGGCGGACGACGCCGACGTCTACCTCTGGGACGGCACGGCGTTCTCCCGGGCCTTCGACGCCTCCGCCAACGGGATCCCGGGCTACGCCAACGTCGACGGTGTGGTGTGGACCGACGCCACGCATCTCTACGTGTCCTTCGCCGACGCGTCCGTGACCCTGCCCGGGATCGGGACCGTGCAGGACGAGGACGTGGTCCGCGACAACGGCGGCACCTGGTCCGTCTACTTCGACGGCACCAGCCACGGTCTCGGGACCGCCGCCGGCCTGGACGTCGACGCGTTCGACCTTCCGTAACCCGCTGCCATGCGAAGGGATCAGGTGAACCCGATGAACGCTTCCTCAGACGACCGGGGCCGCGTCGCCGGAGGCCGGGCGGCGGCACTGCCCGACCCCCGGCTGGGGCGGCGGAACCTGCTCCGGCTGGCCGGC
>NZ_DAOMFK010000052.1:0-16290 GCF_035429765.1 Nocardioides sp. | reverse complement strand
CCAGGGGCCGCAGCAGCCGGAGCTGCGGGTGCCGCACCCGAAGCCGACGGGCCGGCGCCGGGAGCGACCCGCGACGGGGCGGGCCGCACCTTGGGGATCGGCATGGTGTGCTCGGTCGTCGACTTCTGGGTCACGGGAGCCTCCCGGTTGTTCGTCTTCCTGCCGGGCTTCGCCGGGGTGGCGGGGGCCGGCATCGGCGGGAGCACCCGTGGCTGCTGGTCCGCCGCCGCGCCCGTCTCAGCGGCGGCCGAGCCGGCCGGCTGCTGTCCGGGGCGATCGACCATCAGGACTCACTCTCCGCGCTGTCGTCGAAACGTTCAGCGTCGATTGTTGCATCCTGGGCCGGATCCGACGACTTCGCGACCGGGGCAGACTCCTCCTCCTCGTCCCTGGCCTCCACGGAGCGGGCGACCACGGCCACCGCGTCGCCGTCCTTCGGGGTCACGAACTTCACCCCCATGGTGGAGCGTCCGGTGGCCCGGAAGTCGTCGTTGATCGGGCTGCGGACGACCTGGCCGGCCTCGGTGATCGACAGGATCTCGTCGCCGTCCTGGACGATGAAGGCGCCGACCAGACCACCGCGGTCCTCGTTGGTCAGCGACATCGCCTTGATGCCGAGGCCGCCGCGGGACTGCAGCCGGTACTCCGAGATCCGGGTGCGCTTGGCGAAGCCGCCGTCGGTCATCGTGAAGACGTACTGCGGCGCCGTCCCGGGGTCGGCCGCCTCGGCCGCGACCTGGCTCGCGCGGATCACCGACATCGACAGCAGGGAGTCGCGGGGGCGGAACTTCATGCCCGAGACGCCGGAGGTGGCCCGGCCCATCGGCCGCAGCTGGGTGTCGTCGGCGCGGAACCGGATCGCCTGCCCCTTCCGCGAGACCAGCAGGATGTCGTCGTCGGGGTTGACCAGCTCGGCACCGATCAGCTCGTCGCCGTCCTCGCGGAAGTTGATCGCGATCACACCGGCCTGCCGCGGGGAGTTGTAGTCGGCCAGCCGGGTCTTCTTCACCAGTCCCGCCCGCGTGGCCAGCACGAGGTACGGCGCCTGGTCGTAGTCGCGGATCGCCAGCACCTGGGCGATCGACTCGTCGGGCTGGAAGGACAGCAGCCCGGCGACGTGGCCGCCACGGGCGTCGCGCGACGCCTCGGGGAGGTTGTAGGTCTTGGTGCGGTAGACCCGCCCGGCGGTGGTGAAGAACAGCAGCCAGTGGTGGTTGGAGGTGGCGATGAAGTGCTCGACGACGTCGTCCCCGCGCAGGGTGGCGCCGCGGACGCCCTTGCCGCCCCGCTTCTGGGTGCGGTACTGGTCGGCCCGGGTCCGCTTGGCGTAGCCGCCCCGGGTGATCGACACGACCAGGTCCTCGTCAGGGATCAGGTCCTCCATCGACAGGTCGCCGTCGGCAGCGATGATCTGGGTACGCCGGTCGTCGCCGTAGCGGGCGACGACCTCACCCAGCTCCTCGACCACGATCGAGCGCTGCCGCGACTCGTTGGCCAAGATGTCCTCGAGGTCGGCGATGACCCGCTCCAGCTCGGCCAGCCGGTCGATGATCTTCTGCCGCTCCAACGCCGCCAGGCGGCGCAGCTGCATGTTCAAGATCGCGGTGGCCTGGACCTCGTCGATGTCCAGCAGCGCCATTAGCCCGGTCTGCGCCACCTCCACGTCGGGGGAGCGCCGGATCAGCGCGATCACCTCGTCGAGCATGTCCAGCGCCTTGACCAGGCCGCGCTGGATGTGGGCGTCCTTCTCGGCCTCGGCCAGCCGGTAGCGGGTGCGGCGCTGGATGACGTCGATCTGGTGGGCCACCCAGCTGCTGATGAACTGGTCGACGCTGAGCGTGCGGGGCACCCCGTCGACCAGGGCCAGCATGTTGGCCGAGAAGTTCGTCTGCAGCTCGGTGTGCTTGAAGAGGTTGTTGAGCACGACGCGGGCCACCGCCTCGCGCTTGAGCACGACCACGAGCCGTTGGCCGGTGCGCGAGGAGGAGTCGTCGCGCACGTCGGCGATGCCCTGCACCCGGCCGGAGTCGGCGAGCTCGGCGATCTTGAGGGCCAGGTTGTCGGGGTTGACCATGTACGGCAGCTCGGAGATCACCAGGCAGGTGCGGCCCTTGGCGTCCTCGTCGATCTCCACGACCGCCCGCTGCTGGATCGACCCCCGGCCGGTGCGGTAGGCCTGCTCGATCCCCTGCCGGCCCACGATCAGCGCCCCGTTGGGGAAGTCGGGGCCCTTGATCCGCTCGATGAGGGCGTCCTGCAGCTCCTCGCGCGTGGCGTCGGGGTGCTCCAGCGCCCACCGGGCTCCCGCGGCGACCTCGCGCAGGTTGTGCGGCGGGATGTTGGTGGCCATGCCGACCGCGATGCCGGCCGAGCCGTTGACCAGCAGGTTGGGGAACCGGCTGGGCAGGATGGTCGGCTCCTCCGACTTGCCGTCGTAGTTCGGCTGGAAGTCGACGGTGTCCTCGTGGATGTCGCGGACCATCTCCATCGCCAGCGGCGCCATCCGGCACTCGGTGTAGCGCATCGCCGCGGCCGGGTCGTTGCCGGGCGAGCCGAAGTTGCCCTGGCCGTGGATCAGCGGTGCGCGCATCACCCAGGGCTGGGCGAGCCGGACCAGGGTGTCGTAGATCGCCGAGTCGCCGTGCGGGTGGTACTGACCCATCACGTCGCCGACCACGCGCGAGCACTTGGAGAACCCTCGGTCGGGCCGGTAGCCGCCGTCGAACATCGCGTAGAGAACGCGGCGGTGCACCGGCTTCAACCCGTCGCGTACGTCGGGCAGCGCGCGGCCGACGATGACCGCCATCGCGTAGTCGATGTAGGAGCGCTGCATCTCCACCTGCAGCTCGACCGGCTGGATCCGGCCGGGGGTGGCGCCGTTCTCGTCGGTGGGCGTCTCGGTCACGATTGCCTTCTCTGCTAAGTTCTACCGGAATCTAGGAAATGAACTAGAGTTCTAGATATCGAGGAAGCGAACGTCCTTCGCGTTGCGCTGGATGAAGGACCGGCGCTGCTCGACGTCCTCCCCCATCAGGATCGAGAAGATCTCGTCGGCCTGCGCGGCGTCCTCCAGGGTGACCTGCAGCATCAGCCGCTGGGTCGGGTCCATCGTGGTCTCCCACAGCTCGTCGGCGTTCATCTCGCCCAGGCCCTTGTACCGCTGGACCGGCATGTCCTTGGGCAGCTTCTTGCCCTGCGCCAGGCCCTCGCGCATCAGGGCGTCGCGCTCGGCGTCGGAGTAGACGAACTCGTGCTCGTGGGGCTTGCTCCAGCGCAGCCGGTAGAGCGGGGGCTGGGCCATGTAGACGTAGCCGTGCTCGATCAGCGGCTTCATGAAGCGGAACAGCAGCGTCAGCAGCAGGGTGTTGATGTGGTGGCCGTCCACGTCGGCGTCGGCCATCAGCACGATCTTGTGGTAGCGCAGCCGGTCGAGGTCGAACTCCTCGTGGATGCCCGTGCCCAGCGCGGAGATGATCGCCTGCACCTCGGCGTTGCCGAGCACCTTGTCGATGCGGGCCTTCTCGACGTTGAGGATCTTGCCGCGGATCGGCAGGATCGCCTGGACCCGGGGGTCGCGACCCTGCTTGGCGGACCCGCCCGCGGAGTCGCCCTCCACGATGAAGACCTCGCACTCGGCCGGGTCCGTCGACTGACAGTCGGCGAGCTTCCCCGGCAGGCTGCCGCGACCGAGCAGGCCCTTGCGGGAGCGGGCCAGGTCACGCGCCTTGCGCGCGGCGATCCGGGCTGACGCGGCGGCCTGGGCCTTGCGGATGATGTCCCTGCCCTCGGCCGGGTTCTGCTCGAACCAGGTCCCGAGCCGGTCGTTGACCACCCGCTGGACGAAGCTCTTCGCCTCGGTGTTGCCCAGCTTGGTCTTGGTCTGCCCCTCGAACTGCGGCTCGCCGATCTTCAGCGAGAGGATCGCCGTCAGGCCCTCGCGGATGTCGTCGCCGGAGACCCGGTCCTCACGCTTCTTGATCAGTCCCCAGTCCTCCCCCCAGTGGTTGACCAGGGTGGTGAGCGCGGCCCGGAACCCCTCCTCGTGGGTGCCGCCCTCGTGGGTGTTGATGGTGTTGGCGAAGGTGTGGACCGACTCGGTGAACGAGGTGTTCCACTGCATCGCCACCTCGAGACTCATGTGGTTGTCCACCCCGGGCGGGGTCTGGGCCTCGAAGTCGATGACGGTGGGGTTGGCCTTGTCCTTGCGCCGGTTGAGGTGCTCGACGTAGTCGACCAGCCCCCGGTCGTACTTGAACACCCGCTCGAGCCCGCCGCTCTCCACCCGCCGGATGCCGTCCTTGCCGGCGACGTCCAGGGCGTTGTCGATGGTGCCGTCGTGGACCGCCTCGGCGATCTCGTCGGCCACCGGGCGCTCGTCGCGCACCACGATCTCCAGGCCCTTGTTGAGGAAGGCCATCTCACGCATCCGGGTGGTGATGGTCTCCAGGGAGTACGCCGTGGTCTCGAAGATCTCCTGGGAGGGGTAGAAGATGACGGTGGTGCCGGTGCGCTCGCCCTTCTCCAGGCGCCGGACCTTCTCCAGCGGCCCGTCCGGATCGCCCAGGGAGAAGGACTGCCGCCACAGGTGGTGCCGGTTCTTCACCTCCACGACCAGCCTGCTCGACAGCGCGTTGACGACCGAGACCCCGACCCCGTGCAGGCCGCCGGAGACCTTGTAGCCGCCACCGCCGAACTTCCCGCCCGCATGCAGCATGGTGAGCGCCATCGTCACCGCGGGGATGCCCTCGGTGGGGTGCACGTCAGTGGGGATCCCGCGGCCGTTGTCCTCGACCCGGACCCCGCCGTCGGCCTGCAGGGTGAGCACGATCCGGTCGCAGAAGCCCGCCAGGCTCTCGTCCACGGAGTTGTCGACGATCTCCCAGACCAGGTGGTGCAGGCCGCGCTCGCCGGTGGAGCCGATGTACATGCCGGGGCGCTTGCGCACCGCGTCCAGGCCCTCGAGGACCTGGATCGAGGCGGCGTCGTACTCGTCGGTGACGGGGGTGACCCCCTCGAGGGGGACCGGTGCGAGCTCGTCGTCGCCGGGGGTGGGGTCCTGCACGTCGGGGGTGGCCTCGTCGGACACACGCACCTCTTCCAACAGCCGCTGACATGGAGAAGGTCGCCGCTCGCGGGAGCCTGCGACCCTGTCTGCCCATGATAGCGCCCTGAGGGCCTGGATCCACCTCAGGAGCTCACCCAGAGGGGGGACTGTGGACGACCGTGGCCCCGCAGCGGCCGTGCAAGGCGGTCTGGACGCCCGATGAGGGGGTGGGCTGGGGCCCCGTACGGGCCGACCCCGCCGCGACGGCCCAGATCCGGCCCCCACACGCCCGGGTCCCGCTCCCGGTCGGGTCAGCCGTAGGTGTCCCTCGGGCCGCGTCCGCCCCGCACCGAGCGGGGTCCCTTTCGCCAGCTCGGGGCCTGCGGCCCGAGGACCTCGACGAGGCTCACCGAGCCGTGGCCCAGCTCCTCGTTGAGCCGGCGGACCAGGGCCGGCGCGAGCAGCCGCAGCTGCGTGGCCCAGGCGGTGGAGTCGGTCCGCACGACCAGCCGGCCATCGGCGAAGGACTCCGGGGAGGAGTGCGCGGCGACCTCGGCCCCCACCAGCTCGGCCCACCGGGCGAACACGCCGTGGACGCGCAGCTCCAGCTCCCAGCCGTGGTCGGCGACCACCCTGCCCACCGTCGTTCCCAGCGGCTGCGGGTCGCGCTCGTCGGGGTGCGCGCCGGAGAGGGTCGCCCCACCCTGGCCACGGGGGGCCGGACCGGACCGACCACCGTCCTGCCCGGCGCGCCTGCGCTGACCCGGTCGCGGTCCGGGTCGTCCCGCTCCGCTTCCCGCCGTGCCGGTCGTCGTCGCCCGGGTGACCTCGCGGGCCAGGTCCAGGCCGTCGTCGGCGTGGGGCTCCGGGGGGGTCGGCACCGACCCGTCGGGGCCGGGCTCGTCCGGACCGGCGCCGTCGGAGCTGGGCCGGCCACCGGTGGGTTCACCGCTCATGGGTCACCTCGCCCCCCGCGACGACGTACCGGGTCCCGGCGAGCCGAGCCGGTACGTCGGCGGCGACCGCGGCGGTCACCAGCACCTGCTCGGCTCCGGCCACCAGCTCGGCCAGCTGCTCGCGACGCTCGCTGTCGAGCTCGGCGAAGACGTCGTCGAGGATCAGGATCGGGTCGTCACCCTCGGCGCGGAGCAGATCGTAGGAGGCCAGCCGCAGCGCGAGCGCGAACGACCAGGACTCGCCGTGCGAGGCGTAGCCCTTGACCGGCAGCCGCAGGTCCGCGTCCCCCAGGGTCAGCGCGAGCTCGTCGCGGTGCGGGCCGACCAGCGAGACGCCGCGGTCCAGCTCGTCTCCCCGACGGCGTTCGAGCTCGGCCAGCAGCGCCTCGGTGAGCGAGGCACGCTCGCTCGCCCCGGAGAGCTCGAAGGAGGGTCGGTAGGTGAGGTCGGCGTCCTCGCGGGTGGCTCCCCGGGCCACGGCCTCGTAGGCCTTGCCGACGTAGGGGCGCAGCTGGTGGACCAGCGCGAGCCGCTCGGCGAGGAGCTCGGCACCGGTCCGGGCCAGGTGGGCGTCCCAGACGCCCAGCGTGGACAGCGCCGCCTCCGCGGAGGAGGAGCCGCGACGGGCCAGGCCGGCGGTCTTGAGCAGCGAGTTGCGCTGCCGCAGCACCCGGTCGTAGTCGGCCCGGACCCCGGCGAGGCGGGGGGTGCGCAGCACCAGCAGGTCGTCGAGGAACCGGCGCCGGTCGCCGGGGTCCCCCTTGACCAGGGTCAGGTCCTCGGGGGAGAACACCACGGTGCGGACCAGCCCCAGCAGCTCGCGCGCCCGCGGCAGCGGCGCCTTGTTCACCCGGGCGCGGTTGGCCCGGCCGGGGTTGATCTCGACCTCCAGCGTGGCGGTCCTGCCGTCACGGACCACCGCGGCCCGGACCACCGCCTGCTCGGTGCCGGCCCGCACCAGCGGCGCATCGGTGGCCACGCGGTGGGAGGAGAGGCGGGAGAGGTAGTCCAGCGCCTCGACCAGGTTGGTCTTGCCCTGGCCGTTGCGGCCGAGGAACGCCGAGGCACCGGCCGCCAGCTCCAGGTCGAGGTCGAGGTAGGAGCGGAAGTCGTGCAGGGAGAGGCGGGAGACGTACACGCCCTGGGCTACCCGGTCGGATCGGTGGGGGACTGGTCGGGGTTCATGTCGCCTCCGGCGGGGGGCTGGGTGCGCACCGCGTGGCCGCCGAACTGGTTGCGCATCGCGGCGACCGCCTTCATCGCCGGTGAGTCCTCCTGGCGGGACACGAACCGTGCGTAGAGCGCCGCGGTGATCGCCGGCGTGGCGACGGCGTGGTCGATGCCCGCCTCCACGGTCCACCGCCCCTCGCCGGAGTCCTCGGCGTACCCGCGCAGCTGCGCCAGCTCGGGGTCCTCCTCGAGCGCGGCCACCAGCAGGTCCAGCAGCCAGGAGCGGATCACGGTGCCCTCCCGCCAGGAGCGGAACACCTCGGTGACGTTCTCGACGACCTCCACCTTCTCCAGCAGCTCCCAGCCCTCGGCGTAGGCCTGCATGAGGGCGTACTCGATGCCGTTGTGCACCATCTTCGCGAAGTGGCCGGCCCCGACCGCCCCGGCGTGCACCGCCCCGAACTCACCCTCCGGCTTGAGGGCGTCGAAGGCCGGCTGGACCTTCGCCACGTCCTCCGCGGCGCCGCCGTACATCAGGGCGTACCCGTTCGTGAGTCCCCACACCCCTCCGGACACCCCGCAGTCGACGTAGCCCACGCCGCGGGCGCGCAGCGTCTCCGCGTGCGCGACGTCGTCGGTCCAGCGGGAGTTGCCGCCGTCGACGACCACGTCCCCCTCCTCCAGCAGGTCGCCGAGCTCGTGCACGGTCTGCCGGGTGGGGTCGCCGGCGGGCACCATCACCCAGACCACCCGCGGGGCCGGCAGGGCCGCGACCAGCTCGGTGAGGGAGCCCACGTCGGCGAGATCGGGGTTGCGGTCGTAGCCGACCACCGTGTGGCCCGCCTCGCGGAGCCGGGTGCGCATGTTGCCGCCCATCTTCCCGAGGCCGATCAGGCCGATCTGCATGGTGCCTCCTGCGCGCTGTGGGCGCCGCCGACGCCGTGGCGTCGCGCCGTGGTCATGACAGGAGGCGTCGCGGCATCAGCAGGTAGCGGAACCCCGTGTCCCCGTCATCCTCACCCGCGGCCCCGCGGATGACAACAGGCTTGGAGGCCTGCGTGAAGGCCAGCTCCACGACCGCCTCGTCGATCGCGGTCAGTCCGTCGAGCAGGAACTGGGGGTTGAAGCCGGTGGTGAGCTCCGGCCCGGTGATGGTGGCCTCGATCGACTCGGAGGCCTGTGCCTCGTCGCCGGATCCGGCGTCGAGGGTGAGTACGCCGTCGGCGAAGGCGAGCTGGACCGCGGTGTTGCGCTCGGCGACGAGCGCGACCCGCTTCACCGACTCCACCAGGGCTGCCTTGTCGACCAGGGCGGTGGTGAGGTGCTCGGCAGGGAAGAGGCTGCGGACCTTGGGGAACTCCCCGTCCAGCAGCCGCGTCGTCGTGCGGCGCACGCCGCCGGCGACGCGGCCCTCGAAGCCGATGATCCCCTCGCCCGCGCCGCCGTGGGACAGCGCGATGGTGACCTCGCTGCCCGCCGTGAGCGACTTCGCGGTGTCGCCCAGGACCTTGGCGGGGACCAGCGCCGCGATCGACTCGTCGGCGGTGTGCGGGTGCCAGGTCAGCTCGCGCTGGGCCAGCCGGAACCGGTCGGTGGCAAGCAGGCTGATGCTGTCACCGTCGATCTCGATGCGGACGCCGGTGAGCACGGGCAGCATGTCGTCGCGGCCCGCCGCGGTCACCGCCTGGGCGACGGCGTGCGCGAACTGCTCGCTGTCGACGGTGCCGGTGGCTGCCGGCATGTGGGGCAGGCTCGGGTAGTCCTCGACCGGCATCGTCTGCAGGCTGAACCGGGCGGCCCCGCAGGTCAGCGACATCCGGGCACCGTCGAGGACGACCTCGATCGGCTTGTTGGGCAGACTGCGGCAGATGTCGGCGAGCAGCCGGCCGCTCACCAGCGCCTTGCCGTCGTCGGACACCTGGGCGGTCAGGGTCGCCCGGGCCGAGGTCTCGTAGTCGAAGCTGGAGAGCACCAGACCGTCCTCGCCCGCCTCGACGAGCAACCCAGCCAGGACCGGGACGCTGGGACGCACGGGCAGGCTGCGCGCCGCCCACGCCACAGCATCGGCGAACACGTCTCGGTCGACGCTGAACTTCACGGTGGACCTCCAAGATCCGGGAGTGGCGTGAGCATCCTGCCATGTGGGGCTGCGCCGCACGAGGCGGACCGGGGGCGTTGTCCCCAGGTCGAGGCATGGCAGGCGTTGACCGACCATTGATGTCCACGTAGGTGAGAGGTAGTCATAGCGTCGGTGGAAACTGTGGATGACCGGTGTCTGCGCAGGTCAGCGGCCCTACGCAGACGCACGGCGGCTGTGGAGACCCGGTGGAGGAGCGGCGCCGGGTGTGGATCCGGTCCCGTGGTGCCCGGCCAGGCGGCAGCGCACTCACAGGGGCTGTGGAGGAGTGGGCGGGTCGGTGCACACGTGGTCCACAGCCGGAGGCGGCGGGGCTCCGGGCGATGGGGCTCAGGCCTGCCGGGCCTGCATCTTGATCCGGTTGGTGAGCTCGCTGACCTGGTTGAACACCGAGCGCCGCTCGGCGAGCAGCTGGTTGATCTTGCGGTCGGCGTACATCACCGTCGTGTGGTCCCGGTTCCCGAACTGGGCGCCGATCTTGGGCAGGGAGAGGTCGGTGAGCTCCCGGCACAGGTACATCGCGATCTGCCGGCCCTGCACCAGGTGCCGCCCGCGGCTGGGACCGGTCAGGTCCTCGATGGTCACCCCGAAGTACGCCGCGGTCTGGGCGATGATCAGCGGGGCGGTGATCTCGGGCTCGCCGCCCTCGGGGATGAGGTCCTTCAGCACGATCTCGGCCAGGGTGAGGTCGACCTCCTGGCGGTTGAGGTTGGCGAAGGCGGTGACCCTGATCAGAGCGCCCTCCAGCTCGCGGATGTTGGTCTGGATCTTGGAGGCGATGAACTCCAGCACGTCCGGCGGCGCCGTGAGCCGGTCCATCGCCGCCTTCTTGCGCAAGATCGCGATCCTGGTCTCCAGGTCGGGCGGCTGGACGTCGGTGACCAGACCCCACTCGAAGCGGTTGCGCAGCCGGTCCTCGATGTCGTCGAGCTTCTTGGGCGCCCGGTCGGAGGTCAGCACGATCTGCTTGTTCGCGTTGTGCAGGGTGTTGAAGGTGTGGAAGAACTCCTCCTGGGTCTGGATCTTCCCCTCGAGGAACTGGATGTCGTCGATGAGCAGCACGTCCACGTCGCGGTAGCGGCGCTTGAAGCGGTCCTGGCGGTCGTCGCGGATGGCGTTGATGAACTCGTTGGTGAACTCCTCGCTGGACACGTAGCGCACCTTGGCCCCGGAGTAGAGGCTGCGCACGTAGTGGCCGATGGCGTGGAGGAGGTGGGTCTTGCCCAGGCCGGAGTCGCCGTAGATCAGCAGCGGGTTGTAGGACCTCCCGGGCGCCTCGGCCACGGCGACGGCGGCGGCGTGGGGGAACCGGTTGGAGGACCCGATGACGAACGTCTCGAAGGTGTACTTCGGGTTCAGCCTGGTCTCGAGGGCGGCCGCCGGGCGCGCGCGCTCGGCGGGCTCCCCGTTCTCGCGTCGGGTGCTGGCCGGAGCCAGCGGCAGGTCGAGGACGACCCCCATCCCCGAATTTGTCGATATATCACTTTCACTACTTGTTGATGAGGGAACCTGAACGGGGTCGGCCGTTCCGGCAGGCACCTCGAGGTCGCTGTTGACCGTGACCGCCATCCGGATCTCGCGGCCGAAGGCCTCGCTCAGCGCGTCCTCGAGCTGGCCGCGCAGGCGTCCCTCGAGCTGGGAGCGGGTGAAGTCGTTGGGGACCGCGATGATCGCGTTCGCCCCGTGCATGGTGACCGGCTGGCTCGAGTGCAACCACGCCTGCTGGTGGGGAAGCAGGTCCCGGACCAGGCTTCGCCACACGGCGTCCAGCTGCGGGGTGTCGTTGTCCACCGGATCACTCTCTCGTCACGCTCGGTCCGCCGCGGGCTGTCGCGGCGCGGCGCCGCTCCGACCAGGCGGTCGGTGCTGGCTCCACAAGTTTGTCCACAGGCTGTGCAACTGGAGCAACCGGGTACGTGGAGCCGTTCCGAGACGCACCTGAGAGCCCCCGTTCGTTCAGCGTTCCCGCAGGTCAGCGCGGGTGTCGCTGCGCTGGCCAGGTGGCCGGGACGGTGTCTGGCCGACGGAGGCGGACCCCGGTGGGGGAACCTCGGTCGGGTGCGAAGGTAACAAGGCCGACGCGGCGACGGCAAGCCTTCATCCACAGGCCTGGGCAGCGGGTTTGACCGTGCCGAGCGGGCTCGCGTACCGTTGGCAGGTCGCCCGGCGTCGACCGGTGCCGCATGTCCATGGACCAGCCCCCGTGGGGGCCGGACGGTCCGTGGGTGGGCGGTGCCAGCCGACCTCGTGTCAGGCCTCCCGCCCGCCGTGCCGCGTGGACACCCAGCAGCAAGCAGCCCGGGAGCCCGGGAGAACAACGGAGAAGCTCGTGAGCAAGCGTACCTATCAGCCGAACAACCGTCGCCGCCACAAGGTGCACGGCTTCCGCCTGCGCATGCGGACGCGCGCCGGCCGCTCCATCCTGTCCGCCCGCCGTCGCAAGGGTCGCAAGAGCCTGGCCGTCTGAGGCCCGGCTCTCCCGGCCCCGTGCAGCCGGCCCCCGTGCTGCCGCAGGCGAACCGGCTCACCTCGGGTGAGGCCTTCCGTCGTACCGTCCGCTCCGGCCGTCGGGCCGGGTGCCGCACCCTGGTGTGCCACTGGTCGCCCCCGCAGGAGCCGCCCCGGGACCCCGGGGCCGCCGACTCGGTCCCGTGTGTCAAGGTGGGCTTCGTGGTGAGCAGGGCCGTCGGCAGCGCGGTCACCCGCACGCGCGTGAAGCGCCGGCTGCGTCATCTGGTCCGGGAGCGGCTCGGCTCGCTCCCGCCGTGCGGCGTGCTCGTCGTCCGCGCGCTGCCCCCGGCCGCGGGAGCCCCTTCGGCCGAGCTGCGCGCCGACCTGGCTCGCTGCCTGGACCGGCTGGTTGAGCGGGACGCGGCATGAAGTACCCCCTGATCTGGCTGCTGCGCGCCTACCGCTTCCTGATCAGCCCGCTGTACGGGCAGGTCTGCCGGTACCACCCCTCGTGCTCGGCGTACGCTCTGCAGGCGGTCACCGAGCACGGCAGCCTCAAGGGCAGCTGGCTGGCCCTGCGCAGACTAGTGCGCTGCCACCCCTGGGCTGCCGGCGGCTACGACCCCGTGCCATCCCGCCCGTCCTCGGACGGGCGCCACCACCGGACTCAAGGAGCCTGAGTGTTCGACTTCCTCGGCACGGTCATCATGGGGCCGCTGTACTGGATCATCTCGGTGGTCCTGGTCGGCTTCCACAACCTGTTCAGCGTGGTCTTGGACCCTGACGGCGGGTGGTCGTGGGCGCTGTCGATCGTCGGGCTGACCCTGGTGATCCGGGCGGCGCTGATCCCGCTGTTCGTCAAGCAGATCAAGGCCAGCCGGAACATGCAGATGATCCAGCCCAAGGTCAAGGAGCTGCAGAAGAAGTACGGCCACGACCGGGAGCGACTCGCGCAGGAGACGATGGCGCTCTACAAGGAGTCCAACACCAACCCGTTCTCCTCCTGCCTGCCGCTGATCATCCAGATGCCGATCTTCCTGGCGCTGTTCCGGCTGCTCAACGCCGCCTCGCACGACGAGACCAAGGGTGTGCTGACCCAGGCCGACGTGCAGTCGCTGAGCAACGCCGAGATCTTCGGGGCGAAGCTGGCCGACACCTTCACCCAGGCCGACAACATCAACACCAAGATCCTCGCGGGCGTGCTGGTGCTGGCGATGACGGCCACCACGTTCCTCACCCAGCGCCAGCTGATGGCCAAGAACATGCCGGCCGACGCGATGACCGGTCCGTACGCCCAGCAGCAGAAGCTGCTGCTGTACGTGCTCCCGGTGGTCTTCGCGGTCGGTGGGATCGCCTTCCCGATCGGCGTGCTGATCTACTGGACCACCTCCAACCTGTGGACGATGGGCCAGCAGTTCTACGTGATCCGCAACAACCCCGCACCCGGAACACCGGCCTTCGCGGCCAAGGAGGAGCGGGACCGGCGCCGCCATCCCGAGCGTTTCAGCGAGGGCACCGGCCAGGTCGTGGTCGGTGAGGTGGAGCCGGAGCAGCCTCGTCCGCCCTCCCGGCAGCAGCCGAAGAAGCAGTCTCGCGAGCAGCGCAAGAAACAGCGCCCCGACTCCTAGGCACCCGCGCCGGCCGCCGAGCCCCCCGTCCATTCCCGGCCTCCGTCCGGGGCACCCACCCTCGCAGGAGCAGAACCGATGACCGAGCAGACCCACGACGAGACCTCCGACGTGCAGGAGGCGGCCGCCGATTCAGCCGTGCCCGCGGTCGAGGGGTCCCAGGAGGACGCGGCGCTCCCGAGGGAGGAGCCGCAGGAGGACGCCGCGGACGCGGCCGCGAGCTCGGACACCCGGTCGACGCGGGTCCTGCAGCTCGAGCGCGAGGGAGACATCGCGGCCGACTACCTCGAGGAGTTGCTCGACATCGCCGACCTCGACGGCGACCTGGACATGGATGTCGAGGGCGACCGGGCCGCGGTCTCGATCATCGGCGCCGACCTCTCGCAGCTGGTGGGCCGCGACGGCGAGGTCCTGGAGGCCCTGCAGGAGCTCACCCGGCTGGCGGTCTACCGCGAGACGGGCGAGCGGTCCCGGCTGATGCTCGACATCTCCGGCTTCCGCGCGCACCGTCGCGAGGAGCTGGCCGACCTCGCCGCGGAGGCGGTCGCCCGGGTGCGCGAGAGTGGCGAGCGGGTGGCCCTGGCCCCGATGAGCGCGTTCGAGCGCAAGGTCGTGCACGACGTGGTGACCGCCTCCGGGCTGGTCTCGGAGTCGGAGGGCGCCGAGCCCGGCCGGTTCGTGGTGATCCTGCCCGGCTGATGTGCCGTCATGGTCGATGTTTCACGTGAAACACCCGAGGCGGCCCGGCTGTTCTTCCCTGGCGAGCGGCTCGCTCTTGCGGAGCGGTACGCCGGGCTCCTCGCCGGCGACGGCGTCGTCCGTGGTCTGATCGGACCGCGTGAGGGAGCCCGGCTCTGGTCCCGGCACCTCCTCAACTGTGCCGCGCTCGCCGAGCTGATCCCCCCGGAGGCGACGGTGTGCGACGTCGGCTCGGGTGCCGGGCTTCCCGGCGTGGTGCTCGCGGTGGCCCGGGCGGACCTGCAGGTGACGTTGGTGGAGCCGATGCTGCGCCGGACGTCGTTCCTCGAGGAGGTGGTGGCGTCGCTCGGGCTGGGCAACGTGGTGGTGGTCCGGGGCCGGGCGGAGTCGCTGCACGGATCCGGCCGCTTCGACGTGGTCACCTCGCGGGCGGTGGCTCCGCTGCCCCGGCTGCTGGAGTGGAGCATGCCGCTGGTGGCCCCGGACGGGGTGCTGCTGGCGATGAAGGGGAGTACCGCGGCCGCGGAGATTCTCGACGCCGCCCCGGTGCTGGAGGCCTGGCACTGTGCCCCGGCCGAGGTGCTCACGGTTGCCGCCGACATCCCCGAGGCGGCGACCACCGTGGTCCGAGTGGCCTGGGCCGAACCGGCGCAGGTAGGTTGGCGCGGTGCGCCTCCTCCCCGTGAGGAGGTCCCGGCTCGGCGGGCCGCGGTACGACGACGCAGGAAGCAGAAGCGGTGAGGCGATGTGAACGATCCCCAGGACGGCCAGCTCGACCACGCCACCGGACAGTCGGGACCGGAGTTATCCACCGGTTTCAACCACTCTGCTGAGCGTGAATATCCACAGGTTGAGCCGGTTCATCCACAGGTTGAGCGGTCGGGTGGGGCCGGCGAGGGTGGTGGATCCGGCGGCGGCTCCCCCGATGTTTCACGTGAAACCTCCGCCGAGGAGGGCGGCTTCCGGGTTCGCACCGCCGAGGAGCTCGCGCTCCCGGGACCGGTGTTCGACGATGAGACCACCCCCCTGGCCCGCGCGGCGGAGCACTCGCTGCTGGCCCGGCAGAGTGCCCGGCTCCGGCCGGCCCTTCCGCGACCGGACGTGACCCGGGTGATGGTCGTGGCCAACCAGAAGGGTGGGGTGGGCAAGACCACCTCCACCGTCAACCTCGCCGCGGCCCTGGCCCAGCTCGGCCAGCGCGTGCTGGTGATCGACCTGGACCCCCAGGGCAACGCCTCGACGGCGCTGAACGTGGAGCACCACCGCGGGGTGCGCTCGACGTACGACCTGATCGTGGACGGCCTCTCCCTCGCGGAGGTGGCGGTCCCCTGCCCCGATGTGGACGGCCTCTGGGTGGTCCCGGCGACCATCGACCTCGCGGGGGCCGAGATCGAGCTGGTCAGCGTGGTGGCCCGGGAGAGCCGCCTGCTGCGCGCGCTGGAGGGGCACGGCGCCATCGGCACGGCGGCAGGCGCGGGGGAGGGCCGGTTCGACTTCGTCCTGGTCGACTGCCCGCCCTCCCTGGGGCTGCTCACCCTCAACGCCCTGGTGGCGGGGGAGGAGATGCTGATCCCGATCCAGGCGGAGTACTACGCCCTCGAGGGCCTGGGGCAGCTCCTGGAGACCGTCGAGATGGTCCGCAAGCACCTGAACCCGAGGCTGCGCGTGTCCACGATCCTGGTCACCATGTACGACGCTCGCACCCGGCTGGCCGCGGGCGTCGCGCAGGAGGTCCGGGAGCACTTCGGCGAGCAGGTGCTCAAGACCTCCATCCCCCGCTCGGTGCGCGTCTCGGAGGCGCCGTCCTACGGGCAGACCGTGATGACCTACGACCCCGGGTCGCCAGGGGCGCTGAGCTACCTCGAGGCGGCCCGGGAGATCGTGACGAAGGGGATGCTGCCATGAACGACACCGGTCGACGGCGCGGCCTGGGGCGGGGCCTGGGAGCGCTGATCCCGACCGCCCCGCCGCCGGCGGAGACCGCCCCGACGCTAGCCGGGACGGGTCCGGAGTCGGCCGCCGGGACGCCCGCGGCTGCGGCGTACGCGGGGGAGGGCCCCGCGCCCAGCGGCCCGCCCCCCATCGCCGGGGCCCGGGTCGCCCAGGGGATAGTTTCGGAGCACGGTGAGCAGGAACGCGACCGCGGCCTCCAGCGGGGTGCGCTTCTGGTTGAATCGGGACTTATAGGGAACGCGTTGCTCCAGC
>NZ_DAOMFK010000051.1:0-16351 GCF_035429765.1 Nocardioides sp. | reverse complement strand
TTGTGCGCGAGGGGGGAGTTGAACCCCCACGTCCTTTCGGACACACGGACCTGAACCGTGCGCGTCTGCCTATTCCGCCACTCGCGCGTGAAGCGGGCCAAGGCTATCCCAGCGCGGGCGGCATGCTCAAACCGGGGAGGCGGCAGCCCGGTGGCGTCCGGGGTGTGCAGGGGGAGCCCGGATACGATCGGTCAGGTTGTCCACCCGTCCTCGACCCGGCGGGAGGCGACCGTCGGTCGAGGACGGAGAGGAGGGTGGCGGCGTGCGCGGTCTGCGCGACTTCGAGAACAGGCTGGAGCAGGCGATCTCGGGCATGTTCGCCCGCGCCTTCCGTAGTGCCGTCCAGCCCGTCGAGATCGCGGCCGAGCTCCAGCGCGAGGTCGACACCAGCGCCCAGGTGCTCAGCCGCGACCGGCGGCTGGCCCCGAACGAGTTCCACGTCGAGCTGAGCCGGACCGACCTCGAGCGGCTCTCGCCGTACGACTCCACGATGGCCCGCGAGCTGGCCGAGCAGCTCGAGCAGCATGCGCAGCGCCAGGCCTACGTCTTCCCGGGCCCGGTCAGCATCTCCTTCGAGGCCGCCGACGACCTCGGCACGGGGCGCCTTCGGGTGCGCAGCCGGCCCGTCGCCAGCGTGCAAGGGAACGCCGAGAGCACGCAGGTCCGCCGGACGGCCCGGGTGATGCTGGAGATCAACGGCACCCGCCACCACCTCGTGCCGCCCGGTGTGGTCATCGGCCGCGGCACCGACGCCGACATCCGCATCAACGACCCCGGGGTGAGCCGACGCCACGTCGAGTTCTCGGTGTCGGAGGGGCTCCCCGAGGAGGGCAGCCCGCTGCACGTCGGCGTGCGCGACCTCGGCTCGACCAACGGCATGTTCGTCGACGGCCACCGGGCGAGCGCCGTGGGGCTGCACGACGGCTCGCGGGTCCACGTCGGGAACACCGACATCGTGGTCCGCGTCGTGGAGGACGAGGACCGGGGGGCCCCCGGTGTCTGAGCTCACGCTGTTCCTGATCCGGCTGGCCTACCTCGCGATCCTGTGGATCTTCGTGATCTCGGCGATCTCGGTGATCCGCTCCGACATGTTCGGCGCCCGGGCGCCGGAGACCGTCCGAGGCAGCACCCCGGCCCAGCCCAGGCGGGCCCGCTCGGCACGGCGGCGCGGTGCGCCCACCCATGTGCTCGTGGTCGAGGGGGTCAACCAGGGTGTCCGGGCCGAGCTGGACCAGGCGCCGTTGCTCATCGGCCGCGGCCCGGACGCGGCGATCCGGCTCGACGACGACTACGCCTCCACCCGGCACGCCCGCATCGTGGAGGCCGACGACCAGTGGTGCATCGAGGACCTCGGCTCGACCAATGGAACCTACGTCGGCGGCAGCCGGATCACCCAACCCACCACCATCACCGTCGGCACCCCGGTCCGTATCGGCAAGACCGTCCTCGAGCTGCGGAAATAGACCGCAATGACCGACCTACGCCTGCAGTACTCGGCCATCTCCGACGTCGGGCGGGTCCGCAAGGACAACCAGGACTCCGGGTACGCCGGGCCCTGGCTGCTGGCCGTGTGCGACGGCGTGGGGGGCGCGGTGCGCGGCGACATCGCCTCGAGCACCGCCGTCAGCCAGCTGCGCCGCCTCGACGAGCAGCCCCAGGGGGATGACCTGCTCGCCCTGGTGGCCGGTGCGCTGCACCGGGCCGCCGACCGGATCGGCGAGCTGGTCGAGGAGGACCCGGTCCTCAGCGGGACCAGTACCACCGCCACGGTCGCCCTCTTCGACGGCCACGGGCTCGGGATGGGACATCTGGGGGACAGCCGCGCCTACCTGCTGCGCGGCGGCGAGCTCACCCAGCTCACCCAGGACCACACGTTCGTGCAGACCCTGATCGACGAGGGCCGGATCACCGAGGACGAGGCACGCACCCACCCGCACCGGAACCTGATTCTCAAGGCCCTCGACGGCATCCACGAGAGCGAGCCGGACCTCTTCCACGTCGACCTGGAGGAGGGGGACCGGCTGCTGCTGTGCAGCGACGGTGCCAGCGGCGCCCTCACCGACGCCGGGATCTGCGAGATCCTCGCCGGTGGGACCCCGGACTCCGCGGCCGTGGAGCTGGTCAACGCCAGCCTCGAGGCCGGCAGCACCGACAACATCACCTGTCTGGTCGCGGACGTGGTCCCGGCGTCCACCCCCGTCGAGGAGGACCTGCGCCCGCTCTTGGTCGGGGCCGCCGCCGAGCTGCCGCGACGGGCGGCGCACAGCCACCGGGCCGCCGGCTTCTTCCGGCACCGCAGCGGCGACACCGGCGAGCTGGAGCCGATCGATGCCGACCTGCCCGCCGACATCGGCTTCGCGATCTCCTCCGACCCGATCGACCCCGAGCACCTGCGGTACGCCCCGCGGGCCCGGCCCCGGTTCCTGTGGACCCGGCGCCTGCTGGTCGGGGTGGTGCTCCTCGGCGTGGTCGCCATCGGTCTGGGCGTGGTCCAGTGGTGGATCCAGCAGCAGTACTACGTCGGGCAGCAGGACGGAGTGGTGACGATCTTCCGCGGGCTGGACGGGGACCTCCTCGGGTACGACCTCTCCACGCCCTACCAGAGCACGAACCTCACCGTCAGCCAGCTCCCCGAGGTCGACCAGACCAGCGTGATCGACTCCATGGAGCCCGGCAGCCTCGAGGACGCCCGGCGTACCGTCGCCTCGCTCTACCAGCGCCAGACCGTGCCCGGCGCGAGCAGCGGGGGGTGAGCGCGCGCGTGAACCAGCCCTCCGCCCTGAGGGGCTTCGTGCACCGCCCCCGCCGCGGCGCCGAGCTGTTCCTGCTCGTGCTGGCGCTGGCCGTCGGGATCGGGGCCTATGCAGCGGTCGGGATCGGCGTCCAGGGCACGGTCCCCGCCGACCTCCTCGGGTACGGCGGCTGGCTCGCGCTGCTGATCATCGGCGCGCACGTCGTGGTCCGGTTCACCGCGCCGTACGCCGACCCCGTGCTGCTGCCGCTCGTGGCCGCGCTCAACGGGCTGGGGCTCGCGGTGATCCACCGGCTCGACCTGGCCGCCGGCAAGGACCCCGGGGAGGGCTTCTCCCGCCAGCAGCTGACCTGGATGACACTCGGCGTGCTGCTGTTCGCCGCCACGCTGGTGCTCCTGCGCGACTACCGCGTGCTGCAGCGGTTCACCTACACCTTCGGGTTGGCCGCGATCGTGCTGCTGCTGATGCCGATGCTCCCGGTGATCGGCAAGGACATCAACGGCGCGCGGATCTGGATCCACGTGGGCCCGTTCAGCTTCCAGCCGGGTGAGATCGCCAAGGTGCTGCTGGTGCTCGCGTTCGCCGGCTACCTCGTCCGGCACCGCGACGCGCTCGCCCTGGCCGGCCGCCGGGTGCTGTTCGTGGACCTGCCGCGCGGCCGGGACCTCGGGCCGATCCTGGTGATGTGGCTGGTCTCCCTCGGCATCCTGGTGTTCCAGCGTGACCTGGGCTCCTCGCTGCTCTTCTTCGGCCTGTTCGTGGTGATGCTCTACGTGGCCACCGAGCGGCCCGGCTGGCTCCTCGTCGGCGGTGCGCTGTTCGCGGCGGGGGGCTGGATCGCCTACCGCCTGTTCAGCCACGTCGCGCTGCGGGTGGACATCTGGCGCCACCCGTTCGAGTACTACGGCGGGGAGGGGGTCCACGACCGGGGCCGGCAGACCGTGGAGACCATGTTCGGCATGGCCTGGGGAGGCCTGCTCGGTCGCGGGTTCGGCAACGGGCAGCCCTGGCGGATCTCCTACGCGGAGTCCGACTTCATCGTCGGCGCGATCGGCGAGGAGCTGGGTCTGACCGCGGTGATGGCGGTGATCGTCTGCTACGGCCTGATCGTGGAGCGCGGTCTGCGCACCGCGCTGATCTGCCGTGACGACTTCGGCAAGCTGGTGGCCACCGGTCTGGCCAGCGTCTTCGCGCTCCAGGTGTTCGTGGTGGTGGGCGGCGTGACCCGGCTGATCCCGTTGACGGGCCTGACCACCCCGTTCCTCTCCTACGGCGGCTCGTCCCTGGTGGCCAACTGGGTGATCGTCGCCCTGCTGCTGCGCATCTCCGACCAGGCTCGACGACCGGCGCCGGTGCTCGCTCCCGCCGGGCCGGCGAGCGCGGACGAGGAGGAGACCCAGGTGGTGAGGCTGGGATGAACAGACCCATCCGCACCATGGCGGTGGCGATCCTCGCCCTGTTCCTGGCGCTGCTGGTCAACGCGACCTACCTGCAGTACGTCAGCGCCGGCGAGCTCAACGACAACCCCCGCAACGCCCGGGTGATCGAGGCATCCTTCTCGCGTCCGCGGGGGCCGATCGTGGTCGCGCGCGACGCAGTGGCCGAGAGCGTGCGCTCCGACGACCAGTTCAAGTACCAGCGGGTCTACCGCCAGCCGCTCCGCTACGCCCACGTCACCGGCTACTTCTCCTTCGACTCCGCCACCGGCATCGAGCGGACCCAGAACGACGTCCTGTCCGGCGACGATCCCCGGCTGTTCGTCACCCGGCTGGTCGACCTGGTCAACAACTCCTCCCCCAAGGGCGGCCTGGTCCAGCTCACCCTCGACCCGGCGGCGCAGAACGCGGCGTACGACGGCATGCGCGCGCTCGGGGAGAACGTGCAGGGAGCCGTGGTGGCGCTGGATCCCGGCTCGGGCAAGGTGCTGGCGATGGTCTCCATGCCCACCTACGACCCCAACCTGCTGGCCTCCCACGACCGGGACGCGGTCAACAAGGCCTACCTGCAGCTCTACCGGGACCCCGCGCAGCCCCTGCTCAACCGGGCGATCCAGACCCGGCTGCCTCCCGGCTCGACGTTCAAGGCGATCACCGCGGCGGCGGCGCTGGAGAAGGGTGGCTACGCCGACGCCCAGTCGCTGGTGCCCGGCGGCAGCTCCTTCCAGCTGCCGCAGAGCACCGCCGTGATCGGCAACGGCGGCCGGGACTGCGGCACCGGCAAGATCACCATGACCCAGGCGCTGGAGAACTCCTGCAACACCAGCTTCCTCGCGCTCGCCGACGAGCTGGGTCAGGCCAAGCTGCGCGCCCAGGCCGAGGCGTTCGGCTTCAACAGCGACTACCTCGACGACCTGCAGCCCCAGGCGCAGTCGGTCTTCCCCGAGCGGATGGATCGGCCGCAGACCGCGATGTCGGGGATCGGCCAGTTCGACGTCTCGGCCACCCCCCTGCAGATGGCCATGGTCGCCGCCGGCATCGCCAACGGCGGGGTGGTGATGAAGCCGTACGTCGTGGACGAGGTCCTCTCCCCCGACCTCGACGTCCTCGACCGCACCGAGCCGAGCGAGTTCTCGCGCGCGGTGTCCCCGGCGACCGCCGACCAGCTGACCACGATGCTGGTCGCAGTCGTCGACGAGGGCACCGGCAGCCCGGCGGCCATCCCCGGCGTCGAGGTGGCCGGCAAGACCGGGACCGCGGAGAACTGCAAGGACTGCAAGAACTACGCCTGGTTCATCTCCTTCGCACCTGCCAACGACCCGCAGGTGGCAGTGGCGGTGATGATCCAGAACGCCGACATCCCCCCCGACGACATCGCGGGCGGCGCCCTGGGCGGGCCGATCGCGAAGGCCGTCATGGAGGCGGTGCTGCAGCAGTGACGACGTACCCGAAGGACGTGGAGCGATGACCAACCCCGGACCCACCGTGATCGGTGGACGCTACGAGCTCGGCGAGCTGCTCGGCCGCGGCGGAATGGCGGAGGTCCGCAAGGGGACCGACCTCCGGCTGGGTCGCGCCGTGGCGGTCAAGCGGCTGCGTACCGACCTGGCCAGCGATGCGACCTTCCAGGCACGGTTCCGCCGTGAGGCGCAGGCCTCCGCGTCGCTGAACCACCCTGCCATCGTCGCCGTCTACGACACCGGCGAGGAGATGTCCTCCGACGGCACCCACGTCGCCCAGCCCTACATCGTGATGGAGTTCGTCGCGGGCCGCACGCTGCGCGACATCCTGCGCGAGGGACGCAAGATCCTGCCCGAGCGGGCCCTCGAGATCACCTCGGGCGTGCTCTCGGCCCTCGACTACAGCCACCGGGCCGGAATCATCCACCGAGACATCAAGCCCGGCAACGTGATGCTCACCCCGACCGGGGACGTGAAGGTGATGGACTTCGGCATCGCCCGCGCCGTCTCCGACGCCTCCTCGGCGATGACCCAGACGGCGGCCGTGGTGGGCACCGCGCAGTACCTCTCCCCCGAGCAGGCGCGCGGGGAGACCGTCGACTCGCGCTCGGACGTGTACTCCACCGGCTGCCTGCTCTACGAGCTGCTCACCGGGCGGCCGCCGTTCGTGGGCGACAGCCCGGTCTCGGTGGCCTACCAGCACGTCAGGGAGCCGGCGAACCCGCCGTCGGACCACGACACCGAGCTGCCGCCGGAGCTCGACGCCATTGTGATGAAGGCGCTGGCCAAGCGGGTCGAGGAGCGCTACCAGTCCGCGGCCGACATGCGCACCGACATCGAGCGCTACCTGGCGGGCCGGCCGGTGCAGGCTCCTCCCGTTCCGCCCGCCGCGGCGACCGCGGTCGTCCCTCCCGTCGTCCCGCCGGCCGCTGCGGCCGACACCGCGGTCGCCGCGGCGGCGGCCGCTGCCGACGAGGAGGAGGGGGGCAGCCGGGTCGGGTGGTGGATCGCCGCCGGGGTCGCACTGGTGGCCCTGATCGCCGGCGCGGCGTTCCTGCTGCCGATGCTCTTCGATGACTCGCCCACCGACGTGCGGGTGCCCAGCCTGGTCGGGATGAGCGAGTCCGCCGCGCGCACCGCGATCGGGGAGGCCGAGCTGACCGTGGGTGAGGTCACCTACGAGGACAGCTCGGAGGTCGGCCGGGACAAGGTGATCAGCCAGGACCCCGACCGGGACAGCTACGTCGCGCCGGGCACCAAGGTCGACCTCGTCGTCTCCAGCGGCAAGCCACAGGTGCGGGTGGAGTCGGTGATCGGGCTGACCAAGGGCGAGGCGCGCCGGATCCTGCAGGAGCAGAACCTCGCCGTGGTGCTGCAGGAGACCGAGGACGACGCCCCGGCCGGCCAGGTGGTGAAGACCGACCCGTCCCCCGGCACCCTGGTCCCTGAAGGGTCGACGGTGACCGTCTACTACAGCGACGGGCCCGAGACCGTGCCCAACGTGGTCGGCAAGCAGGAGGACGTCGCGCGCACGATCCTCACCAACGCCGGGTTCACGGTGAAGGTGTTCACCAGCAGCGAGCCCACCGACAAGCCGGTCGGGACGGTGCTGGAGCAGACCCCCGAGGCCGGCACCACCCAGCCCGCGGGGACCCAGATCGTGCTGATCGTGACGACCTACGTCGCCCCGACCGAGTCGCCCTCCCCCACCGAGTCGCCGACCACGAGCCCCTCGCCCAGCCCGAGCCCGTCTCCGAGCCAGTGACGCCGGCTGTGCCGGATTCCCCGCCCAGGCGGGGAATCCGACAAGCCCTACGGGCGGATCACGGAGGCGTGGCTGAGGTTGGTCAGGCCGCTGTAGCCAGGGGCGGTGATACTCGACGGGGTCTCGATCTCCCAGCCCACGGCGATCGTCGGCTGGTTGGCCTGCTCGCGGTAGACCGCGAGGTAGGGGTCGTCGTCGATGGCCTGGAGCAGGGCGGCCTGGTCGCCGATGCCGGCGATGACGTAGGGCTGCGCGTAGGGGACGCCGTCGAGCTGGACCGCGTTCCCCTCGCACTTGATGCCGGTGGTGCTGACGATGCGCTGCCCCTGGACGGTGACCGCCTCTGCCCCCCCGCGCCACATCGCGTTGACCACCGCCTGGATGTCCTGCTGGTGCACCACGAGCAGGTTGAGGTTGCCGGTGGAGGAGTTGATGACCTCCTCGGGCGCGTCCGACAGCGTCACGGTGACCCCGGGGCCGGTCACCGGGGTGAGTCCGGCCGGTCCGCGCAGGGCGTCGCCCTTCTGCTGCAGCGCGCTGACGTCCTCGCCCTTGACCGAGCCCGCCAGCTCCTCCACCTCGCGGTTGAGATCGCGCACCTGGGAATGGAGGGACTTGACCTGCCGCGCCTCGTTCGAGACCAGGGAGGCCAGGTCGGTGTACCGTTCGGGCCGCAGGTCGGTGCCGTCGCTGTTGTGGGCGCTGGCCACGAAGAGGACGCCGCAGAGGCCGAACGCCACCGGGGTGGCCAGCCGCCACCTGCTCCGCTGACGCAGGTGCCCGTGCGCGGGCGCCCGGTCCTCCGGGTGGGGATCGGCCTGGTGGGTCACGCCGACTAAGGTAGCCCGGGATCCCAGGATCGTCCCACTCGACTAGGAGTTGCGTTGTCCAAGCCCAAGGCGAAGCGCCAGGACCTCATCGAACCGGCCTCGGGACCGCTCTTCACCCCCCGGTGGGTGGTGGCGCTGCTGATGATGGTGGGCGGGATCGCCTGGATCGCCTACTACTACGTCGTGGTGCGCGTGGACCCCGACGCGACGCCCGCCCCCGAGCCCGGCAAGCCGGCGTTCATGGCCGACCTGGGCAACTGGAACTACCTGATCGGCTTCGGCCTGCTCTTCCTCGGCCTGATCGTCTCCGCCCACCCCTCCACCCCCTTGGGGCGCGGGCGCGGGGTCGTCGTAGGGATGCTCGGCTGCTTCCTGCTCGGCCTGCTGTGGATCTGCACGTTCTACGTGATGAGCAACGACCTGTCCGCCGTCCCGGTGATGAACGACCTGGGCCAGAAGAACCTCTTCGTCGGGATCGGCTTCATGGGCGTCGGGTTCGCCTTCGCCACCAAGTGGGAGTAGCCGAACTACACCGCTGTAGTTCTCCACAGGTCACTCCACAGGTGTGGACAGCGCCCGGTCAGGAGAGCACGAGCGTGCGCACCGCGATGGCGACCAGGGTGACCAGCAGCAGCCCCGAGATGCCCGCGGCCTGCCAGGCGGTACGCCGCTCGCGAGGCGCGTAGACCAGGATGCCCGCGATGGCGGCGCCGCCGAGGAAGCCGCCGAGGTGGCCCTGCCAGGAGATGAACGAGCTCCCGGCGACGGTGATCACGAAGTTCAGCCCGATCCAGAACAGGATCTGCTGCACGTTGCCGCCCACCTTGAGCGCGACCACGAGCAGGGCCCCCATCAGGCCGAAGATCGCGCCCGAGGCCCCGAGGGTCATCGAGTGCGGGCTGGCGCCCCAGTAGACGACGGCCGAGGCGGTCAGCGCGGAGCCCAGGTAGAGCGCCAGGAAGCGCGCCCGGCCGATCGCCAGCTCCAGCTGCGGCCCGAGGAACCACAGGGCGATCATGTTGAACGCGATGTGCCAGACCTGGACATGGGTGAAGGCGCTGGTGATCAGCTGCCACCACGCGCCGTCGGCGACGCCGGGGTACCACTGGTGACCCGCCGCACCGCAGGCCGTCGCGGTGGCCCCCGGGAAGTAGTAGTCCCCCGCGACGCAGCGACCCAGCGGCGACAGGGCGAGCCGCAGCACCCAGCTGCTGCTCCCGCCCCCGGTCGCCAGCACCAGCAGCCAGACCGCGGCGTTGATCGCGATCAGCACCAGCGAGGTGGTCGCGGCGTTGGCCGGCCGCTGTCCGCCGTACGCCGTCCGGCCGCTGCGGGTGGCCCGGGCTCCGTCGGAGACGCAGGAGGGGCACTGGAAGCCCACCGCGGCGTCCCGCATGCAGTCCGGGCAGATCGGCCGCTCGCAGCGCTGGCAGATGATGTAGGTCTCTCGGCCGGGGTGCCGGTAGCAGGTCGGCACCCCGGTCCCGGGGACGGGGGGCTGGGTCATCGGGGTGAGGTCGGGGTCAGGACCGCTCGATCACGACGGACTCGATGACGACCGGCTCGACCGGCCGGTCGCGGCCGTCGGTCCTGGTGGTGGCGATCGCGTCCACGACGTCGCGGGAGGCCTGGTCGGCGACCTCGCCGAAGATCGTGTGCTTGAGGTCCAGCCACGGGGTGGCGCCGACCGTGATGAAGAACTGGGACCCGTTGGTCCCGGGGCCGGCGTTCGCCATCGCGAGCAGGTAGGGCTTGTCGAAGACCAGCTCGGGGTGCGGCTCGTCCTTGAAGGTGTACCCCGGGCCACCGGTGCCGCTGCCCAGCGGGCAGCCGCCCTGGATCATGAAGCCCGGGATCACTCGGTGGAACACCAGGCCGTCGTAGTAGCGCTGCCCGGAGCGGCCCGCGTCGTCGCGGTACTCCTTGGTGCCCTCGGCCAGGCCGACGAAGTTGTCGACGGTCAACGGTGCGTGGTGGGGGAAGAGGTCGAGGGTGATGTCACCCCGGTTGGTCTTCAGGGTGGCCTTGAGGTCGGACATGACTGCCTCTCGCGTGGACGGACGGCGTGCAGGCAGATCCTCCCACGAGGGCCAAGGCTCGCGTCCCCGGCTACAGTCGGAGCCATGCCAGAGAACTCCGAGAAGTCCCTGATCACCCAGGCGGCCGAGCTCGCCGAGACCGTGCGGCCGACGATCGAGTCGGCGATGACCGCGGCCAAGGAGGTGGCCCTCCCGCTCCTCAACGACGCGAGGGAGAAGGCGGCCCCGATCCTGGCCGACGGCAAGGCGCTGGCCTCGGAGAAGGCCGCGGCCACCAAGGCCGCCCTGGCCGCGACCGCCCTCACCCAGGCGGCGCCGGTGGAGACCGGTCCCTCCTCGGGTCGCCGGTGGCTCAAGCGCCTGCTGCTGGTGGGAGCGCTCGCCGCGGTGGGGGCCGTGGTGTTCAAGAGGCTGCGTGGCGACTCCGGCGCGGACAACTGGCAGTCGTCGTACGTGCCCACCCCGGCCCCCGCACCCCGGCCCGCGCCCGAGGCCCCTGCGACCGACGACGCCAGTGGCGCCAGCCCGGACGAGGCGGTGTCCGACGCGCTCGAGGAGCCGCACCCGGTGACCACGCCCGACGCCCCCGCGGAGGTCGTCGAGCTGCTGGAGCCCGAGGCCCACAAGCCGGGCCGCAAGGCCGCCGAGACCGAGGAGAAGCCGGAGGCCTGAGGGTCGCCTCGACTCAGCGCCGGCCGGAGGGCACCTCCTCCGGCCGGTTCTCCGCGATCCACGCGTCGATCCGCTCCCACCAGCCGAAGAGCCACTCGATGCGCGAGTCCCGGTCGTGCGGGATCTCCGCGCGGGGCACCGTCCACCAGCGCATGGTGATGCGCTTGTCCATCGGCAGCTCGCGCCAGACGTCGGCCACCGTGAGCAGGTGGTCGAGGCCGGTGTGCGCGACCATCACCACGTCGGCGTCCGGGGCGGCGTCCAGGGCGGCGAGGAAGCCGCCCGGGCGCGGGGCGAGCACGTGGGTCATCGCCTCGGCCCGCGCCGCCATCCGCTCCAGGCCCAGCCGGTGCAGCCGGGCGATCGCGCGGTCACGCCGGGCCGGAGTGAAGTTGCCCCCCTCGGGGAAGATCACGAAGGCGTCGTTGGCGTCCAGCCCCGCGGCCAGCGCGGCGATCAGCGGCTCGAGCTCCTCGCCGTCGCGCGGGTGGGGCGAGATGAACCGGGCGGGGATCCGGCTCATGATGACGTCGACCATCGGGTCCCAGGCCATGGTGTCCTTGAGCACCACACGCGGCTCTCGCTGGTAGTCGTGCATCAGCGCGTGAAGCAGGATCAGCGAGTCACCGGGACCGGCGTGCCGGCAGCAGACCAGCAGCGGCCGGCCGGGATGCGCGTCCGGAGTGGGGCCGTCTGTGGCGATGGTGAGGTTCAGCACCCGGCGGGCCTCGCGGAAGACCACCCACAGCAGGCCTTGAGCCAGGTCGTAGTGCAGGCCCTGGAAGTACGGCGTACGCAGCCGTCGCCCGAACCCGGCCGCCAGCCACCACCCGAAGAGGACCACGAGCAGCACGCTCTCGCAGGTGAGGTAGACGATCACCAGCCAGAGCAGGCGCAGCGGCCGCCAGCGGCCGGGCAGCACCGGCGACAGGGCCGCCGCCGCGATCAGCCACAGCGGCCCGGTCAGCCAGAGCAGCACGGTGAGGGCGACCACCGCCGGCGCCAGCAGCACCCTGCGGAGGAGGCGGGTCACCTCGGCGCCTCTCCGCGAGGCAGCACCCACTCGTCGAGGTAGGCCAGGCTCGCGGCGTACGTCGCCTCCATGCGCTCGGTCACCTTGGAGAAGTCGCGGTAGGCGAACACCGAGTCGTCCTTGGCCGAGGTCCCGGCGGTGGGCAGCACGTGGGCCTCGACGCTGGGGGGCAGCTCGGCCATCTCCCGCGCGAACCGGTGCCGACGGGCGATCTCGAAGGAGACCCGGGCCACCTCCCAGGGGGTCGACGGCGCGGTGAGCGGCCGGTCGATCCGGCCGACCTGGAGCACGAAGATGCGCTCCGCGCCGAGCTGGACGGCCCGGCCGACCGGAATCGAGTTCACGATGCCCCCGTCCAGGTAGTGCTGCTCGCCGATCCGGGCCGGTGGCAGCAGGCCGGGTACGGCGGCGCTCGCGACCACGGCGTCGACCACCGGCCCCGAGCTGAACCAGTGCTCCGCCGCCCGCTCGATGCTCGCCGCGCAGACCTGCAGCCGCACCGGCAGCTCTTCGAAGGTGACCTCGCCCAGCTCCTCGCGCAGCCGCTGGGTGAGCGGGGCGGCGGAGTAGATGTGGGTCCGGGTCGCCACCGCCCGGCGGACCGTGCGCAGCGGCGAGTCGCCGTACACCTCCCGGCTCTGGGCCGCCTGCCGCCACAGCTCCACCAGCCGGTCGATCACCCGCGGCGAGGGGTCCCTGGCCACCAGGGCGCCGTTGAGGGCACCCACGCTGGTGCCGAGCACCAGGTCCGGGGCGATCCCCCGCTCGAACAGGGCGCGCAGCATGCCGACCTCGACGGCGCCCAGCACGCCGCCCCCACCGAGGACGAAGGCCGTGGTCATCGCGCCATCCTCCCCGATCGCTCCCACCCCACTCGATAGTCCGCCGCGGAAACCATCATTTCAGCCGGCGAAATGATGGTTTTCGCGGCGGACTGTCTCTCCCTCAGGCCGGGCCCGTGGCGGCGGGCTCGGCGGCCTCAGCGGCCAGCAGCGCCCGGACGTTGGCCGTCGCCCGGTGCTCGGCCCAGAAGGAGACCACCGGCACGGTGCCCAGCAGCAGCGTGGTGACCGTGAACGGCAGGTCCCACCGCGCCTTGCGCGAGAGCAGGAACGCCATCACCAGGAAGATCATGTACAGCCAGCCGTGGGCCACCCCGAGGTAGCGGGAGATGTCGGCCCCTACCTGCCAGGCCTGGCCGCCCTTGGGCATCGTGTCGGGGAAGACCAGGTAGCCGTAGTGCAGCGGCAGCCCGATCAGGCACAGCACGATCAGCAGGACCCCGACGATCCAGGCCATGACTCGGTAGCGGAGGAGGGCGGCTCTCACGGGTTCGAGGGTACGTCGTCGCGGACGAGCTCCGGTCGCCCGGTCGCCTCGGGCGCCCGGTCAGAAGCGGCCGGGTCGCCGGCGTCAGGGGCGCCCGCCCGCTCCGCAGCCCGTTCGGCCGCGACGGTGTCGACCAGGTGGCGGCCCCACACGAAGAGCGCGAACCCGGCGAACAGCCACCACTGCAGGGCGTAGAACAGGTTGCGGACCGCGGTGAAGCGGCCGACGGTCGGCACCTCGTCCGGGGAAGCCTGGTCCAGCCCCGCCGCCCCGGCGTTCACCGCCCGCTCCCCCACCGGCCAGTCGCCGGGGGCGACCCGGTCGGCCACGACGGCGTAGGCGCCGTACAGGTCCTGGTCGAGGTGCTGGATGGCGTCGGCGATCCGGACCTGCGGGAGTACGTCGTCGGTGGGGTCGCGGTCGGTCTCCCCGGTGCCCTCCGGGGGCTGCAGCCAGGCGACCAGCTCCGCGTGCCCCGATGGCGGGGCGGGCGCGTCGGCGGGGTCGGGGGTCCAGCCGCGGACCACCAGCAGCGCGGACTCGCCACCGTCCACCTGAAGCGGGGTGACCGCCCAGTACCCGGTGCGGCCGGCGTTCTCCCGGCCGGACACGTAGAGCGTCGACTCGGGCACCCAGGTGCCGGTGACCACCACCGGCTGGCCCACCCGGTCGCCGGGGAACGGGTCGTCGGGCCCCATCGCCTCGGTCAGCGGCACGGGCGCGACCCTGCTCAGGTCGACGGCGTCGGCCGCGCGGCGCGCCTCCCAGGCGTGGAACTGCCACAGCCCCAGCCAGACCGCGATCCCCGCCAGAGTGAAGGCGAGGAGGTGGAGGCCCCAGAACCGGGGGGCGAGGACGCGGCGCACGCTGTCGAGGGTACGGCGCGGGGCCTCGCGGAGAGGTGTGCGGGTGCGGTGGGGTCAGCCCCTGGCGAGCGGGTTCGGCCCGGCACGCAGCCGCTCCCACGCCGTACACCCCGCCAGCACGAGGGCAGTGGCGGCGACGCCCGCGAGGATGTCCACGACGTAGTGCTCGGCGTAGTAGACCAGCGTGAACGACATCGCCAACGGGTAGAGGACGAGCAGCCAGCGCCAGGTGCCGTGCAGCCGGGTGATGCCGTACCACGCGACGAACACCGCGATGGCCGCGTGCAGGGAGGGCATCGCGGCGACCGGGTTCCCGACCGCCGAGATCTTGCGGTGCAGGCCGGTGGCGCTGAGGTCGTACCACCCCCGGCCGGTGATCCTGGCGATGTCGCTGCTGACCAGGCCCTGCTGGGCGGCCATCCAGGGCGGTGCCATGGGGTAGGTGACGTAGATCACCAGCGCGAGGAGGTTCAGCGACAGGTAGCGGCGCATGTAGCGCAGCCACTCCGGCCGGTCGCGCAGCCACAGCGCAGCCGCCACGATCAGCGCCACGAAGAAGTGGGAGTAGTAGACGGTGGTGAACACGACGTCGTACGGCCGCGGCGGCGAGGTGCGGTCACAGGGGACCCCGCACAGGTGGGCCTGCAGGTACTCGGTGGGCAGCGTGCCCCCGAAGAGCCACCGGTCCACCGCGATGGGCTCGGTCCGGTGCACCCCGACGAACCCCAGGTCGTCGGCCATCCCTCGGCTGAACAAGTAGAACGTCAGCAGCACCAGCGGCAGCGACCAGTCCCGGACGAACCCCAGGTGCGTGCGGGCGGGCGCCTGGACGTTCCACGCGATGGTGGCCAGCCAGATCCAGCCGAACGCGGCGAACGTCGACTTCGGCAGCCCCATGACCATGACCCAGGCCGCCAGCGCCGCCAGGTAGGCGAGCATGCTGACGCTGCGGACCCGCACCGACGTGGTGGCCCGGGCCTCGACCTGGGACTGCGCCATCTCACCCCTCCCCTACGCCACGATAGCGAAGCGTGCGCTCCGGTCTCTGGGGCGAGGTGGTGGGGTGGGGAGTACGCCGACGCTGGGCACGTGGCGGGGCCGGAGGCGGGACGGGTCCCGACAGAGACGCCGGGTGCGGCGCGAGTGGAGCCAAGGGGACTCGAACCCCTAACCCCCTGCTTGCAAAGCAGGTGCGCTACCAATTGCGCCATGGCCCCGAGTCGTGGGCTCGGTCCGGGGACCGAGCCCACGCGACTAGGACTTCGTCACGTTGTCGGTGGCCTCGGCCCACAGGGCCTGCTCGGCCTTGGACTCGTCGTACTTCTTCTTCGCGAGCACCGCACCGGCGGCGGCGACGGCGATCAGCAGAAGCTTCTTCATGGGCAATCCCCTCGGACGGTGCGGCGTGCTCGACGGAGCGCAAGCCTATGCCCTGGCGGGCGAGAACACCGAGCCGAGGTGGTGTGCGGCCACGTCGTCCAGGTGGGCTACGCCGTCCACGGGGGTCAGACGCCCCGGTTGGCATCGCAGAGCAGGACGTACGTCGGAGAGGGTGGGCCTAACAGGACTTGAACCTGTGACCTCTTCCTTATCAGGGAAGCGCTCTAACCGTCTGAGCTATAGGCCCGGATCCGGCGCAGCCGGAACCGGTCGACCGGAGCCGACCGAGGGGGAACACTACCGCACGGCCGGAAAGGCCGACAAAACGAGGCCGGGTCTCAGGCCTGGTCCTCGGTGAGGGTGACCTCGATGCCGCCGAGCAGCGCCGCGGCCATGTTGTAGAGGAACGCCGCCAGCGTGGCGATCGCCGTCAGCAGCACCACGTCGACCACGGCGACCAGGGTGGTGAAGCCCAGCACTCGGGTCAGCCCGACGTAGTCGGTGACGTCGAAGCTCTGCGCGTCCTCACCGCCGAGCACGCTCTGCACGGTGGTGTTGATCGAGTCCCACAGCCCGGCCGCCCCCAGCACCGCCCAGACCATCATCACCGAGACCACGGTGACCACGCCCAGGGCGATCGAGAGCAGGAAGGCGGTCTTCATCACCGACCAGGGGTCGATCCGGGTCAGCCGGAGCCGGGCCCGGCGCGGCTTGCGTCCGGGCGCCGTCGCTGCCACGCCCGGACGGGTCGCGGGCGCGCGGCCGGGACTCGCGGTGACCGGCGCCGT
>NZ_DAOMFK010000050.1:10296-16508 GCF_035429765.1 Nocardioides sp. | reverse complement strand
CCCCTGGTACTACTGACCCGGATAGTACGGTCCCAACGCGGGGTCAACAGCCCCCTGGGACCCCGCGTTGGGACCGTACTATCGCGGGAGTCCCGGCGTGCCGAGAATCCATCGGGAGTGGTTGAATCAGAGGTGGAAGCGGACTGCGCCAGAGGAGGGTGCGATGCGGGTGGTCGTGCTGACCGGCGCGGGCATCTCGGCGGAGAGCGGGGTGCCGACCTTCCGCGACGCCCGCGGCCTGTGGGAGGGGCACCGGGTCGAGGACGTCGCCTCTCCGGAGGCCTTCCAGCGACAGCCTGACCTCGTCCACCGGTTCTACGACGAACGTCGCGCCGCCCTCACCCGGGTCCAGCCCAACGCCGCCCACCGAGCGCTGGCCTGCCTCGAGCAGCAGCTCGGCTCCCGGATGCTCGTGGTCACCCAGAACATCGACGACCTGCACGAGCGGGCCGGGTCGCGGCGGGTGCTGCACATGCACGGCAAGCTGCGCTCGGCCCGCTGCACGGCGTGCGGCACGAGGCTCGACTGGCGCGAGGACCTCGCCCACCGGCCGGCGTGCCCGAGGTGCGGCGAGCGGGCACTTCGGCCCGACGTGGTCTGGTTCGGCGAGAGCACCCTGGGGATGGGGCAGGTCGAGTCGGCCCTCTCCCGGGCCGACCTCTTCGTCTCCGTGGGCACCTCGGGCATGGTCTACCCGGCGGCGGGCTTCGTCCGGATCGCCCGCCTCTTCGGCGCCCGCACGCTGGAGCTGAACCTCGAACGCACCCCCGGCTCGGAGCTCTTCGACGAGGCCCGGCACGGCCCGGCCGGCTCACTCGTACGCGCGTGGGTGCAGGACCTGCTCGCCAGGCGCCCCGCGGAGGTCGAGGTGACCCGCGAGTAACCTGGCGGTATGAAGCGCGAGATCTACGACTCCGACCACGACGCCTTCCGCGACTCCGTCGCCGCCTTCCTCGACCGTGAGGTCAAGCCCTACGTCGAGGAGTACGCCGCCGCCAAGGCACTCCCGCGCGAGTTCTGGCTCGCCGCCGGCAAGCAGGGCTTCCTCGGCCTGGAGATTCCCGAGGAGTACGGCGGCTCCGACGCCGGCGACTACCGCTTCAACGCGGTGCTCACCGAGGAGCTCGCCAAGGTGAACATGTCGCTGCCCTCCTGCCTGGGCATCCACGCCGACATCGTGGCGCCGTACCTGGTGCACCTCACCACCGACGAGCAGAAGCAGCGCTGGCTGCCGCCGTTCTGCAGCGGCGAGATGCTCACCGCCATCGGCATGACCGAGCCGTCCGGCGGCTCGGACCTGGCCGCGCTCAAGACCACCGCGGTCAAGGACGGCGACGACTGGATCCTCAACGGCTCGAAGACGTTCATCACCAACGGCTACTCCGCGGACCTGGTCGTAGTGGCCGCCCGGACCAGCCCGGAGAAGAAGGCCCGTGGCATCACCCTCTTCGGGGTGGAGACCGACCGGGAGGGGTACTCGCGCGGGCGCAAGCTCGACAAGGTCGGGCAGGACGAGTCCGACACCGCCGAGCTGTTCTTCGAGGACGTCCGGGTCCCGTCGGCCAACATCATCGGCGAGCTCGACAGCGGGTTCATCCACATGATGACGTTCCTGCCCCAGGAGCGGCTGGGCTCGGCGGTCACCAACCTCGCGCACGCCCGGCAGATCCTGGAGGAGACCCTGCAGTACACCAAGGACCGCAAGGCGTTCGGCCAGTCGATCGGACAGTTCCAGCACAACAAGTTCCTGCTGGCCGAGCTGGTCACCCGGGTCGAGGTCACCCAGGCGTTCGTCGACCAGTCCGTGCTCGCCCACTGCAAGGGCGAGCTCACGCCGATCGACGCGGCCAAGGCCAAGTGGTTCACCGCCCAGCTGCAGAACGAGGTGCTCGACCACTGCGTGCAGCTGCACGGCGGCTACGGGTACATGAACGAGTACCGCGTCGCCCGCGCCTGGCGGGACGCCCGGGTCACCAAGATCTGGGCCGGGTCCAACGAGATCATGAAGGAGCTCATCGGCCGCGACCTCGGCCTATGACGTTCTCCGGGGTCCTGGCAGGATCGGCCCCGTGACGCAGGAGCAGGAGCCCGAGCTGCACGAGGCCGAGCCGCACGCGGCCAACATCAGCGGACGGCTGAACTGGCTCCGGGCCGGGGTGCTCGGCGCCAACGACGGGATCGTCTCGACCGCCAGCCTGGTGGTGGGCGTGGCCGGCGCCACGAGCGACAAGACCGCGATCCTGGTCGCCGGAGTGGCCGGCCTGATCGGCGGCGCGATGAGCATGGCCGCGGGGGAGTACGTCTCGGTCAGCACCCAGCGGGACTCGGAGGAGGCGCTCTTGCACCTCGAGCGGCAGGAGCTCGAGGAGGACGCAGAGAGTGAGCTCGAGGAGCTGACCCGCCTCTACATGGACAAGGGCATCAGCGCTCCGCTGGCGCGCCAGGTCGCTGTCGAGCTCACCGAGCACGACGCGCTGGCCGCGCACGCCGACGCCGAGCTCGGCATCGACCCCGAGGAGCTGACCAACCCCTGGCACGCGGCGTTCGCCTCGATGGTGGCGTTCACCGTCGGGGCGCTGCTGCCGCTGCTGACCATCACGCTCTCGCCGGAGTCGCTGCGCCTGTGGGTCACCGCGCTCTCGGTGGCGGCTGCGCTGGCCCTCACGGGGTGGGCCAGCGCGCACCTCGGCTACGGACGGGCCGGCAAGGCGGTGGCCCGCAACGTGGCCGGCGGCCTGCTGGCGATGGGGATCACCCACTTCGTCGGCTCGCTCGTCGGGACCCAAGTCGGCTGAGCCGTGCCCGAGCCGGTCAGGGGCGCGCCCGGGGTGCGCGGCGTACGTGGCAAGGTGGTCACCGTCGCCGTGCTGATCCTGCTGGTGACGCTGGCCGGGTGGACCTGGCTGGTGGTGACGGTGTTCGACGCCACCCTGGCCAGCACGGCCCGCTCGCACGCGGAGCTGCAGGCCCGGCAGGTGGCCACCCAGCTGGCCTTCCTGCCCCCGGACCAGGCGGTGCCGGTGCTGTCCGGGACCGGGTACGGCGACGCCATGGTGCAGGTCGTGGACAGCGGCGGCACCGTGCTCGCCGCCTCCGAGCAGGACGCGCTGGCCGAGCCCATCAGCGACCTGGCACCCGCCCCGGGGCAGGTGTCCTCCGAGCAGGTGTCCGGCATCCCCGGGGTCGACAGCGACAAGTTCATGGTGGTGGCCGCCGGTGCAGCCGGGACCGACGGCCAGCCGCTGGTCGCGCTCGCCGCCAGCCCCGTGCACATCGAGGAGGGCGCGGTCTCGCGCACCGTGCTGATCGGCGGGCTGGCCGCCGTCGTGGTGCTGCTGGTGGCCACGGTGCTGGTCCGCTGGGCGGTCGGCGCGGCGCTGCGGCCGGTCGAGGTGCTGCGCGGCCAGCTCGCCGAGATCGACGGCCGCACCATCGGGGACCGGGTCGACGTCCCGGACACCGGCGACGAGCTGACCCGGCTCGGCGACACCATGAACGAGATGCTGACCCGGCTCGAAGGTGCGTACGCCGTCCAGCGGACGTTCGTCTCCGACGCCAGCCACGAGCTGCGCAGCCCGTTGGCCACGGTGCGTACGTCGGTCGAGCTCGCGGCCGCCGACCCCACCGGCCGGGTCTGGGCCGAGACCCGCCCGACCCTGCTCGTCGAGATCCTGCGGCTGCAGCGGCTCGTCGACGACCTGCTCACGCTGTCGCGCTACGACGCCGGGGCGCTCCCGCTGCGCTGGCGGGATTGCGACCTGGACGACGTCGTCGTGGGCGCGGTGCGCCGGCTCCGGGAGGAGACCGGGGCGTCGGTCGAGGTGGAGGTGGAGCCGGTCCGCGCCGAGGCCGACCCGGACCGGATCGGCCAGGTACTGCGCAACCTGCTGGACAACGCCGCCCGGCACAGCGAGGGGCGGCTCCGGGTGGGGTTGACCCAGGAGGACGGCGAGGCCCGCGTCGTGGTGGACAACGACGGCCCGCCCGTGCCCGAGGAGCAGCGCGCCCGGGTCTTCGAGCGGTTCGTGCGCCTCGACCCGACCCGCGACCGGGACTCAGGCGGTAGCGGCCTGGGCCTGGCGATCGCTGCCGACCTGGCCCAGCTGCACGGTGGCACCCTCACCACGTCGGCGGCCGAGGACGGCTGGTGCCGCTTCGAGCTCAGGCTCCCGCTGCGCCGATGACCGGCACCAACCGGTACCCGACGCCGCGCACGGTCTCCAGCGAGCTGGTGCCGAACGGGGCGTCGATCTTGCGGCGCACGTAGCCGACGTACACCTCGACGAGGTTGTCGCTGCCCGGGTAGTCGGTGTCCCACACGTTGGCCAGGATGTCGGCCTTGGTGACCGCGTCCCCGCACCGGCGGATCAGGAACTGCAGCAGCGAGAACTCCCGGGGCGTGAGGTCGATCATGGTCTCCCCGCGGCGCACCGTCCGCCCGACCGGGTCCAGGCTCAGGTCACCGCAGCGCAGCACGACGGGCCGCTGCGGCGCCCCGCGGCGGACCAGCGCCCGCAACCGGGCCACCAGCACGGGGAAGCTGAACGGCTTGGTGAGGTAGTCGTCGGCCCCCAGGTCGAAGGCGTCGGTCTGGTCGAACTCGCCGTCCTTGGCGGTCAGCATCAGCACCGGGGTCCACACCTCGTGCCGGCGCAGCTCCTTGAGGACGTCGTAGCCGTGCATCCCGGGCAGCATGATGTCCAGCACGACCACGTCGTAGTCGCCGTACCGCGCGGTCGCCAGCCCGACGATCCCGTCGTAGGCGACGTCCACGACGAACCCCTCGTCGGTGAGCCCGCGTCGCAGCGCCTCGGCCAGGGGCCGTTCGTCGTCCACCACGAGCACTCTCATCGCCTCCAGCCTCTCAGAGATCTCTCAGCGCGCCCGCCGTACGGTCTCGCTGAGAACCGAGTCGTCGGGAGGAAACCCATGTTCGACACCGTTGCCGGCCTGCCCGTCCACCCCCTGGTGGTGCACGCCGTGGTCGTCCTCGGCCCGCTGGCCGCGCTGCTCGCGGTCCTGTACGCCGTCAAGCCCGCCTGGCGGGTCGGCCTGAAGTGGCCCACGCTGCTCACCTCCGGCGTGGCCGCCGTCTTCGCCTTCGTGGCCACGCAGAGCGGAGAGTCCTTCGAGGAGCGCGTCGGCGACCCGGCCTACGACCACGCCGAGAAGGGCGACCTGGCGGCGATCGCCGTCTACGTGCTGTTCGGCGCGGTCCTGCTCCTGGTCTTCTGGCTGGCCCGGCCCACGGTCACGACCAGCTCGGTCGCGGGCATCCTGGTCGCCTCCGCCGCCGCGCTGTTCCTGCTCTTCGGCATCGTCAACGCCGGACACAGCGGTGCGAAGTCCGTGTGGCACGACCAGGTGAGCGGTTCCACGGCCGGCTCGGGCGCCGCCGACTCCGACTGACACCGGACTCCCGCGGCCCTCTAGGTTGGGCTTGTGCGGATGTTCGTGGCGCTGGTCCCGCCGGAAGAGGCGGTGGACGATCTCGACGCCTTCCTCGACGTACGCCGCAGCGCGGCCCGGTTCCGCTGGGCCACCCCGGAGCAGTTCCACGTCACCGTCTGCTTCCTGGCGTCCGTACCGGACCGCCGACTGGACGACCTGGTCGAGCGGCTGCGGCGCGCCGCGGCGCGGCGTACCTCCTTCGAGACCGCGCTGTGCGGCGGTGGCGCGTTCCCCCACGTGGGCGGTGCCCGGGTGCTGTGGACCGGCCTGGAGCTGGACGAGCACGGTCGCACCGAGCTGAGCCGGATGGCCCGCGGGGCCAGGGCCGCCGCCTCCCGGGCCGGCCTGGTGGTGGACGGTCAGCGGTTCCGGCCGCACCTGACCGTGGCTCGACTGGGCCAACCGGCCGAGGTGACCAGCTGGGTCCGCCTGCTCGACGGCTACCGCGGGCCGCGGTGGCGGGCCACCGGCGTCGAGCTCGTGGCCTCGCACCTGGGCGAGGGACCGCGTAGACGCCCCCGCTACGAGCTCGTCGACCGATTCCCGTTCCGCCCCGTCTGACCCGTTGAGTCGCGCGTCCCGCCCCGTTGAGTCGCGCCTTCCGCGCAGTTGAGTCGCGCGTTCCGCACCGCTGAGTCGCGCGTTCCGCACCGTTGAGTCGCGCCTTGCGTGTGTGTGAGGTCAGGCTTGCCCGTACGCCGTACGCAGCTCGACGGTGCGTGGGGCGCAGCTCGACGGTGCGTGGGGCGCAGCTCGACGGT
>NZ_DAOMFK010000050.1:0-10196 GCF_035429765.1 Nocardioides sp. | reverse complement strand
CCGCTCGCCAGCTGGCCGACCGGCTCGGGCAGGTTGCGGACGATGTCCTCGACCCGGTCCTTGGCGTCGCCGAAGAGCATCCGGGTGTTCTCCCGGAAGAACAGCGGGTTCTGTACGCCGGCGTACCCGGTGGCCATCGACCGCTTGAAGACGATCACGTTGCGGGCCTTCCACACCTCGAGCACCGGCATCCCGGCGATGGGGGAGTTGGGCTCCTCGAGGGCGGCTGGGTTGACCGTGTCGTTGGCGCCGATCACCAGCACGACGTCGGTGTCGTCGAAGTCGTCGTTGATCTCGTCCATCTCGAGCACGATGTCGTAGGGAACCTTCGCCTCGGCGAGCAGCACGTTCATGTGCCCCGGGAGCCGGCCGGCGACCGGGTGGATGCCGAACCGCACGTTGACCCCGCGGGCGCGGAGCTTGGAGGTGAGGTCCGCGACGGCGTGCTGAGCCTGGGCGGTGGCCATGCCGTACCCCGGTGTGATGATCACCGAGTGCGACTCGGCCAGCAGCTCGGCGGCCTCGTCGGCGAGGATCTCCCGGTGCTCGCCGTAGTCCTTGGCCTCCCCGACGATGCCGCCGTCGGAGCCGAAGCCGCCGAGGATGACCGAGATGAACGACCGGTTCATCGCCCGGCACATGATGTAGGACAGGATCGCACCCGAGGACCCGACCAGTGAGCCGGTGATGATCAGCAGGCTGTTGCCGAGCATGAAGCCGGCGGCCGCCGCGGCCCATCCGGAGTAGCTGTTGAGCATCGAGACGACGACCGGCATGTCGCCGCCGCCGATGGCCGCCACCATGTGGAAGCCCAGCAGGAAGCCCAGCGCCGCCATGACGATGAGCAGGGTCAGCCCGAGGGTGCCGTTGTCGTCGACGACGACCAGCCAGATCATCAGCACGAAGAACGCGGTGAAGCCCACCAGGTTGAGCAGGTTGCGGGCCGGCAGCACCAGCGGAGCCGACTTCATCTTGGCCGACAGCTTCAGGTAGGCCACCACCGAGCCGGTGAACGTGAAGGCTCCGATGAGGACGCCGAGAGACACCTCGATCAGATGGACGGCGCCGGTCTCACCCTCGGGGGCGATGAAGGAGTTGAAGCCGACCAGCACCGCGGCCAGGCCGACGAAGGAGTGGAAGGCCGCGATCAGCTCGGGCATCTGGGTCATCTCGACCCTGCGGGCGACCGGGATCCCGATCGCCGCGCCGATGGCCAGGACGACGACGATCAGCAGCAGCGTGACGGCGACGGAGCGGCGGCCGGCGTCGTTGGCCGACATGTAGAGCGAGTGGGTGATCGTCGCCCCGAGCGCCAGAACCATGCCGACCATGCCGGTCAGCGTGCCCATCCGGGCCGTGGCCGGCCGCGACAGCCCCGCCAGCGAGAGGATGAACAGAACGCCCGCGACGATGTAGAGCCCATCGACGAACTGGATCATCGTGCTCACGCCTCCTTCCGGAACATGCCGAGCATTCGGTAGGTCACCAGGAACCCGCCGAAGATGTTGATCGAGGCGATCGACGCGGCGACGAACGACATGATCGTGACCGCGAGATCGGTGGATCCGAGCTGCAGCAGTGCGCCGACCAGGATGATCCCGGAGATCGCGTTGGTCTGGGACATCAGCGGGGTGTGCAGCGAGTGCGAGACGCCACTGATGACGTAGAACCCGACGATCACCGCCAGCGCGAAGACGGTGAAGTAACCGGTGAAGCTCGGCGGCGAGAAGGTCACGGCAAGCACCACCAGGACCGCGGCGATCGCGGACATCGTGAGCCGGCGACGGCTCCTGGCCTTCGCGGCGGCGGCCTCGCGGGCCGCGACCACGGCTGGGTCCTCGACGACGACCTCCTGTACGACGGCCCCCGGCGCCGCGGAGACCTGCACGGGCGGGGGCGGCCACATCAGCTCGCCGTCCTTGACCACCGTCATCCCGCGCTGCACGACGTCGTCCATGTCGAGCACCATCTGCCCGTCCTTCTCGGGCGTGAGCAGCTTGAACAGGTTGACGATGTTCGTGCCGTAGAGCTGTGAGGTCTGGGCGGGCAGCCGGCCCGCCAGGTCGGTGTAGCCGAGGATCGTCACCAGGTTGTCGGTGACCACCTTCTCCCCCGCCACGGTGCCCTCGACGTTGCCGCCGTTGGCCGCCGCCATGTCGACGATCACGCTGCCGTTGGCCATGCCGGCGATGGTCTGGGCGTGGATCAGTCGTGGCGCGGGTCGGCCGGGGATCAGCGCGGTGGTGATCACGATGTCGGCGTTGCGCGCCTCCTCGTCGTACATCGAGGCGGTGGCGGCCTCCTGCTCGGCGGTCATCTCCTTGGCGTACCCGTCGGCGGAGACCTCCTGCTCCATCTCGACCCGCACGAACTCCGCGCCCATGGACTCGACCTGCTCGGCGACCTCGGGGCGCACGTCGAAGGCGCGTACGACGGCGCCCATGCTGCCCGCAGCCCCGATCGCGGCCAGCCCGGCGACCCCGGCGCCGACGACGAACACCCGCGCCGGCGGCACCTTGCCCGCCGCGGTGACTTGACCGGTGAACTGCCTCCCGAAGGCGTGCGCGGCCTCGATGACGGCGCGGTAGCCCGCGACGTTGGCCATCGACGAGAGAACGTCGAGCGCCTGTGCCCGGGAGATGCGCGGCACCGCGTCCATCGCCAGCCCGGTGACGCCCGCGCCGTGCAGCTTCTCCACCAGCTCGGGGCTCCGGGCGGGGGCCATCAGCGAGATGACCGTCGCCCCGCGCCGCAGCCGGGCGATCTCGGCGTCCGTGGGCGCGTTCACCTTGACGACGATGTCGCTGTTCCAGACCTCCTCGGCGGTGCCGACGGGGATCTCCGCCGCGGCGAACGCCGAGTCCGGCTGGTCGGCCAGCAGGCCGGCGCCGGCCTCGACCACGACGTCGTAGCCCAGCTTGACCAGCTGGGTCGCCGTCTTCGCCGTGGCGGCGACGAGGGTCTCGCCGACCTTGGACTCGCGGGGGATGCCGATGCGCACGGATGCCTCCTCGACGCGGTTACGGGGCAGGGTCAACGTACCGCGGTGCGGGTCCCGCCCGGAGCGCGGGTCGGGGCTGGCGGGACGCCGCTAGCCCTGCGCGGCGCGCCACTCCTCGGTGGCCAGCCGGATGCAGGCGGCCAGGGCACGCATCGAGGTGCGCACGTCCTCCAGTGGCGGCCTCGTGGGGGCGATCCGGATGTTCCGGTGGTGCGGGTCCAGGCCGTCGGGGTACGTCGCCCCGGCCGGCGTGATGCTGACGCCGACGCCGTCGGCGAGCTCCACGACGCGCTCGGCCACCGGGGCGGTGGTGAACAGGCTGGAGAAGTAGCCGCCCTCGGGGCGGGTCCAGGTGGCGAAGGCGCCGTCGGTGCCGAGCTCGGCGGAGAGGACGTCGTCCACGGCGGCGAACTTCGGCGCGATGATCGCCGCGTGGTCACGCATGAGTCCCTCCAGGCCGCCGGGGTAGGCCTCGAGGAACCGCACGTGCCGGGCCTGCTCGATCTTGTTCGGGCCGATGCTCTGCGCGCTGAGGAGGCGGGTGAGCCAGCCGACGTTGTCCACGCTCGAGCCGACGAACCCGAGCCCGGCGCCGGCGAAGGTGACCTTGCTGGTGCTGCCGAACACGAACGCCCGGTCCGGCCGGCCGGCGGCCGCGGACATGCCGACGAGGTCGACCGTCTTCGGCGGGTGCCCCAGGTGGTGCACGCGGTAGGCGTCGTCGGCCAGCAGCGTGAAGTCCTCGGCAGCCGCCTCGAGGGCGGCCAGCCGCTGAGCCTTCTCGACGCTGATCGTCTCCCCGCCCGGATTGGCGAAGGTCGGCACGAAGAGGACCCCCTTGACCGCGGGGTCGGCGGCGGCGATCCGCTCGATGGCCACCACGTCCGGCCCGTCGGGCTCCATGCCCACCGGGACCAGCTCGAACCCCAGCGTCCGCAGCAGCAGGAAGTGCCGGTCGTAGCCCGGCACCGTCACGATCATCTTCGGCGACTGGTGCACCCAGGGTCGCTCGGAGCCCCGCACCCCGTGCAGGAGGGCGAAGCCCAGCACCATGCCCTGGAGCTCCAGGGAGGAGTTGTTCCACACCACCGTCTGCTCGGGGGCGAGGCCCAGGTAGGCCCCGAACATCGCGCGCGCGCTGGGCAGGCCGCCCTTGAGCGCAGGGGTGTAGTTGCGCAGGTCGACCCCGTCGAGCACGAGGTCGTCAGGGCCGATCGCGGTGACCAGCTCGCTGGAGAGGTCGAAGTCGGCGTCGGAGGGTTGTCCGCGCTGCATGTTCAGCTGCAGGCCCAGCGCGCGCAGCTCCTCGTACGCCGCCTGGGCGGCGGTCAGGGCGGGGTTGGCGTCGCTCGACACGGGTGCCAGCGTAGTGCGCCGGGAGTCTGGGACGCCTCCTCGTTCCCGGCCGTCGCACGTCTCAGCTGCCGGCGCTCCCGTAGAGCCGGTCGCCCGCGTCCCCCAGCCCCGGCACGATGTAGCCCTTCTCGTTGAGCTTCTCGTCGACCGCCGCGGTCACCACGGTCACCGGGACGGGGGTGCCGGCCAGCTCGGCCTCCACCCTGGCCACCCCCTCGGGCGCGGCCAGCAGGCAGATGGTGATGATCTGGTCGGCGCCGCGGTCGGTGAGGAAGCGGATGGCCGCGGCGAGGGTCCCGCCGGTGGCCAGCATCGGGTCCAGGACGTAGCACTGGCGTCCGGAGAGGTCGTCGGGCAGCCGCTCGGCGTACGTCGACGCCTCCAGCGTCAGCTCGTTGCGCACCATGCCCAGGAAGCCCACCTCGGCCGTGGGCAGCAGCCGCAGCATGCCTTCCAGCATGCCCAGCCCGGCGCGCAGGATCGGCACCACCAGCGGCTTGGGGGTGGAGAGCGTCACGCCGTGGGTCGTCGCCACCGGGGTGGTGACCTCGGTCTCGCGCACGCGCACGTCGCGGGTGGCCTCGTAGGCGAGCAGGGTGACCAGCTGGTCGGCGAGTCGCCGGAACGTCGGGGTGTCGGTGGTCTCGTCGCGCAGGGCGGTGAGCTTGTGCGCGACCAGCGGGTGGTCGACGACGAGGGTACGCATGGCCGCACCCTAGTGCAGCCGCCGCCCGGCGCTGCGGGCCCCCGACCGGCGACCGGGCGGGGTTGGCCGGGCCCTCCACGTCTGTCACGCTGGGTGCTTGGAGCCCGGCGAGGGAAGGAGGAGTCGTGACGACCGAACAGCTCGAGGACGTCGACTTCGCGCTCGCCGCCTACCGCGAGGAGGGGGAGTGGCAGGTCCAGGAGATCGCCCGCGCGGTGCTCGGGGACCTCGACGCGCTTTCGACCGCGCTGCGCCGCTTCCCCGGTGACGGGGGTGCGCTGGGGCTGGTCGCCGTGGACGAGGACTTCTTCCTGATCGTCCGGGTCGCCGGGCCGCAGGTCCGCGTGCTCCTCTCCGACGTCACCGCAGCCGACGAGTGGGAGCTGGCGGCCTCCGCGGTGGACCTGCTCGGCCTCCCCTTCCCCGAGGAGGACGACGACCAGGTGCCGGCCGGCGACCTGGACATCGTCGGCGACCTCGGCATGCAGGCCATGGACCTCGCGGTGCTGCTGGACGACGAGGAGCTCTACCCCGACGAGATGCTCTCGGAGGTCGCTCGTCGGCTGGGCTTCGGCCCGCTGTTCGACGAGGCCGCGGGCCTCACCTCCGCGTGAGAACCTCCTCGTCGATGACCGGGGGGTACGCCGCCGCACGCGCCTGGGAGCCGCCGATGCGCACGGCGCTGGCCGAGGCCCGCGCCGCCCTGGCCACCGCAGACGTGCCCGTCGGCGCGGTGGTGCTCGACCCGACGGGTGAGGTGATCGCCCGCGGCCGTAACGTGCGTGAGGCCGAGCACGACCCCACCGGCCATGCCGAGGTGGTGGCGCTCCGCGCCGCGGCGGAGGTGCTGGGCCGGTGGCGGCTGGAGGGCTGCACGCTCGTGGTCACCTTAGAGCCCTGCACGATGTGCGCCGGAGCGGCCGTCCTGGCCCGGGTGGAGCGGCTCGTCTTCGGCGCCTTCGACGACAAGGCGGGTGCGGTGGGCTCGCTGTGGGACGTGGTCCGCGACCGGCGGCTCAACCACCGGCCCGAGGTGGTCGCCGGGGTCCTCGCCGAGGAGTCGACCGCGCTCCTGGACGACTTCTTCCGCTCCCACCGCTGAGGCCGCGCTGCCGCTCGGGCCATGCCTCGGTTGGACCGAAACGGCAGGGCTCCCGGCGTGTTGTCTGTCGTTTGGGTCCAATCGGCAGAAGAAGGGCAGCCCGGGACGCCGCAGGCAGTGCCGGATCGGCGGACGGGGAGGCGCTCCGGTACCCTCATCGGCGGTGGCGTGTCCGAGCGGCCTAAGGAGAACGCCTCGAAAGCGTTTGTGGGCGCAAGTCCACCGCGGGTTCAAATCCCGCCGCCACCGCCATGTGATGTCTCGAGACATCGTGGACGGCCGAACCCATCGTCGCGTGGGTTCGGCCGTCCGTCTTTCCCGGTGGCGGCGTCGACCGCCCGCGACAGCGCGAACTGCGCACGTGCGTGGTTCGTGCTGCTGATCCGACCGGAACCACGACCCGAACTACGCACGTGCGCGGTTCCGTCAGGAGGAGCCCAGGACGAGGAGGTCGACAGCCCTGTCGCTGGCCGGCCACCGCCATGCCACGCGACCGGGTCCCGACCTGCGCCGCGCGGGTCGGGATCCGCGCCGCGCCTCCCCGTGGCAGGGTGGGGCCGTGATCCGGATCCGCCCGGCCGAGCCCCCGGACGACGACACGCTGGCAGCGATCGACGCCGACACCTGGAGCCCGCTCGTCACCCCGGCACCGGCGCGCGCGCCGGGGGAGCCGTTCTTCACGGCGTGGACCAGCCCCGAGGACGTCCTGGTGGCGGAGGTCGACGGGCAGGTGGCCGGCTACGTCATGCTGCACCAGTCCCTGCCGCTGCCCTCCCACGCGCACGTGCTGGAGCTCAACGGTCTCGCTGTGGCGCCCGGCCACCAGGGGCAGGGTCTGGGCCGGCGGCTGGTCGAGGCCGCCCAGCAGGAGGCGCGGCGGCGAGGGGCCACCAAGCTGACCCTGCGCGTGCTGGCCCCCAACGCCCGAGCGCGCCGCCTCTACGAGGCCGCGGGGTTCCGGGTCGAGGGTGTCCTGCACGGGGAGTTCGCCCTCGCCGGCGGGCTCGTCGACGACGTCCTGATGGCCTGGCACGGCGTGTGACCGGGGAGATAGCCCGTAGGTGCGCTGGGCCGTGGTTGACAGGCCCGCGCGGTGGGACGCTGGAGGTATGAGGAACCCGGACGCGCAGGTCCCTGCCGTCGTCGACGCCCTCGTGTCGGCTGGCCTGCTCGACGCGACCCGTCGGGACGACGCGCAGCGTGTAGTCGTCGGAGTTCTCGGGGAACCCGAGAAGAAGGCGTCCTCGCGGACGCTGCTGGTCGAGATCGCGGCCTACGTGGGCGGGGCCCTGGTGGTCGCCTCCGTCGGGCTCTTCCTGGCACAGTACTGGACGCGTTTCTCCGGTGCGGTCCAGGTCAGCGTCCTGGCGCTGATCGCGGTGCTGCTGGCCGCCGCCGGGCTCGCGGTCTCCCGGGTCGGGACGGGGTACGCCGAGCTGCGCGCCGGCCGGGACGAGATGCGGCGTCGGCTCACCTCGGCGCTGCTGAGCGCGGCGTCGGTGGCCACGGGCATCACCGTGGGCCGCGCCGTCGACCTCCAGGTCAGCCCCGAGACCGGTGGCGGCAACTGGCCGCTGGTCGCCGGCACGGCGACGGTCGTGCTGCTGGCGGCGGCGGCGTACGCCTACGCCCCCTCCGTGCTCGGCCAGCTCGTGATCGCGGCCGGTCTGTTCAACCTCACCACCACCACGTGGAGCATGCTCGACAGCCAGCAGGAGTCGACGGTGGGTCCGGGCCTGGTCTTCCTGGCGATCGGGCTGCTGTGGGTCGGTGCGGCCGAGCGCGGCGTGTTCCACGAGCAGGCGCCGGCGCGGGCGATCGGGGCCGCGCTGGCCCTCTTCGGTGCCCAGTTCGTCCGCTTCGGCGGGGAGTACAACAACCTCTCCTACCTGCTGCTGCTCCTGGTGGCTGTGGGAGCGTTCGCGATGTACCTGCGGACCGCCTCCTGGCCCTACCTGGTGGTCGGCGTGCTCGGTGTCACGCTGGTGGTGCCCGAGGCGATCATCGACTGGACCGGAGGCTCGCTGGGGCCTGCGGGCGGCGTGCTGATCGCCGGCGTCACGCTGCTGGGCGCCTCCCTGGCCGGGCTCCGGGTGCGCCGGGAGGTCACCGAGGAGACCGACGTGGAGGAGTCCCGGGAGGTCAGGCCTCGCCGACCCGTCGGCCGGTGAGGGCGTCCCAGCGCAGCCGGACGTAGAGCGGGCGCGTCCCGGCCGCCCACGGCCGCGGGTTCCAGTGGTGGACCACCTCGTCCAGCGTCGGGCCGGGGTCGATGCGCGAGCCCGGCCCGGTGGCCAGCACGCTCCAGCCGAGGCGCCGCTCGTGGTCGAGCTGGTCCACCTCGAAGGCGAGCCGGGTCTGCCAGGCCTGCGCTCCGAGCAGGCTGTAGGGCGTGGTCCGGAAGACCACCGACGCGTCGTGCACGACGTAGTTGACGGGGAAGATCTGGGGGCCCTCGGGGGTGCACAGCGCCACTCGCCCGACCGTGCCGGTGGTCAGCAGCTCCAGGCACGTCGACTCGGACAGCACGGCCAGCTCGCTCATGCCCACATCGTGCACTGCCACAGAGGCGGAGGGAACCACCCCGGGCGGTGTCCCCGGGACTAGTGTGACCGCCATGACAGCCGGTGCCCCGGACCGCACGACGGTGCGGCCGGTGCTGGGCTGGGTGCCGGGGTACCAGCGCCGCTGGCTGCGCGGCGACGTGCTGGCGGGCGTCACCGTCACGGCGTACCTGGTCCCCCAGGTGATGGCGTACGCCGAGCTCGCGGGACTCCCGCCGGTCACCGGTCTCTGGGGGGCGATCGGCGCGATGGTCGTCTACGCGCTGCTGGGGACGTCGCACCAGCTGTCGGTCGGGCCGGAGTCGACGACCGCGCTGATGACCGCGGCCGCACTCGGGGCGGTCGCCACCGGTCCGGACCAGTACGCCCCGCTCGCGGTGGCGCTGTGCGGGATCGTCGCCGCGATCTGCCTCCTGGGGCGGGTGGCCGGCCTGGCCAGGATCTCCGACCTGCTGTCCCGCCCGGTCCTGGTCGGCTACATGGCGGGCGTGGCGGGCATCATGGTGGTCTCCCAGCTCGGGAAGCTGACCGGGCTCACGGTGGAGGGCGACGGTTTCGTGCCCGAGCTGGGGTACGTCGTGCAGCACCTCGACGACGTGCACACCGCGACCCTGGTGCTGGGCGTCACCACAGCGGCCCTGATGATCCTCGGTGCCCGGCTCTGGCCGCGCGCCCCCGTGGCCCTGCTCGGCATGCTGGCCAGCACCGCCGTCGTCGCGCTGCTCGGCCTGACCGAGCGCGGGGTCGCGGTGGTCGGCCCGATCCCGAGCGCCGTTCCGCAGCTGGGGCTGGCCCAGGTCGGAGCCGAGGACGTGGTGGCGATGCTGCTGCCGGCCCTCGGGGTCGCCTTCGTCGCCTACTCCGACAACATCCTCACCGCCCGGGCCTTCGAGGACCGCGACCACCCGGTCAACCCTCCCCGGGAGCTGGTCGCACTGGGCGCCGCCAACCTCGGGGCCGGGCTGATGCAGGGCTTCCCGGTCAGCAGCAGCGGCAGCCGGACGGCCATCGCGGCCGCCGTGGGGGCCCGCAGCCAGCTCGCCGGCGTGGCGACCGTGCTCGCCACGGTGCTCGCCGTGGTGTTCCTGCGGCCGCTGCTGGAGGCCTTCCCGAGCGCAGCGCTCGGGGCCGTCGTGGTGTACGCCGCCACCCGGCTCGTGGACGTGCCGGAGTTCCGGCGCTTCGCCGCGTTCCGGCGCAGCGAGCTGGTGCTGGCCTGCGTCACGACCGCGTCGGTGCTGGTCGTGGGTGTGCTGGAGGGGATCATCGTGGCGATCGTGCTGTCGCTGGCCGACCTCCTCCGCCGGGTCTCGCGGCCCCACGACGCCGTGCAGGGCTTCGTGCCGCACCTGGCCGGCATGCACGACGTCGACGACTACCCCGAGGCCACGCTGCTGCCCGGTCTGCTGGTGTACCGCTACGACTCGCCGCTGTTCTTCGCCAACGCCGAGGACTTCCGGCGCCGGG
>NZ_DAOMFK010000049.1:0-16959 GCF_035429765.1 Nocardioides sp. | reverse complement strand
CCCGGACTCAGCCGAAGGGCAGCGGCTCGGGAGCCAGGGAGACCGCCTTCGCCCGGGCCGCGGTGAGGCCCCGCCGGTGGTGCTGGCGGCACAGCACCTCGTAGGCCACCTCGGCCGGGGGTGAGTCCTCGGCCTCGACGTCGCCCACGACGATCACCTCCCCCTCGGTGACCATCACGCCGTCCTCGGTCCGGGCGTTGTGCGTCGCCCGCTTGCCGCACCAGCACAGCGCCTCGACCTGGAGCACCTCGGTCCGGTCGGCGAGCTCGACCAGGCGGGCCGAGCCGGGGAACATGCGGGAGCGGAAGTCGGTGAGGATCCCGAAGCAGAACACGTCGATCTGCAGCTCGTCGACGATCTTGGCCAGCGCCTCGACCTGGGCCGGCGTGTAGAACTGCGCCTCGTCGCACACGAGGTAGTCGATGCGGCCGCCGTGCGTGAGCGTGTCGACGGTGAAGCGCCAGAAGTCGAGGTCGGGGGTCACCTCGAGTGCCGGGTGGGTCAGCCCCAGCCGGGACGAGATGCACGCCTCACCCGCCCGGTCGTGGGAGGTGAAGATCCGCCCGACCCGCCCACGCGCCGCGTGGTTGTGGTTGGTCTGCAGAGCCAGGGTCGACTTGCCGGCGTCCATGGTCCCGGTCCAGAAGGTCAGCTCGGCCACGGGGCCCGATTGTGTCATGCCGCCGCGGCCCTCCCCGCCCGGGCGGCCGCCTCCGGCACGTGCGCGGGCTAGCAGACCAGGATCGGGATGAGCATCTCGTCGGCGGTCAGCGACCCGTGCAGCCCCACGAGGCGGGTCTCGTAGGCGAAGTCCACGCTGGAGAAGATGCCGTGGGCACCGCGGCAGGCGACCACGACGTCGCCGATCCGGGGCACCACCGCCGCACGGATGGCACCGAACCAGCCGCGGGCGACCGCCTCCTCGCGGGTCAGCACCTCCGCCCGCTCACCCAGGAGGCCCTGCCAGGTGGCGACCACGTCCGGGACCGCGCCCCCGGCGCAGTACAGGTGCCGGAAGCGTGCCTCCCCGCCGAGCAGCACCAGCCCGTCGCGCAGCTCCGGGTGCTCGTCGACGTCGGTGCGGTCCGTGGCGGGGCTGTCGACCATGCCGTGGTCGGCCACCACCAGCAGGCGGGTCTCGGTCGGCAGCGACTCGCGCAGCTGCTCGACCTCGGCGTCGATGCTGGTCAGCTGCTGGCGCCAGGACGCCGACGCGACGCCGTACCGGTGCCCGGTCCAGTCGAGGTCACCGTCGTACACGTAGGTCAGCGAGGGGTGCCCGGCGGCCGCGACCACCACCGCGGCGATCCGCTCGCCGACCCGGTCGGCACCGACGTACTCGGCCCCACGGTGTGCCGCCACGGTCAGCCCCGAGCCGGCGAACTCCCGCTTGTTCACCACGCTCACCGCCACCCCGTCCGCGGCCAGCCGGGCGAACGCTGTCGGCTCCGGCTGCCACTCGACCGGGTCGACCCGCTTGTCCCAGAACAGCGCGTTGAGCAGCTCGTCGGTCCCCGGGATGCGCGAGGTGAACCCCACCAGGCCGTGCCCGCCGGGGGTGAGGGCAGTGCCGAGGGAGGTGAGGCTGGTCGCCGTCGTCGACGGCACGCCGGCGGTCCCGGCCTCCTGGGTGGCCTGCAGCGTCGCCAGGAACGGCGCGGCGTGCGGCTCACGGCGCAGCAGCTCGGCCCCCAGACCGTCGATGAGGAACACGACGTACGACGCGGCCGGGGGCAGCGTGAGCCGGTCAGGCGGCTCCCCCACGACCGCCGGGGAGCGGCCGAGCGCCGCCGCCACGGCGGGCACCACGTCGCCCAGCGACCGTTGGTGGTAGGCCGGCTCGACGAACGCGGCGCCCGGCTGCGGTGCGGTCACGCGCCGCGAGTGCGCGCCGACAGCGCCTCGGCGAAGGCCAGCAGCCCGCCCACGGCGTCCCGGCCGTCGGCGGCGGTGGACACCCGCAGGGAGAAGTCGTCCCCCGCGAGCACGCCCGTGTACCCGTGGTCGGCGTCGCACTCGGGGTCGCTGCAGCCGGCCGGCTCGAGGTCGATCCGGCTCACCCCTCCCCAGCCAATGGTCAGCACCGCCTCGGCCGGGCGCGAGGGGCCCTGGGTGGGATTGGTGATCATCCGGGTGGTGACCACCGACCGGACCGCGGACAGGGCCACCGCCTCGGTCGAGGTCGAGGTGTAGGGCTCGGGGAGCAGGTCGTCGCCGGCGTGCTCGTCGGTGTGCGCGAGGACCAGGCGGGTCGGGGTGAGCACGATCACGGTGAGGTGGCGACGCACCTCGTCCCGCTCGAAGGTGGGTTCGTGGTGGACGTAGAAGGCCACCACCTGCTCGCCGCCCACGGCCGAGACGACCCCGTCCGCCACCACGTCGGGGTAGTAGCCGGTGAGGTCGATGGCGTCCCTCAGCTCCAAGGAGCGGTCACGGTCGTCGGTGGTGCTGCGGCGCATGCTCGCAGTCTGTCACGCCGGGGTCGGCGCGACCTCCGGGCCTGTGGACAGCCCGTCCTGCTCGTCGGTGAGGTGGCGGCGCAGGCCGAGGAAGAGCACCGCCGCCACGGCAGTGCCCCCGACCACGAACGAGGCCCACAGGTGCGGCAGGCCGTGCCCGATGAGCATCCCGGCAAGGGCGGGCCCGACGATCGAGCCGACGGTCCAGGTCATCCCCTGCAGCGCGTTGTATCGCCCCCGCATGTCCTCGCGGGCCAGGTCGTTGACGATGGCCGGGGCGACCGGCGCCCACAGCGTCTCCGCCACCCCGAACAGGCCCAGTCCGGCGACGACGGCGAGGACCGCGAGCGTGCCGGAGACGGCGTCGGAGGAGACCATGACCACCCAGGACACCGACCACACCGCGGCGCACAGCGCGAGCATCGACGAGCGGCGCCGCCCCCGGATGAAGCGCAGGGTGACGAGCTGACCCAGCACGATCGCACCGGTGTTGGCGGCGTAGGCCCAGCCGAGGGCCCGGGCGGGGATCTCGGCGACGTCGACGGCGTACGCCGCCAGGCCGGCCTCCATCTGCGCGTAGCCGAACGTGATGGCCAGCACCGAGATCCCGACCACCCGCAGCAGCGTCCGGTCGCGCAGCACCACCCGCCACGAGGGCTGCTCCGCGGCGGCGACGCCGCCGGTCTCCTCGGCGGCGGGCACCGCGCCGGTGCCGCGGGGCAGGGTGAGGAGCACCGCGATGTAGACCAGGTAGGTCGCGCCGTTGAGCAGGTAGAGACGCTGGAAGGAGGTGACCGAATCGGTGTCGATGATCAGCGAGCTGACCACCCCGCCGATGCCCAGCCCGGCGTTGAGCAGCATGAAGTTCAGCCCGTAGACGTTCTCCCGCTGGTCGGGCCGCACCAGCCGGGTGAGCATGGCCGTGGACGCCGGCCAGATGGCCACGGTGCCGGCGACCATCACCGAGGCGGTCAGGAAGCCCTCCACCACGGTGTCGACCTGGCCGAGGTAGGCGACCGCCACCCCCTCGACCGCCAGCCCGGCGACCATCACCGGCCGCGGGCCGAACCGGTCGATGAGGGTGCCGCCCAGCGGGGCCGCCAGGAAGCCGAGCAGCCCCATCCAGGCGAACACCCAGCCGACCGTGGCCGTCTCGAAGTCGCGCACCTGGGCCAGGTAGACGTAGAGGAAGGGCATGGTCAGTCCGCTGCCCACCGCCGAGAAGGCGAAGCCCACCAGGATGCGGACGGCGAGCGGGTTCAGCTCGCGGATCCGCAGCCGACCCGACTGCTCCGTCGTCGAGGAGGTCGTGGCGGTCACGGTATCCAATGCTCGGACACCAACCGCCCCGGACGCCAATCGTTTCAGGCGTGAGACGGCTCACCGGATCTCACCCGGGCAGCGTGTCTCCCGCCGGCGTGCTCATCCGACGGGCGAACCACTCCGAGCGCGGGTCCAGGACCGGCTCGACCCGGATGGCCGTGGTCAGCACGCTCGCACCCTCGACCCCGGCCAGCACGAGGGACAGGTCGAGGGAGCGCACCTGGGGAAGGTCGTACTGGAGCTGGGCCACCCGCAGGATCAGCTGTTCGACGGCGGCCACGTCGACCACCTCGCTGCCGCGGTAGCCGAAGAGGAGCGGCGAGGACTTGATCTCCCGGACCATGTCGGCGGCATCCTGCTCGGTCAGCGGCGGGATGCGGTAGGCGCGGTCCGCGAGGAGCTCGGTCAGCGCACCGGAGATGCTGAAGGACAGCACCGGGCCGAACAGCGGGTCCTCCATCGAGGTGATCGCCACCGGGACCCCGGGAGCGGCGTTGCGCTGGACCACGAAGCCCGCGTGCTGCGCGTCAGCGATCATCCCGGTCAGCGTCTGCCAGGCGTCGGTCATCTCGGCGGCCGTGTCGATGTTGCGCCACACGTGGGCCAGGTCGGGACGGTTCCGGAGCCGGTCGTGGGTCGCCTTGAGCACGACGTCCCACCCCAGCTCCGCACCGGCGGCGAGCGCCTCGTCGAGGCTGGCCACGGGCCGGGACTCCCAGCACTCGATGTCGTACGCCGAGAGCAGGGCCGCCCGCTCCGAGGCGTCGAGGTCGTGCCCCTCCGGATGACGCATCAGGATCTCGTTCACCAGGCGCTTGCCCGCTGGGGTGTGCGCGTTCTCGAGCGGGACGTGCTCGTGCCCGGTGGGTGCGTGGCGCAGCCACAGGGAGTACTCGACCACCTGCGCGAGCGCACGCACCGCGGCCTCGACGCCGTGGTAGGAGGGCACCGAGCCCCGCCCGGCGGTGTGCCCGGCCACGTCGGGGACCCGGAGCAGCTCGGGGAGCCCCTGGACGCCCAGGAACGTGGAGACCAGCGGCTTGTCCGACTGCTCCCCCACCGCGGCGAGCACGTTGGCCACGTCCTCGCCCGACACGTTGAGCGGGGGGATGTAGACCGCCACCACCGCGTCCACGTCGTCGCTGTCGATCGCGGCGTCCAGGGCGTCCTCGAAGTCGGGGGCGGTGGCGTCGGCGCCCAGGGACTGGGAGCGGTTCACCACCAGGCCGACGGCGTGGGCGGTGTCGGCCGCGAGGAGACCGAGCGCGTCGGAGTTGCCGACCACCGCCACCCGCCGCCCACGGGGCAGCGGCTGGTGGGCCAGCAGCTGCGCCACGTCGAACATCTCCTCGAGGGTGTCCACCTGGATCACCCCCGCCTGGCGGAACATGGCGTCGACGGCCTGCTGCGGCGCCCCGATGCGGCGCACGGCGTGTCCCATGGGAACGCCCTGGGTGCTCCGCCCGGAGCGCACCGCGATCACCGGCTTCTTGCGCGAGACGCTCCTGGCCACCCGCGAGAACTTGCGCGGGTTGCCGATGGACTCCAGGTACAGCAGGACGACCTCGGTCGCGTCGTCCTCCAGCCAGTACTGCAGCAGGTCGTTGCCCGACACGTCGGCCCGGTTGCCCGCGCTGACGAACGTCGACAGGCCCAGACCGCGGTTGTTGACCTGCTCGAGGATGGCCCCGCCCAGGGCCCCGGACTGGCAGAAGAACCCGGCCCGGCCCCGCGGCGGGTTGAGGGCGGCCAGCGAGGCGTTGAGCGAGACCGCGGGGTCGGTGTTGATCACGCCCAGGCAGTTGGGTCCGATCAGCCGCAGGCCGTAGGAGCGGGCCAGCCCGACCAGCCGCCGCTGCCGCTGCCGGCCGGCCTCCCCGGTCTCGGCGAAGCCCGAGGACACCACGATCAGGCCGTGCACGCCCTTCGCGGCGCAGTCGAGGACGACGTCTTGGACCGACTCGGCCGGGACGGCGACGACCGCGACGTCGACCGGGTCGGGGATGTCGGCCACCGTCGGGTACGCCGGCAGCCCCGAGACCGCGACGGCGTGGGGGTTCACCACGTACACCCGGCCGGTGAAGTCACCGGTGACCAGGTTGCGGACCAGGGTGTGGCCGATCGTGTCGACCCGGCGGCTGGCACCGATGACGGCCACCGAGCCGGGGTTGAGGAACTTCTCGATGGAGGCCGCCTCCGCACGGTGCTCACGGCTCTCCATGATCCCGATCGCGGTGTCGGTCGGGTCGATGGGGAACTCCAGCATCATCACGCCGTCCTCGTAGCCGCTGGCGAGCTTGTAGCCGGCGTCGCGGAAGGTGTGGATCATCGCCTGGTTGTCGGGCAGCACCTCGGCCACGAAGCGCTCGATACCCCGCTCCCGGCCCGCCTGGGCCAGGTGCTCCAGGAGCAGCTGGCCGATGCCGCGTCCCTGGTGGGCGTCCTCGACCAGGAAGGCCACCTCAGCCTCGGCGTTCTTGACCCTGTCGTAGCGGCCGACCGCGATCATCTGACCGCCGACGAGCACGACGAGCGCGACGCGGTCCACGTGGTCGACGTGGGTGAACCGGCGGATGTCGCGCTCGGGCAGCTCGGGCATCGGGGTGAAGAACCGGTAGTACTTCGACTCCGGGGAGACCCGCGCGTAGAACTCGACCATCAGCTGCGCGTCCTCGGGGCGGATCGGCCGGATGTGCGCGGTCTTCCCGTCGCGCAGCAGCACGTCCGCCTCCCAGTGCCGGGGTGGCGGGGCGACGGGGGTCTCGGCCACCGCCGCCGTCGGCTCGGGACCTGGGCTCTGCGGGGAGGACTCGTCGGTCGTGCTCACACCAGGAATCTATCGCCCGCAGCACCGTCGCGGCGTGCCCGTCGGGAACCGGGGGGAGGGACCGGAGAGAATCGACCCCATGGCCCGTCGTACCCCCTCCCCACCGCTGCCCGACGATGTCGAGGAGCGCATCCTCGACATCGACGTCAGCGACGAGATGCGGTCCTCGTTCCTCGAGTACGCCTACTCGGTCATCTACAGCCGGGCGCTCCCCGACGCGCGCGACGGGCTCAAGCCGGTGCAGCGGCGGATCCTCTACACGATGAACGACATGGGCCTGCGCCCCGATCGCGGCCACGTCAAGTCCGCCCGGGTCGTCGGCGAGGTGATGGGCCGGCTGCACCCGCACGGGGACGGCGCGATCTACGACGCGCTGGTGCGGATGGCACAGCCGTGGGCGATGCGCCTCCCGACGGTGGACGGGCACGGGAACTTCGGCTCCCCGGACGACCCGCCGGCCGCGATGCGCTACACCGAGTGCCGGATGGCGCCGCCGGCGGTGGCGATGACCGCCTCCATCGACGAGGACACCGTCGACTTCCGGCCCAACTACGACAGCCGCGAGCTGGAGCCGAGCGTGCTGCCCGCGGCCATCCCCCACCTGGTCGTCAACGGCGCCACGGGCATCGCCGTCGGGATGGCCACCAACATCGCCCCGCACAACCTGGTCGAGGTGGTGCAGGCGCTGCGGCACCTGGTCACCCACCCGGACGCCGGGCTGGACGACCTGATGCGGTTCGTGCCGGGGCCGGACCTGCCCACCGGCGGCAAGATCGTCGGCCTCGACGGCGTCCGGGACGCCTACGAGACCGGTCGCGGGAGCTTCCGGATGCGGGCGACCGCACGCATCGAGTCGATCGGGCGACGCAAGGGGATCGTGGTCACCGAGCTCCCGTACGGCGTCGGCACCGAGAAGGTCGTCGAGCGGATCAAGACACTGGTGCAGACCAAGAAGCTCCAGGGGATCGCCGACCTCAAGGACCTCACCGACCGCGACAAGGGCCTGCACCTGGTCATCGAGGTGAAGAACGGCTTCCACCCCGAGGCGCTGCTCGAGCAGCTCTACCGGCACACACCGATGGAGGACAGCTTCGGCATCAACACCGTCGCCCTCGTCGACGGCCAGCCGCGCACCCTCGGGCTCAAGCAGCTGCTGGAGGTGTTCCTCGAGCACCGCTTCGAGGTGGTCCGGCGCCGCTCGGTGCACCGGCGCGGGAAGGCTGCGGACCGGTTGCACCTGGTCGACGGGCTGCTCGTCGCGATCCTGGACATCGACGAGGTGATCCAGCTGATCCGGTCCTCCGACAACGCTGCGGCGGCCCGTGAGCGGCTGGTCGCCGTCTTCGACCTCACCGAGATCCAGGCCGACTACATCCTGGACATGCCGCTGCGCCGGCTCACCAGGTTCTCCCGCCTGGAGCTGGAGAAGGAGAAGGCCGAGCTGCAGAGGGTGATCGAGGAGCTCGACGCGATCCTGGCCGACCGGACGCTGCTGAAGAAGGTCGTCTCCGACGAGCTGGCCGAGGTGGCCCGCACCTTCGGCACGCCGCGGCGCACCGTGCTGCTGGAGTCCGCCGGCACCCCAGCCGCCGCCAGCGTGCCGCTCGAGGTGGCCGACGACCCCTGCTTCGTCTACCTGTCCTCCACCGGCCTGCTCGCGCGCACCTCCTCCGACGAGACACCAGGCACGGGCGGGAGCCGGTCCCAGCACGACGTCGTCGTGTCGGCGGTGCGCGCCACCGCCCGGGGGGAGGTCGGCCTGCTGACCAGCGCTGGACGCCTCGTGCGGCTGGGCGTCCTGGAGCTCCCCCAGCTGCCGCCCACCGCCAACGACCCCCACCTGGTCGGCGGGGCTCCCGTGGGTGACCTGGTCGCGCTGGACCCGCAGGAGCGGCCGCTGGCGCTGACGACGCTGCGCACCGACGGGCCCGGGCTGGCCCTGGGCACCCGCGACGGGGTGGTCAAGCGGGTCCACCCCGAGGTGCTGACCAACAAGGACGACTGGGAGGTCCTCACCCTCCGCGACGGCGACGAGGTGGTCGGGGCCGTCGAGCTGGCTACCGGCGAGGAGACGCTGTGCTTCATCACCTCCGACGCCCAGCTGCTCCACTTCTCCGCCGGTCTGGTCCGCCCCCAGGGCCGTGCGGGCGGCGGGATGGCCGGTATCCGGCTGGCCACCGGCCAGAGCGTGCGCTGGTTCGGGGCGCTGCACCCCGAGGAGGCGGTGGTCGTGACGGTGTCGGGGGCGAGCGCTGCGCTGCCGGGCACCGAGCCGGGCTCGGTCAAGGTCACCCCGTTCACCGAGTACCCCAGCAAGGGCCGCGCGACGGGAGGGGTGCGCTGCCACCGGTTCCTCAAGGGGGAGGACTGCTTGGTGTTCGCCTGGGCAGGTGCCGCCCCCGCCCGGGCCGCTGCGGCGAGCGGAGCGCCGGTGGACCTGCCGCCACCGACCGGACGCCGGGACGGCTCCGGGGTCCCCGGCACCCAGCCGGTCGCCGGCTGTGCCGGCCCGGTCGCGTCGAGCTCGGCGCTCACCGCCCGTGTGGGAGGCTGAACGGCATGCCCGTTCCCCCCCGTGCCCTCGCCGTCCTCGTGCTGGTCGGCGTGACGCTCCTCACCGGCCTCACCGGCTGCAGCGACAGCCAGGCCAGCCCTGAGGGCAAGTCCCCGGAGCAGGTGCTGGCCGAGGCCAAGACCACCCTCGACGAGACCAGCGGCCTCCGGCTGCGGCTCGCCACCGACGACCTGCCCGAGGGTGTGCAGGGACTCACCGCCGCGACCGGGGCCGCCACCCACGCACCGGCCTTCGACGGGACCATCTCGGTCATCTTCGCCGGACAGTCCGTGGACGTCCCCGTGGTCGCGGTGGACCGGAGGGTCTACGCCCAGATCCCGCTCACCATCGGGTGGTCCGACGTGGACCCGAGCGAGTACGGCGCGCCGGACCCGGCGGCGCTGATGGACCCGGAGACCGGGCTGTCCTCGCTGCTGCCGGCGACCGAGGGCCTCACCGAGGGCGACAGCGTCCGCGGCGGAGCCGACAACGACGAGATCCTCACCGAGTACACCGGCACGGTGCCCGGTGCGGCCATGAAGCAGGTGATCCCGAGCGCCACCGGCGACTCCTTCGACGTCACCTACACCGTGACCGACGGCGGCGAGCTGCGCCAGGCGGTGCTGACCGGGGTGTTCTACGCCGGCAGCCCCTCGATGACCTACACGGTCGACTTCGAGGACTACGGCAGCACCCCGGAGATCACCGCTCCGTGACCGGGCCGGGCGACGGTCCGGGCGAGGCCACCTCGCACCGGGCCCGGCTGCTGCTGGGACTGGCCGCGGTTGCGGTGGCCTTCGCCGCGGCCGACACCTACGTGGTGGTGCTGGCCCTGCCCGACATGATGGCCGGGGTCGGGGTGCCGATCGACGCCCTGCAGCGGGCGGCACCCATCGTGTCCGGGTTCCTGCTCGGGTACGTCGCGATGCTGCCGCTGATCGGGCGGATCGCCGACCTGCGGGGGCGCGTCCCGGTGCTGCTGCTCGCCCTGGTGGTCTTCGCGGTCGGCTCCTTCGTCACCGCTCTCGCCTACGACCTGCCGAGCATGGTGCTGGGCAGGTTCCTCCAGGGCGTCGGGGGCGGCGGCCTGGTGCCTGCGACGCTGGCGCTCGTCGCGGACCTCTACCCGGTGTCGCGCCGCGCGGTCCCGCTGGGGGTGGTGTCGGGGGTTCAGGAGTTCGGCAGCGTGATCGGTCCGCTGTTCGGCGCTCTGGTCCTCGCCCTCGCCGACTGGCGGGCGATCTTCGCGGTGAACCTCGCGGTCGCCCTGGTCCTGGCCGCAGCGATCCGTCGGCTCGCGACGCCGGGGCTGGCCGGGGCGCGGGCGCGGCGTACCGGCCCTCCCGACCTCCTCGGTCTGGCCCTGCTCGTGCTCGTGCTGCTGGCCACCACCGTGGTGATGGTCCAGCCCACCGGGCTGCGCCGCGACCTGACCTGGGGCCGGCTCTTCGTCCCGGTGTGGGGCGAGGGCCGCTGGCCCACGCCGGTGGGGCTGGTCGCCCTCGGTGCGCTGGTCGCGTTCCTGGTCCGCTGCGCGACCGCCCGGCGACCGCTGCTGGACCTGCGGGGCTGGGCGCGGGCCGCCCGGGAGGCCGACCTGGTCGGCGCGCTGCTGATGGCGCTCGCCCTCGGCGGGGTGATCCTGGCCTTCGCCACGGCCGACCCCGAGGTGCAGGTGTTCTCCGACCAGGGCTGGTGGTACCTCGGCGGCGCGGCGCTGGCGTCCCTGGCGCTGGTGGCCCACCTGCGGCGCAGCAGCTCCCCCCTGCTGCCGCGCGGGGCGATGGCCGCCACCCCGGCGTGGGGGTCGCTGCTGGTCAGCTTCTTCGTGGGCGCAGCGCTGATCGCCGCCCTCATCGACATCCCGATCTTCGCCCGGTCCACGATCTACCCCGACTCCCAGCTGTCAGCGGCGCTGGTGCTGCTCCGGTTCCTCCTCGCCCTCCCGGTCGGGGCGGTCCTGGGCGGGGTGCTCACCCAGCGGCTGCCGGCCGGGGTGGTCACCGGGGTCGGGATGCTCCTCGCCGCCGTGTCGTTCCTGCTGATGGCACGCTGGGACGTCGCTGCGCTGGAGTCGCCCTGGGCGACGCTGCCGCTGGTGCTCGGCGGGTTGGGCTTCGGGCTGGCCCTGGCCCCGGTCAACGCCGCTGTGCTGGCCTGCACGGCCGACGACGCGCACGGCTTGGCGACCGCCCTGGTGGTGGTCGCCCGGATGGTGGGGATGCTGGTGGGCATCTCCGCGCTCACCACGGTCGGCCTGCGCCGCTACTACGCCGAGCAGGCCGACATCCCGCCCGTGCGGGAGGTGTGCGAGGGCCGCAGCCGGTGCGACGCCTTCAGCGACCTGCTCCGCCAGGCCGGGATCGCCCAGGAGCACAGCGTGTTCCTGGGCGCGGCGCTGTGCGCCGTGGTCGCCGGCGGGCTGGCGCTGCTGCTGTTCCGGGGGGCACCCACCCGCGGTCTCTCCGCGGCCGAGCTGCTGCGCAGCGCCGGGTAGCCCGCGGCAGCTGGCCGGTCGGCCGCACCCCGTAGGTCCCGCGGCCGGGGCCGGTCGGCTAGCGTTTCGTGGCGTGGGTGACTTCGACGACCTGATCACAGCCAACCAGGATTTCGCCCGGACCTTCACGCTGGGCGGCTTCGACGGCGTCGCGCACGCCGGCGTGGCCATCGTCACGTGCATGGACTCGAGGATCGACCCGTTGCGGATGGTCGGCCTCCAGCACGGCGACGCCAAGATCTTCCGCAACCCCGGCGGCCGGGTGACGGAGGCGGCCATGGAAGCCCTCGTCCTCGGTGTGCACCTGCTGGGGGTGCGCCGGATCCTGATCGTTCCCCACACCAGGTGCGCGATGGCCCTCCACACCGAGCGCGAGCTCCAGGACCGGGTGGGCGCGTCCGCCGGGCAGGACGCGTCCTGGCACTCCTTCCACGTGATCGAGGACCAGCTGCGCAGCCTCGCCGACGACGTGCGCCGAGTCCGTGCCCACCCGCTCATCCCCGACAGCATCCACGTGGGCGGGTTCATGTACGACGTGGACACCGGCCTGGTCACCCAGCAGCTCTGAGCCCCGGGTGCCCCGCCCTCGCCTCAGGCGTCCAGCGCCTCCACGTCCACGTCGTAGGCCCCCTGGACGATGAACTCCTTGCGGGGCGCCACCTCCGAGCCCATCAGCAGCTCGAACACCTGGGCCGCCTCGTCGCCGTCGTCCACGGTGAGCTTGCGCAGGGTGCGGTGGCGCGGGTCCATGGTCGTCTCCGCCAGCTGCTGGGCGTCCATCTCCCCGAGGCCCTTGTAGCGCTGGACCGGGTCCTTCCACCGGATGTTGCGCCGCTTGAGCTCGGCCAGCCGGCGCTGCAGCTCGTCGTCGGAGTAGGTGTAGAGGTACTTGTCCATCCCCTTCTTGGGGTTCGCGATCTCGATGCGGTGCAGCGGCGGGACGGCGGAGAACACCCGCCCCTGGGTGAGGAGGTCGGGCATGTAGCGGAAGAACAGCGTCGCGAGCAGGCAGCGGATGTGGGCGCCGTCGGAGTCGGCGTCGGCCATGAAGATGATGCGGCCGTACCGCACCGCCTCCGCGTCGAAGGTACGCCCGGAGCCCGCGCCGACGACCTGGATGATCGAGGCGCACTCGGCGTTCTTCAGCATGTCCGCGACCGAGGCCTTCTGGACGTTGAGGATCTTCCCGCGGATCGGCAGCAGGGCCTGGAACTCCGAGTTCCGGGCGAGCTTGGCGGTCCCCAGCGCCGAGTCGCCCTCGACGATGAACAGCTCGGTACGCTCGTTGTCGTTGGAGCGGCAGTCGGCCAGCTTCGCGGGCAGCGCGGAGGACTCCAGGGCGTTCTTGCGGCGCTGGGTCTCCTTGTGCTGACGGGCGGCGATCCTGGTCTTCGAGGCGCCCAGCACCTTCTCCATCACCAGGCGGGCCTGCGCCTTCTCGCCCCGTCGGCTGGAGGTCAGCAGACGCTTCAGCTCGGCCGAGACCACCTTGCGGACCAGGGTCCGCACGGCGGGGGTGCCGAGGATCTCCTTCGTCTGCCCCTCGAACTGCGGCTCAGCGAGCCGCACCGTGACCACGGCCGTCATCCCCTCGAGCACGTCGTCCTTGACCACGTCCGCGTCGTTGACCTTCAGCACCTTCGTGGCGCGCATCACGTCGTTGAACGTGCGCGTGACCGCCTGCTCGAAGCCGCTCACGTGGGTCCCGCCCTTGGGGGTCGCGATCACGTTGACGAAGGAGCGGATCTCGCTGTCGTAGCCGGACCCCCAGCGCACCGCGACGTCGACGGCAAGCTCCCGCTCGACGTCCTGCGGGGTCATGTGGCCCTTCTCGTCGAGCAGCGGCACCGTCTCGGTGAAGGTCTCGGTGCCCCGGAGCCGGAGGATGTCGGTGACCGGCTCGTCGTGGGACAGGAACTCGACGAACTCGGCGATGCCGCCGTCGTGGCGGAACTTCTCCTCGGTCGGCTGGTCGGTGCGCCGGTCGCGCACCACCAGCTCCAGCCCCGGGACGATGAACGAGGTCTGCCGGGCGCGGCCGAGCAGCCCCTCCAGGTCGTAGTGGGCGTCCTTGGTGAAGATCTGCCGGTCGGGCCAGAACCGCAGGCGCGTGCCGGTCCGGCCCTTGGCGACCCGGCGGCCCTTGCGGGTGAGCCCGGAGCGGGCGGTGAACGCGGCGTCCGGCCCTTCGCCGTCGAAGACGCCGGCGACCCCCCGGTGGAAGCTGATCCCGGCGCTCGTCGGGGACCGGTCCACGTCGATGTCCATCCGCGCCGAGAGCGCGTTCACCACGGACAGGCCGACGCCGTGCAGTCCCCCTGTCGCGACGTACGACCCCCCGCCGAACTTCCCACCGGCGTGGAGCTTGGTGGCCACCACCTCGACGCCGGGCAGGCCGGTCTTCGGCTCCCTGTCGGTGGGGATGCCGCGCCCGTCGTCGTACACCTCCACCGAGCCGTCCTCGTGGAGGGTCACCTCCACCCGGTGCGCGGCGCCCGCCAGCGCCTCGTCGACGGCGTTGTCGATGATCTCCCAGACGCAGTGCATCAGACCGCGGGTGTCGGTCGAACCGATGTACATCCCCGGCCGCTTGCGCACCGCCTCCAGGCCCTCCAGCACCAGGAGGTGGGCCGCGTTGTAGGTGTTGTCGACGATGGGAGTGCTCCTGCTGTCCGGACCGTTGCTTCCTCCAGAGAATCTACCCGCGACACGCCGTGGCCCGGTGCAGGCACGCCTGCCCCGGAGCGGCCCGGCCCCCGGCTACGGTGGGTCCACGCTGGGGCGCACTCGAGGGGCGGCCCCAGTGGTGGGATTCCGGTTCGGTGAGCACCACGTCCGTGGTTGTATGGAGTGTCCGGCAGCACGCCCGTTCGGGGAATCTTTGCCCCGGACGCTACGTTAGCCAGACACCGACGCAGGAGAGAGAGGCCGAAGTGACCACTGCCGTTGCCCCCGGCGCAGCGCTGAGCGCTGCCGACCGCTGCGACCGTTGCGGAGCCCAGGCGTACCTCCGCGTCGAGCTGCACAGCGGCGGCGAGCTCCACTTCTGCGCCCACCACGCCCGCGAGCACGGCGACAAGCTGCGCGAGATCGCCACCGTCGTCGTCGACGAGACCCAGAAGCTCGGCGACCGCCCGGCCCCGGACGCCGACCTCTGACCGCCGGTTCGCCCCTGCCAGACCTGCCGCGACGGCCCCGGACCCTGGTCCGGGGCCGTCGTCGTCCCCCGTCCCGTACGCCGTCGGCTGCGGGAGGGTGGTCAGCGTGACGCTGGTTGAGGTCGCGGTAGGGCTGGCGATCCTGGTCGGACTCGTCGGGATCGTCGTACCGGTCCTTCCGGGCACCATCCTGATCGCCGGCGCCCTGCTGGTCTGGGCCACCGAGTCCGGCGACCCCACCGCCTGGCTGGTCACCGGCCTCGCCCTCGCCGTGCTGGCCGTCGGCGCGGTGGTGAAGTACGCGCTGCCGGGCAAGCAGCTCAAGGCCGCCGTACCGACCGAGACCCTGCTCGTCGGCTCGCTGGCCGCGCTCGCGGGCTTCTTCGTGATCCCCGTCGTCGGGGCCCTCGTGGGGTTCCCGATCGGGGTGTACGTCGCCGAGCGGGTCCGGGTCGGGCGGACCGCGGCCTGGCCCTCGACCAAGGCCGCGCTGCGCGCGATGGGGGTCAGCCTGCTGATCGAGTTCGTCGCCGGGCTGCTGGCCACCGCTGCCTGGCTGGTGGGTGTGACGGTGGTCTGAGGCGCGCCTGACCACCGCTTCGTCTGCGGCCGGGGAGGATCACCCCCGGGAGCGCAGCGGCGACGCTGGGACGGCTGGTCGAGGAGGCCCGCGCCCGGTTCGCCCCGCAGGAGCCGAGCGACATCTACGCCGACGCCCTGGACCACCACCACGTCACGGTGGACACCCGCCAGGTCTCCTTCCACGGGACCCTCCGGGTCGAGGCTGAGCTGGACCTGGCCGACGCGCTGGACCTCGACCACGCGGTCGCCGCGGGTGCCGGGGTCACCTGCCCGTGCGGCCTGGCCCCGCTGTGCAGACGACATCACCGGGTCAAGACGCACACCGCCTGGACCTACCACGCTCTCGAACCCGGCAGCTGCCTGTGGACCAGCCCTCACGGCTACCAGTACCTGCGCGACCACGAGGGCACGCTCGACGTCTCGGCCGACCGCCGCAGCCGTCCCCAACCCTGCCTCGCCGGCGGAGGGCCCGGACCGTAGGGCCGGGCTGCGCCAAGCCCGACAAGCCTCGCACCCACAGAGGCGCCGCCCCGCTTCCGTAATGGGGGGGCCGGAACCGGGGCGACTAACGACCTGGGGGGAGGTCGCTGCCCTCCATGCTGACCCTTTACCATCCCCGTCACAAGGGGCTTCCCTTGACCGGCCTTCAGGGTCTAGCATCCGGCTATCCAGCCGTCGCTTGGGGGCGAGGTGTGATTCATGGGGCGGCCGAAAGGCACCTCGACGGCGACGACATGGCACCCCCGGCCCGATCCGAGCCGGGGGTGCTGTTCGACCTGAGCGACGTCATGCCGAGCGCACGTCCCTACGGTCCGGTGGGCCGTCCAGCAGCCATCTGACGCGGCCGGGGGTGCGGCCCGATGAACTGCCACCCGGCGAACGTCGTGGACCAGACGGGGAACAGCAGAGTCCCGACCACCCAGGCGAAGCCCGTGTGCAGCAGTAGGTATTCAGGGGCGCAGAGGACGAACAGCGTTCCCATGGCGATCCCCAGCCACGCCAGCAGGGCCACGTAGGCCTTTCGGGCGATAGCGCTCGCGTGGATCAAGATCCGCCAGGTCCCCGCGAGCGCGGTGGCCACAGCCTGGAACCACGGAACGCCGCGCGCTGTGGCAACCACCCACAGGCCAGCCAGCGAGACGACCGCCCCCAGGGATGCACAAGCCAGAGCCGTGCGACTGACCCAGGTCGCGGGCCGGAGATCCCGGTAGACAGCGACCGCGACCACGGCCAACCCGACAAACTCGATGACGGCGCACAGGCCATCCAGACGCTGGAGAACCTCGCCTAGACTCGGGCGCTGATCGCTCATCGCCCACGCGATGGGAATGACCACGAAGTCGAGAGACCACGCAACCCCAGCGACAAGTGCGGCCACGCCGGCCACCCGATGGACCCTGAGCTCGTGATCGTTCACGGTCGACGGGTACTGCGGCGGTCCGTAAGGAAGACGCAGGCCCTGCTGCGGACGGTCAGGAGGGTAAGGGCGATTCTGGGTGTGCGCTTCTTCGATGCTCGCCACTTCACTGCCCTCCACGAGGACCGAGGGGGCGCCCGCG
>NZ_DAOMFK010000048.1:0-16998 GCF_035429765.1 Nocardioides sp. | reverse complement strand
ACAGTGCGGCCGCGTTCAGCGCCGGCCGCCGCTAGGCCGCCCGGCCTCCCGGGGTCGCGCTCCCGCGACGCGGCCCTGGGAGGGCGTCTGCGGCGCGTAGGCTCCGCTCGTGGACAGTCGCATGCTCACCTGGATCGGGGTGGCCCTCGTCATCGTTGGGCTGATCTGGATCGGCCAGGGGCTCGGCTGGACCGGCGGCGGCTTCATGAGCGACTCGCTCAGCCTGGTCGCGATGGGCCTGGTCCTGGCGATTGCGGGGCTGCTCGTGATCCTGGGGGTCCGCCGACGCCGCTGAGCGTCACATCAGGGTGAGCGCCTGGGCCACCACGATCTTGGTGACCATGGCCACCGGGTAGACCAGCGCGTAGCCCAGCGCGACGCGCTGGTCGAACCCGGTGGACTCGTTCGCGTAGGCGAGCACGGCGGGCTGGGTCTGGGAGCCGGCGATGATGCCGGCGAGCCGGGCGCCGGCCACCTGGATCACCCGGCGGCCCACCACCGCCAGGGCGAGCGCGTGCACCAACGTGACCAGCAGGCCCGCGAGCACGATCTGCAGCCCCAGCGGTGAGCTGATCGCGTCGATGAACGCCGATCCGGCGCGGCCGCCGGCGTAGGCGAGGAACAGCAGCAGCCCGACCTGCGTCAGCGTCTCGGCCGCCTGGTGGGGGAGGGTCCACACCACCGGACCGCTCCGGCCGAGCCGGCCCAGCAGCAGGCCGACGATCAGCGGTCCGGCGGCCTGGCCGAGCTCGAGGCTGCCCAGCCCGGGCACGTGGAACGGGATCGCGCCGAACGCCAGGCCGATCGCGAGGCCCAGCGCCAGACCGAGCGGGTTGATGTCGGAGGTGCCGTGGTCGCTGTCGCCGAGGTACGCCGCGACGCGAGGCAGCTGCTCGCGCGGCGCGGCCACCCGGATCCGGTCGCCCGCCTGCAGCACGAAGTCGTCGGTGGCCAGGAAGTCCTGGTCGCCGCGGCGCACCCGGGTGGGCCGGCCCCCGAGCCGCTCCCACAGGTGGAGGTCGGCGACGGTGCGGCCGTAGAAGCGCTTCTCCGACAGCACGATCCGGCGGAAGTCGAGCTCGGAGCGGTCCTGCTCGAGCTGCAGGTCGCTCACCCGGCCGAGCTGCTTGGTGACGTGCGCGAGCGCCGCGTCCGGCCCGATCGCGAGCACGCGGTCACCGGGCCGCAGCACGGTGCTGCCGTCGGTCATCCGGATCTCGCCGTCGAGGTGCTGGTAGCGGGAGAAGATCACCCGGCCGTGGGGGGTGTGGGTGAGCTCGCGGACCTGCATCACGTTGTCGTGGGTGACCTCGATCGTGGAGTTCATGATCGTCGGCGGCAGCGTCGAGTCGTCCGGCGTCGGGTTCTTGGCGGCGCTGCGTAGCACGGCGCCGGCGCTCACCAGCATCACCACCACCCCGCCGATGTAGGTGAGCGAGTAGGCCACGGTGGGCTCGGGCGCCCCGTTCAGCCGGACCAGGGCCGCGGCCAGGCCGGGCGTGTTGGTGTTGGCTCCCGCGTAGAGCCCGGCGGCGGTCCCGGCGTCGAACCCCAGGACGGTGGCCAGCAGCCAGGTGAGCATCCCGCAGCCGACCAGGGTCACGAAGACCAGTCCCACCGGGCCGGCCCCTGCCCGCAGGCTGGAGAAGAAAGACGGTCCGGCGGTGACGCCCACGGCGTAGGCGAAGATCGCCAGCCCGAACGTCCCGAGGACCTCGGGCAGGGCGAGGGCCTCGTCGTACGCCGAGAACGCCAGCGCCGCGAAGAGGACCGCAGCCGGGCCCAGCGAGAGCCCCCGGAACTTCAGCTGACCGGCCGCCGTGCCGATGGCCATGATCACGAAGAGGAGCAGGATCGGGCGCTCGACGAGCAGGTCAACCACGACTCCACCCTAGAACCGCGGGCGGGGTCGCACGGAATCGCTGCCGCGGAGCCGGACGGCGCACTCAGGCGGTCGCCAGCACCGTCAGCTCGTCGGGCGGCACCGGGCGGATCCGGTCCCGGGTGGCCAGGTGCACGACCTCGCAGCCGATCCCGGCGGTGCGGGCGACGTCGTACAGCGCCTCGGCCCAGGCGCGGTCGAGCGGGGTGACCGTGTGGCCGCCGGGACGCGAGCGCAGGAAGGCGAAGCGGAGCCCCTCGCCGGTCTCGGCGGCGAAGTGCCGCAGGAAGTCGGCCAGCGCGGCGCGCTCCGCCGGCCCCGGTGGCTCGTCGGCGTCGGTCATCTCGACCAGGTGGGGCAGCGGGTGGTCGTCGCCGAGGATCACCATCATCCACAGTGACGGCCCCGCGAACCCGCCCGGCCCCATCAGGTGCCGCCAGGCCCCCTCGAGGTCGGCCTGGGTGTGGATCGGTGGGCGGTAGAGAGCTGTCATGAGGCCAGCCTCGGGGCCGCGGGGGACGGGTCGCCGGCGCCGTCCACAGGCCTCCCCCGTCCGCCGCCGGTCCCGGCCCCTGTGGACGGAAATCGGCTGCGCCGACGATCACACTCAAGGGAATTGCGTCGAGGCGACTCAAGTTATATGAATAGAGATGCAGGGGGTCCACGGACCCCCGCTCGAGACTCCAGACCCACGTTCACGACACAGTTCCAGACACAGGAGACACCATGGCCAGCAACGCACTGTTCCTCCGCCGCGACCCGTTCCGCGAGTTCGAGTCGCTGTTCCGTCAGGCCTTCGGGCCCAGCACCATGGAGGAGATGGACACCGCCTTCAGCCCTGCCGCCGAGGTGCACCGCGAGGGGGAGGACGCCGTCGTCCGCCTCGAGCTGCCCGGCGTGGACGTCGCCAACGACGTCTCGGTCGAGGTCCTCGGCCGCGACCTCGTGATCAGCGGCGAGCGTCGCGACGAGCGCTCGGAGGAGAGCGAGGGGCGTCGTCTGCAGGAGATCCGCTACGGCTCGTTCCGGCGGGCCTTCGGCCTGGGCCGGCCGGTCGCGGCCGACGCGGTGACCGCCTCCTACGACAAGGGCGTCCTGACCGTCCGGGTCGCCGGCATCTACGCCGAGGCCACCGGCCAGAAGATCGCCATCACCACGCCCACCGTGGGCGAGATCACCGAGGGCGGGGAGAGCTGACGAGGTAGACCGCGCCCGAGGCCATCAGGTTCGCCGGGCCTCGGGCGCGGACGCCTGTCGCGGCGCGCCCCTGCGGGTCGAGCAGCACCCGGCGGTCCACCCGCAGCCCGCTGGCCGCGAACAGGTCCTCCAGGTCGGCGAGCGTCGCGAGGTGGATGTTCGGCGTGTCGAACCACGGGTGCGGCAGCTCGGTCGAGACCGGCATCCGCCCGCGCAGCAGCAGCTCGGCCCGGTGCTTCCACAGCCCGAAGTTGGGGACCGATACGATGCCCCGCCCCGCGATGCGCACGATCTGGGCCAGCACCTGGTCGGGGTGCCGGGTGGCCTGCAGGGTCTGGGAGACCACGACCAGGTCGTAGGAGCCGTCGGCGAACTCGTCCAGCTGGGTGTCCAGGTCCAGCTCGACCACCGGGACGCCGCGCCGGATGGCGGCGATCAGCGACTCCGGGTCGCGGTCCACGCCGGTCCCCGAGCAGCCCAGCGAGCGCGCCAGGTGCGCGAGCAGCTCGCCGTCCCCGCAGCCCACGTCGAGCACGCGCGCGCCCGGTGCGACAAGGTCCGAGACCACCTCGAGGTCAGCGCGCACCGGAGCCCCCCTCGACGTCCGCCAGGTGGTCGAGGAACGCCGCCACGCTGGCTAGGTAGTCCGGGACGTCCAGCAGGAACGAGTCGTGCCCGTGCGGCGCCGAGATCTCCCGGAACGACACCGGGATCCGCGCCCGCTCCAGCACCCGCACGATGCGCCGGGAGTGCGAGGTCGAGAAGCGCCAGTCGGAGTCGAAGGAGACCACCAGGAACTCGGTACGCCGACCGGTGCGCGCGGCCGCCGCGGCCCGCCCGGTGGCCCCCGGGTCCGCGAACGGGTCGAAGTAGTCCAGCGACCGGGTCAGGTAGAGGTAGGACAGCGGGTCGAACCGGTCGAGGAACGCCTGGCCCTGGTGCTCCAGGTAGGACTCCACCGCGAAGTCCACGCCGAACCGCCTCCGCGGCTCGTCACCCTCCTGGATCCGCCGCCCGAACTTCTCGGCCATCGCCTGCTCGGACAGGTAGGTGATGTGCGCCATCATCCGGGCGATCGCCAGCCCCGTTCGCGGCCCCCCGCCCTCGGCGTACCTCCCGTCGGCGAACTCGGGGTCGCGCATGATCGCCGAGCGGGCCACCGCCGAGAAGGCGATGTTCTGCGCCGACAGGTGGCTGCTGGCGGCGACCACCACCGCGCCGTGGACCTCCTCGGGCGCGTCCAGGCCCCACTGCAGCGCCTGCATCCCGCCCAGCGACCCGCCGACCACCGCGCGCAGCCGCCGGATCCCCAGGTGCCGCATCAGCCGGCGGTGGACGGTGACGAAGTCGCGGATCGACAGCAGCGGGAAGTCCAGGCCGTACGCCGTTCCCGTGGCGGGGTCGACCGAGGTGGGACCCGTGGTGCCGCGGCAGCCGCCCAGCAGGTTCGGGCAGACCACGAAGAACCGGTCGGTGTCCACCGGCCGCCCGGGACCGACCATCACGTCCCACCAGCCGGGCTGCCCGGGGTCGCCGGCGGCGTGGGAGTCGCCGGTGAGCGCGTGGCAGACGAAGACCGCGTTGGAGGCGTCGGGCGCGAGCTCGCCCCAGGTCTCGTAGGCGACCTCGACCTCGCTCAGCCGCTCCCCACCGTCGAGGACCAGGGGATCCTCGGCGGTGAAGAGCCGCGCCCGCTGCACCCGCTGGCTGGCGCCTGTCGGGACCATCGCTCAGCCGGCGACCGCCAGCGCCTGGTCGAGGTCGGCGATCAGGTCCTCGACGTTCTCGATGCCGATCGACAGCCGGATCAGGTCCTCGGGGACTCCTGCGGCCGCGAGCTCCTCGGTGGTCAGCTGGGAGTGGGTGGTGGTGGCGTTGTGGATCGCCAGCGACTTCGCGTCACCGATGTTGGCCAGGTGGCTGAACAGCTCCAGCCCCTCGACGAACCTGCGGCCGCCCTCGCGCCCGGACTTGATGCCGAAGGAGACCAGGCCGCCGTACCCGTGCCCGGTGAAGACCCGGTCGGCCACCGGCTTGCTGGCGTCCCCGTCCAGGCCGGGGTAGCTCACCCAGGCGACGGCGTCGTGGTCGCGCAGGTGCTCGGCGACCTTCAGGGCGTTCTCGCTGTGCCGCTCCATCCGCAGGTGGAGGGTCTCCAGACCCTGCAGGAAGAGCCAGGAGTTCATCGGGGTCACCGCGGCGCCGGTGTTGCGCAGCAGCACCGTGCGGGCCCGGATGATGAACGCCAGGTTGCCCACCGCCTCGGTCCACACCACCCCGTGGTAGGCGCCGTCGGGCTGGGTCAGCCCCGGGAACCGGTCGGCGTGGACGGTCCAGTCGAAGTTGCCGCTGTCGACGATGATCCCGCCGATGGAGGTGCCGTGCCCGCCGATGTACTTGGTCGCGGAGTGCACCACGACGTCCGCGCCGTGCTCGAACGGACGGCACAGGTACGGCGTCGGCGCGGTGTTGTCGACGATGAACGGCAGCCCGTGCTCGTGCGCGGCCGCCGACCAGGCGTCCAGGTCGATCACGTTCAGCTTCGGGTTGCCGACGGTCTCCCCGAACACCAGCCGGGTCCGCGCGTCGACGTGCCGGGCGAGCTCCTCGGGCCTGTCAGGGTCGACGAAGCGCACCTGGATCCCGAACTGCGGCAGCGTGTGCGCGAACAGCGCGTAGGTCCCGCCGTACAGGGTGGACAGCGCCACGATGTTGTCGCCGGCGTAGCAGAGGTTGAGCACCGCGTAGGTGATCGCCGCCGAGCCGGACGCCGTCGCCAGCGCCCCCACACCTCCCTCCAGCGCGGTCATCCGGGCCTCGAAGACCGACTGGGTCGGGTTCATGATCCGGGTGTAGATGTTGCCCGAGACCCGCAGGGCGAACAGGTCCGCGGCGTGCTCGGTGTCGTTGAAGACGTAGGAGGTGGTCTGGTAGATCGGCACCGCCCGCGCGTTGGTGGCGGGGTCGGCGTCCTCCTGGCCGGCGTGGACGGCCAGGGTCTCGGGGTGGAGGGTCATCCTCGGTCCTCTCGACGGGTGGTCAGGCCAGCAACGCTAGGCCGGGGCTGGTCACCCTCCGGCCCTGTCCGCGATACGGGACGACCGTCTCGCTAGCCGAGCTGGGCCCGGTAGATCTGCACGGTCCGCTCCGCGATGGTGGCCCAGCTGAACGCGTCGATCGCGCGCTGCCGGCCGGCGCGGCCCATCTCGGCGGCCCGGTCGGGGTCGGCGAGCACCTCGTTGAGGGCGGCCGCGAAGTCCGCGACGTACCGCTCGGGGTCCAGCGGCGTCCCGGTCCCGTCCGTGGCCTGCTCGATCGGCACCAGCCGTCCGGTGACCCCGTCGACCACGACCTCGGGGATGCCGCCGGTGGCGGTGGCGACCACGGCGGTCTGGCAGGCCATCGCCTCGAGGTTCACGATGCCGAGCGGCTCGTAGATCGAGGGGCAGACGAAGGCGGTCGCGGTGCTGAGCAGGGCGATCACGTCTGCCCGGGGCAGCATCGCCGGGATCCACACCACGCCGGTCCTGGTCGCCGACAGCTCCGCGACCAGGCCCTCCACCTCCGCGGCGATCTCGGGGGTGTCCGGCGCCCCGGCGCACAGCACCACCTGGGCCTCCGGCGGCAGCTGCGCGACCGCCCGCAGGAACAGTGGCAGGCCCTTCTGCCGGGTGATCCGGCCGACGAACACGACCGAGGGCCGGTCGGGGTCGACGCCCAGCTCGCGGACCCGGTCCGGGTCGGCGCGCGGAGCCCACAGGTCGGTGTCGATGCCGTTGTGCACGACGTGCACGCGGTCCGGCTCGACGTCGGGGTAGGAGGCCAGGACGTCGGCGCGCATCGCCGCGGACACCGCGACCACCGCGCTCGCGCCCAGGTAGGCGGTGCGCTCGACGAAGGACGACACGGCGTACCCGCCGCCGAGCTGCTCGGCCTTCCACGGCCGCAGCGGCTCCAGGGAGTGCGCCGTGACCACGTGCGGGACGCCGTACAGGAGGCCGGAGAGGTGGCCGGCGAAGTTGGCGTACCAGGTGTGCGAGTGGACCAGGTCGGTGCCCGCGCAGCCGTCCGCGATCGACAGGTCGACGCCCAGCGTCTTCAGCGCGCCGTTGGCGGCGGCGAGCTCGGCGTGGTCGGGGTACGCCGTGGTGCCGGGCTCCTCGCGAGGTGCCCCGAAGGCGTGCACCCTCGTCTCGAGGTCGCTGCGGGCCCGCAGCGCGCGGACCAGCTCGGCCACGTGCACACCCGCTCCTCCGTAGATCTCCGGCGGGTACTCCTTGCTCAGCACGTCGACTCGCATATCGCTGAACCTACTCTCCCCGAGGCGCCGCACGCAGGGCTAGCCTCAGGCGTATGAACATGCCGAACTCCCCGTCCGGGTCACACCACGGCTCCCGCAAGAACGTGCTGGCGATCGTCCTGGCCGGGGGCGAGGGGAAGCGGCTGATGCCTCTCACCGCGGACCGCGCCAAGCCCGCCGTCCCCTTCGCGGGCATCTACCGGCTCATCGACTTCGCGCTGTCGAACGTGGTGAACGCCGGCTACCTCAAGGTGGTCGTGCTGACCCAGTACAAGTCGCACAGCCTGGACCGGCACGTCACCCAGACCTGGCGGATGTCGACGATGCTGGGCAACTACGTGACCCCGGTCCCGGCCCAGCAGCGGGTGGGCAAGCACTGGTACCTCGGCAGCGCCGACGCCATCTTCCAGTCCCTGAACCTGCTCAAGGACGAGAAGCCCGACATCGTCGTGGTGGTCGGGGCCGACCACGTCTACCGGATGGACTTCTCGCAGATGGTCGCCCACCACGTCGAGTCGGGGGCGGGGTGCACGGTCGCCGCGATCCGCCAGCCCATCGAGCTCGCCGACCAGTTCGGCGTCATCGACGTCGCGCCGGACGAGCCGGACCGGATCCGGGACTTCCTGGAGAAGCCGAAGGACCCCACCGGGCTGCCGGACAACCCGCTCGAGGTGCTCGCCTCGATGGGCAACTACGTGTTCTCCACCGACGCGCTGGTGAGCGCGGTGACCGACGACGCGGTGATGAGCGGCTCGGCCCACGACATGGGCGGCGACATCGTGCCGGCGTTCGTCAGTCGGGGCGAGGCGGGCGTCTACGACTTCCGTGACAACGAGGTGCCCGGCGCCACCGAGCGGGACCGGGGCTACTGGCGCGACGTGGGGACGCTGGGCTCCTACTACGCGGCCCACATGGACGTGATCGCCCCGCTGCCGGTCTTCAACCTCTACAACTTCCAGTGGCCGATCTTCACCTCCTACGGCCCGCAGCCGCCGGCCAAGCTGGTGCGCGGCGAGGGCGGTCTGCTCCCTGTCGCGGAGGACACCGTGCTCTCGCCGGGGGTGGTGGTCACCGGGGGCCGGGTCTACCGCTCGGTGCTCTCGCCCGCAGTCTGGGTCCAGTCCAACGCCGAGGTGACCGACTCGGTGCTGATGCACAGCGTGCACGTGGGGCCGGACGCCGTCGTACGCAACGCGATCATCGACAAGAACGTGGAGATCCCGGCCGGTGCCCGGATCGGCGTCGACCAGGCCGAGGACCTGGCCCGAGGCTTCATGGTCGAGGATGGCCTGACGATCATCGGGAAGGGCCAGCCCGTCGCGGGCTGAGCTCAGGGAGCGGGGGGCACGTGGGCAGGACGACGAGGGTGGTCACCCAGGGCGCCAAGGTGGCCATCAAGTACGGCCCGGCGGCGAAGATCGCCTGGGACCGTGGTGGGAAGACCGCCGCGCTGGCAGCGACCCGGCGGGTGTCGGGCCTAAACTCCCGGCGCCGCGCGCTCGCGCACGCCTCGGGCATCATCGACGGGTCGGTCCTCAAGATCGCCCCCGAGGGCCGCGCGGTCTACATCGTGTTCACCCGCGACCAGCCCATCGCGGCGTACCCCTCCCAGGCGGTCCCGCTGACGGTGCTGCTCCAGCACGCGGACCTGAGCCGGCGGGTCCGGCCGGCCGACGTACGCCGCGCGCGGAAGCTCCGCCGGCGGAAGTGAGCCCGCCGCGGCCCTGGAACGTCTTCGCGGCGGGGGACAACCTGGACCTGCTGCCCCGGATCCCGGCGGGGTCGGTGGACCTGGTCTACATTGACCCGCCGTACAACACCGGCAACGACTTCGCCTACCGCGACGACTTCCGGGACGGCGCGCGGCACACCCGGCACACCGCCTGGGTGGCGATGATGCGTCCCCGGCTGGTGGCGGCGCGGGCCGCGATGAAGGACACCGCGGCCCTCTTCGTCAGCATCGACGACAACGAGGTGGCCCACCTGCGGCTGCTGCTGGACGAGGTGTTCGGCGAGGAGAACCTGATCGCCCAGATCGTGGTCAACCTCAACCCCAAAGGCCGCCAGCTCGGCCGGGGCTTCGCCACCAGCCACGAGTACCTCCTGGTCTACGCGCGGGACGTGCGGTGCTGCGTCCTGGACGCCACCAGCGCCGCGGGGGTCGACCCCGCCGACTTCCCGCTCACCGACGTCAGCGGCCGGCGGTACCGCCGCCTGCCGCTGCGCAACACCAACAAGAAGTTCAACCCGGCCACGGCCCGGACCCTGCACTACGCGCTGTGGGGCGACCCAGACTCCGGCCGGGTGGCCACCAGGGAGTTCCCCGGCGCGGTCCGCGTCGAGCCGGTCTTCGGTGACGGCACGCCGGCGGTGTGGCGCTGGTCGCCGCCGCTGGTCGACGCACGTTCCGACGACCTGGTGTGCCGGGTGGTGCGGGGCCGCACGGGCCCGCGGGTCGACGTGTTCCAGAAGGACTGGCTGCACGAGGGACGCCGCAAGAAGCTGACCACGATCTGGCTCGCGGAGGAGGTCGGGTCGACCGACACCGCGGTGGCCGAGCTGAAGGAGATCCTCGGCCCGGTGTTCGAGTCGCCCAAGCCGACCGGGCTGCTGCGGCGGATCCTCGAGACCATGCCGCCCGACGCGGTGGTGCTGGACTTCTTCGCCGGGAGCGGGACGACGGGGCACGCCACCGCTCTCGCCAACCTGGCCGACGGGGGCACCCGGCAGTGCTGGTCGATCAACTCCACCGAGCCCACCCGGCCCGGGTCCAACGCCGCCGAGGCGGGCTACGCCACCGTCGCCGACATCACCCTGGCCCGGCTGCGCGCGGTCGCCGACCGGCTCGGCGGGGGGCTCGAGGTGAGGGTGTGGTGAGTGGGTGGTGAGGCCTGGGGCTGGTGGGGCGTAAGCCGCCGGCGTGGGCCCAGACGCCTACACCCCCACCGCCTGCTCAAGCTCGACCAGGGCGTCGTCGAGGTGGGTGAGGATCCGCTGGAGGTGGGGGACGCTGCGCCGGCAGCCGGTGAGGCCGAAGTCCATCCGGCCGTCGTAGGAGGTGCAGGTGATGTTGAGCGCCATCCCGTCGATCGGGATCGACAGCGGGTAGTTGCCCACCAGGCGGGCGCCGTTGAAGTAGTGGGTGACCCGCGGCCCCGGCACGTTCGAGATGATCAGGTTGTACGGCGGCTTCGGGACGCCGCCCAGCTTCAGCATCGTCGGCAGCACCGCCGGGACCTGGCCGAGGGCGCTCATCGCGAGGATCTGCATCGGCGTCATCGAGGCCAGCGCCTCCTTGCCGTCGCGCATGGACCGGTGCACCGCCTGCAGCCGGTCGAGCGGGTCGGCCAGCTGGGTGCCGAGCTGCACCATCACCGACCCCACGGCGTTCCCGCCCTCGGCGGAAGCGACCTGCGACTCCTTGGCGCGCAGCCCGACGGGCACCATCGAGATCAAGGAGGTCTCGGGCAGCTCGTCGAGGGCGAGCAGGTAGTCGCGCATCGCCCCGCTGCACATCGCCAGCACCACGTCGTTGATGGTGGTGCCGCTGGCCTTGCCGATCGCGCGCAGCCGCTCGACCGGCCAGTCCTGGGCCGCGAACCGGCGGGCGCCGGTGATCTTCTGGTTCAGGATCGTGCGCGGGGCGTAGAGCGCCAGTGCCGAGGTCTGGTTGCGCAGGCTCCGGCTCAGCGTGGTGTAGAGCGCCTTGGGCAGGCCGGCCGCGTCCACGGCGACGCCCAGCGCCTGCCGCAGCACCGACAGCGGAAGAGAGGCCAGGCTGCGCTCGGCCTGCTCCTGCGCCCGGGCGGCGCGGGCCCGCGGCCGCGCGGCCCACGGCGCCGGCATGCCGCGCTGGTCGGGGTCGGTGGTGAGCACGCTCTGGAGCAGCCGGTTGGCCGAGACCCCGTCGACGAGGGCGTGGTGCAGCTTGGCGTACATCGCGACGCGCCCGTCGCGCAGCCCCTCGATGAGGTGCCACTCCCACAGCGGGCGCTCGCGCGCCATCCGGGTGCTGTGCAGGTGCGACACCAGCTCCATCAGCTCGCGCGGCCGGCCCGGCTGCGGCAGCGCGTTGTGCCGCACGTGGTAGTCGATGTCGAACTCGTCGTCGTCGATCCAGACGTACTGCCCCCCGGTCTTCACCGACCGGTAGGGCCGCTTGCGGAACAGCGGGGCGACCTCGTCGGTGGCCCGCATCTGCTGGTACATCTCCCGCACGTAGTCCTCGCCGGCGTCCGGGGGCGGCTCGAAGAGCTGCAGCCCGCCGACGTGCATGGGCATCCGGCGGTTCTCGGCGAGCAGGAAGCCCAGCGCGGTGGGGTCCATCGGGGTGACCATGCCTGAGATCCTCGCGGCTGCGCGGCGAGCCCGACAAGGGGCCCGTGGCAGGATCGTGCGCCATGGAGGCCCTCTCCTTCGACCACGCCCTCGAGCGTCTCGTCGTCCGCAGCCGGACGTCGGCCCGCACCCGGGTCGACCGCTGGCGCGCCAAGGGCTGGCAGATCGGGCAGGCCGCCGTCGCCGCGGGCGTCGCCTGGCTGGTGGCCTCCGAGGTGCTCGGGCACACCAGCCCGTTCTTCGCCCCGATCGCCGCTGTCGTCAGCCTCGGTACGTCGTACGGCCAGCGGCTGCGCCGGGTGGCCGAGGTGACGGTGGGGGTGGCGCTCGGCGTCCTCATCGGCGACGTCGTGGTGTCGTGGATCGGGAGCGGGGCCTGGCAGCTCGTGCTGATCGTCGCCCTGGCGATGAGCACCGCCTTCCTGCTCGACGGCGGGCAGGTCTTCGTCTCCCAGGCCGCGGTGCAGTCCATCCTGATCAGCACCCTGGTGCCCTCGCCCGACGCGGCGTACGCCCGGTTCGTCGACGCCCTCGTCGGCGGCGGCGTCGCCCTGCTCGCCGCGAGCGTCGTGCCGGCGGCGCCGCTGCGCCGGCCGCGGGAGCAGGCGGCCCGGGTGATGCGCAAGACCGCCCAGCTGCTGCGGGCCGCGGCGACGGTGATGGTCGACAACGAGGTGGAGCCGGCCCTCGCCCTGCTGGCCGACGCCCGGGCCACCGACTCCCTCATCCGCGAGCTGCAGGCGGCCGCCGACGAGGGGCTCTCGGTGGTGTCCTCCTCGCCGTTCCGGATCCGGCACCGGCCAGAGGTACGCCGGATGGCCGACCTCGTCGAACCCCTCGACCGGGCGCTGCGCAGCACCCGGGTGCTCGTCCGGCGTACCGCGGTCGCCGCCTACCAGCAGCACCCGGTCCCTCGCTCCTACCTGCTGCTGACCAGCGACCTGGCCACCGCCGCCGACCTGGTCGCCGACGAGCTCGCCGCCGACCGGATGCCCGAGGCCGCCCGCCCCGCGCTCATCGCCGTCGGGCACGCGACCGGGCAGGTGGAGCGCAGCGACGACCTGTCGGCGGAGGTGGTGCTGGCCCAGCTGCGCTCGGTGGTCGTGGACCTGCTGATGGTCACCGGGATGGACACCCTCCAGGCGACCGACGCGCTGCCCCCGCCCGCGGAGTGAGCCGCCGTGCCCTGGGTGCTGCACGTCGACCTGGACCAGTTCATCGCGGCCGTCGAGATGCTGCGGCGCCCGGAGCTGGCCGGCCTCCCGGTGGTGGTCGGCGGTCGCGGCGACCCGACCGAGCGGGGAGTGGTCTCGACCGCGTCGTACGCCGCCCGCGCGCACGGCGTCCGGTCGGGGATGCCGTTGCGGACCGCCGTCCGCCGCTGCCCCGACGCGGTGTTCCTGCCGGTCGACAAGCCTGCCTACGACGCCGCCTCGGCGCAGGTGATGGACACCCTGCGCGGGCTGAGCTGGGGCGGGGTCCCAGTCGTGGTGGAGGTGCTGGGGTGGGACGAGGCCTTCCTGGCTGCCGGCGCCGGCCACGGCCCGCTCGGTGACCCGCACGGGTTCGCCGAGCGGATCCGCGCCGAGGTCCTCGCGGCCACCGGGCTGCACTGCTGCGTCGGCATCGGCGACAACAAGCTGCGGGCCAAGGTCGCCACCGACTTCGGCAAGCCCGGCGGTGAGGACGGCAGCGGGATCTTCCGCCTCACCGAGGACCGCTGGCTCACGGTGATGGGGCCGCGGCCGACCACCGCGCTGTGGGGGATCGGCGGCCGCACCGCCCGTCGGCTCTCCGCCCTGGGCCTGGACACCGTGGCGCAGCTGGCCGCCGCGGACCCCGCCGAGCTGACGGCCGCCCTCGGCCCCACGATGGGCCCGTGGTTCCGCCGCCTCGCGCGGGGGGTGGACTCGAGCCCGGTCGACGCCAGCCCGTGGGTGCCGCGCGGGCACGGCCGGGAGGAGACCTTCCAGGCCGACCTCCTCGACTGGGCCGAGGTCACCGCCGCCGTGCGCCGCCTGACCCGCCTGGTCGTGGAGGACGTCGACCGGGAGGGGAGGCCGGCCGTCCGGGTCGGCATCAAGGTGCGCTACCGCCCGTTCGTCACCGTCACCCGCAGCCTCACCCTGCCGGCCCCGTCCCGCGACCCCGACGAGCTGGCCGACGCCGCGGTGTCGCTGCTCGCCCGGGTGGACCAGGACCGGCCGGTGCGGCTGCTCGGCGTCCGGCTGGAGATGGCCGACCCGGCCTGACCTACTCCCGCTCGGCCAGCAGCGCCAGCCAGGAGGCGGCGGTCCCGTCGAACGGCGTAAGCCGCGCGGCCACCGCCGCCTGCAGCCAGGCGCAGGTCGCCTCGGCCGCGGCCACCACCTCGGGCGGGTACGCCCAGGCCCGGGCGTGGTCGGCGAACTCGTCCTCGTCGTCGACCCGCACCGTGTCGTCGGGCAGCCGGAGCACGTCGAGGTCCAGGTCGGTGGCGTGCAGCTCGGCGTCGTGCCAGTGGGCGGGGGTGGTGACGTCGACGTACGCCTGGACGGGGCCGCCTGCGGCGTGGAACGTGGCCAGCCAGCCCGCGGTGGGCACCAGCGTCACCTGGTCCACCGGGGCCACCGTCCGTGCGCCGGGCCGGGCGAACCTCGTGCCGGCCGGGAAGCCCAGCCACTCTCCGTGCCGGTCGGCGCCGAGGTAGAGCCCGGTGAACTCCCAGTGCGGTCGGCCACCCCACTTGCTGAGGACCACGCGCACCGGGGTGAACGGGGCGAACCTCATTCGGGCGGAGGCAGGACGCGGCGCCCCGCGCGGGCGATCACGTCCTGGTAGCGGGAGCCAAGGACCCTGGCGAACTGGTGCAGCGCGTGGGCGTCGAGGCCGACCAGCACGCGGGCCTTGTTCCGTAGCACCGCCTTGACGATGATCTCCGCGGCCCGGGCCGGCTCCATGCTGGCCAGCTTCTCGTCGAAGAGCCGGGCGGTCTCGGCGTGCTTCGACGGGTCGGCGACCCGGGAGTTGCGGGCGATCGCCGTCTTCACCCCTCCCGGGTGCACCACGGTCACCCCGACCGGGTGCCCGGCGACGAGCATCTCCTGGCGCAGCGCCTCGCTGAGCCCGCGGACGGCGAACTTGGTGGCGTTGTAGGCGCTCTGGCTCGGCACCGCGATGAGCCCGAACAGCGAGGACATGTTCACCACGTGACCCTCGCCGCTGGCCAGCAGGTGGGGCAGGAACGCCTTGGTGCCGTGCACCACTCCCCAGAAGTTGACCCCGACGATCCAGTCCAGGTCCTCGTAGGACAGGTCGACGAGGTCGCCGGTGAGCGCCACGCCGGCGTTGTTCACGATGACGTTGACCCGGCCGTAGTGGCCGGCCACGGTCTCGGCGTACGCCGCCACGGCGGCGCGGTCGCTCACGTCGACCCGGTCGGTGCGGACCGCCCGGGCCCCGGCCTCGCCCAGCAGCGCCTCGGTGACGCCCAGCCCGGTCTCGTCCACGTCGGAGAGCGCCAGCAGTGCGCCGCGGCTGGCCAGCTCGAGCGCCAGGGCGCGGCCGATGCCCGACCCGGCCCCGGTGATCACCACGACCCGGTCCTGGAAGGTCCTCATGGAGTCACCGTCTCACGGCGCCCCCGCTCCGCACGGTGCCCCCGGCTGCGCGGCGACCGGGCTGCGTCGGAAGATCCACCACTTCATCGCCACGAACCGGGCCACGGTCACCACGAGGTTCGCCGCCGTCAGCACCGCCATCTCCAGGAGCGGGTGGTCGGCACCCCCCAGGGCCTGCAGCGCCGCGAGGGTGCCGCTCGTCACGCCGAGGCCCAGGCCGAAGACGAGCAGACCCTGCGCCTGGTGGCGCACCACCCCCGACCCCTCGACCCCGAAGGTGAACCGTCGGTTGGCCGCGGTGTTGCCGACTGCGGTCAGCAGCAGCGCGAGCAGGTTGGCCGCCTGGGCCCCGGTCACCTGTCGCAGGGCGAGGAAGAGCACGGCGTACGCGAGAGTGCTGAGCACCCCGACCACGATGAACAGCCCGATCTGGGTGCCGGTCCGCCCGGCTGCCCGGGCCGGCCCGAGCCGCTCACGGACGGCCTCCAGCGGCAGCCGGCGGGTGAGCAGCGCCCAGCCCAGCCGCCGGATCCCGGCGAGGTCTTCGCGGGCGGTGCGGACCAGCTCGACGCGGGAGTCCGGGTCGTCCACCCAGTCGACGGGGACCTCGTGGATGCGCAGCCCGGTGCGCTCGGCGAGCACCAGGAGCTCGGTGTCGAAGAACCAGGTGTCGTCCTCGACCAGCGGCAGCAGGGCGTCGGCGACGTCCCGGCGGATCGCCTTGAACCCGCACTGGGCGTCGCTGAAGCGCGCCCTCAGGGTGGAGCGGAGCAGCAGGTTGTAGCTGCGCGAGACCAGCTCCCGCTTCGGTCCGCGGACCACCCGTGAGCTCCGGGACAGCCGGCTGCCGATGGACAGGTCGGAGTGGCCGCTGACCAGCGGCGCCACCAGCGGCATCAGCGCCTTGAGGTCGGTGGAGAGGTCGACGTCCATGTAGACCAGCACGTCGGCGGGGGAGTCCTGCCAGACCCGCTTCAGTGCCCGCCCCCGGCCCTTCTCCGGGAGGGTGACGACCCGCACTCCCTCGTAGGTGTGCGCCAGCCGCCGCGCCACGAGCGGGGTGCTGTCGGTGGAGGCGTTGTCGGCGATCGTGACCAGCCACGACCACGGCAGGGTGGCCAGGTGCCGGGTGAGCCGGTCGACGGCCACGGGGAGCGCGACCTCCTCGTCGTGCACCGGCAGCACCACCTCGATCAGCGGGACGGGGGCCGGGGCTTCGAGGGCGCTCATGCCGCACCGTCCGTCCCGGCCGCGCCGGAGAGGTCGTAGACGGTGACGCCGTCGACCGTCTGCGCGGTGAACGTCGCGGCGACCCACTCGGCGATCTCCGACGAGCTGCTGGCGCCGCCCATCTGGCCGCCGGGCCCGCCGCTGCCGCCGCCGATGAAGTAGTGGATCCGCCCAGCGGCGACGTAGGCCCGGAACTGCGCCAGCGTGGGGCTCGGGTCGCTGCCGTTGAAGCCGCCGATCGCCATGACCGGCTGCTGCGTGGCGAGCTGGTAGCCGGAGGCGGACTGGGAGCCCACCGCTGCCGCGACCCACGTGTACGAGCTGGCCTCGGCCTCCAGGAGCGCGACGAGCGCGCTGCCGGGGGTGCTGCTGTCCAGCAGCCCGCCGGCCCCGGGGCCACCGCCGGCCGGTCCGCCGGTGGTGGTGGCTCCCTGCGGCGGCATGGCCGGCAG
>NZ_DAOMFK010000047.1:0-17053 GCF_035429765.1 Nocardioides sp. | reverse complement strand
TCAGGGAGCCCGGTCCCGTCCTGCCCGGCGGCGCCGGGGTCGTCGAAGGCGGCCGACACGAGGATCAGCGTCCGGTCCCGCGCTGCCCACGACGACTCGGCATGGTGGCCACGCCGTCGGGGACGGGAGGCAGGCCGGCCGCGGTGCACAGCAGCTCACCCCACGCCTCGGCGTGCGAGGCGATGTCGGGGATCACGTCGTACGTCGAGCCGTCCGAGGCGCACGGCGTCCACGAGGCACGGATCTCGATCTGCGCGGTGCCGCCCTCGTCGGCCATCCCGCCGAAGCTCTCCGTGGCGACCCGGGTGACGCTGCCGGACGCGGCGAGGTAGCGGGCGCCGTGTGCCTCCAGCGCCTCCACCAGCCAGCTCCAGCCGACCTCGGCCAGCAGCGGGTCGGTGATCAGCTCGGGGTCGATCTCGGCGCGCGCGTAGGCGACGCAGCGGAACGTCCCCTGCCACGCGTCGTTGCCGGCCGGGTCGTGGAGCACGATGATCCGGCCGGTGCCCACGTCGTTGCCCTCGATGGTCACGTCGGCCGAGAGCGCGGCGGCGTACGGCGCGATCCGCTGCGGGGCGGGCATCTCCTCGCAGAACACCTCGGGCCGGAAGCGGGCGGCGTGGAGCGCGGCGACGGCAGCACGGAACTCCGGAGGGCTCGCCTCCGCGCCGGCACCGGCGTTCGTCCCCTGCCCGACCACCATGAGGTCACAGTAGGTCGGGTCGGCAACTCCGGATGTGCCAACACGCCGCCTGACCTGGGAGGATTCGACCATGCCCGCCCCCCTCGACCAGAGCCCGTTCCTCCAGGCCGCCCGCGGCGGTCACCCCTCGCGGACCCCGGTGTGGTTCATGCGGCAGGCGGGGCGGTCGCTGCCGGAGTACCTCGAGGTCCGCAAGGGCGTGGGCATGCTCGAGTCGTGCATGACCCCCGAGCTGACCGTGGAGATCACCCTGCAGCCGGTGCGCCGGTACGGCGTGGACGCGGCCATCTTCTTCTCCGACATCGTGCTCCCGCTCAAGGCGGTGGGCGTGGACCTGGACATCAAGCCCGGCGTGGGCCCGGTGGTGGCCCACCCGGTGCGGACGCTCGCCGACGTCGCGGCGATCCCCGACCTCACCCCCGACCACGTGCCCTTCGTCACCGAGTCGGTGCGCACGCTGGTCGCCGAGCTGGGCAGCACCCCGCTGATCGGCTTCGCGGGCGCCCCGTTCACCGTGGCCTCCTACCTCGTCGAGGGCGGCCCCTCGAAGGACCACGCGCTCACCAAGGCGATGATGTTCGGCGCTCCGGAGGTCTGGGACGCACTGATGCGCAAGATCGCCGGGATCGCCGCGGCGTTCCTGGAGGTCCAGGTGGGCGCCGGAGCCGCCGCCGTCCAGCTCTTCGACTCCTGGGCCGGCGCGCTCACCCCGCGGGACTACGCCACCTCGGTGATGCCCTACTCCGCCTCCGTGCTGAGCCGGGTGGGCGCACTGGACGTGCCGCGGATCCACTTCGGGGTCGGCACCGCGAACCTGCTCTCGCTGATGGGAGAGGCAGGGGCCGACGTCGTCGGCGTCGACTGGCGTACGCCGCTGGACCGGGCCGTCCCGCTCGTCGGTGACCGCGGCGTGCAGGGGAACCTCGACCCGACGCTGGTCTTCGCCCCGACCGAGGTGATGACCGCGCGGGCCGCGGAGATCCTCGAGGCGGGTCGCGCCGCCCGGGGGCACATCTTCAACCTCGGCCACGGGGTGATCCCCTCCACCGACCCCGACCAGCTGGCGCGGCTCACGGAGTTCGTGCAGAGCTACCCGGTGGGCTGAGCGTCAGCGCTTCCTGGCCGCGGTCTTGTCGGGAGCCTGCTTCGCCGCGGTCTTCTTCGCCGGCCGTGAGGAGCGGAGCCGGACCCGCACCGGGCCGGTGCCATTGCGCTCCACGTCGACGTAGGGCTGGGCCTGGGCCAGCTCCACGAGCTTGGAGTAGCCGTAGAGCCGCGGGTCGAAGGACGACTCGATCCGGTAGAGCTGGCTGCCCACCGCCGACAGCGTCGCCCACCCGTCATCCTCGTCCGGTGCGGTCGCGTTGATCGCCCGGGTGAGGATCGACTGGAGGTTCGGCAGCTCGACCGGCTTCGTGGGCGCGGGCTCCGCCGGCTCCGCCCGTGTCGCCTGGCGGTCCTGGCCGAGGACCTCGAGGAAGATGAACCGGTTGCAGGCCTCGACAAATGCGCGAGGGGTGTCGCGCTTCCCGATGCCGTAGACGAGGCGTCCCGACTCGCGCAGCCTGATTGCCAGCGGGGTGAAGTCGCTGTCGCTGGAGACCAGGACGAAGCCGTCGACGTTCCCGGCGTACAGCAGGTCCATCGCGTCGATGATGAGGGCGGAGTCGGTGGCGTTCTTGCCGGTGGTGTAGGCGAACTGCTGGATCGGCTGGATCGCGTGGGTGTGCAGCCGCTTCTGCCACTTCTCCAGCCGGCCGGAGGTCCAGTCCCCGTAGGCACGCTTCACGGTCGCGGTGCCATGGTCGGCCACCTCGGCGAGGATCGCCTCCGCGCGGTCGCCGGAGGAGTTGTCGGCGTCGATGAGGACGGCGAGGCGGATCGAGTCGTCGGGCACGCGGCCAGCCTAGCCGTGACGGCGCGGCGACCTACCCGGTGATGGCGTCGAGCGGCACGTACTTGAAGTTCTGCGACCCGGAGGTGCCGGGCGGGTCGTTGAACCCGTCCTGGCACACGAACAGGCCGTGCGGGAAGCTCGTGCCGAGCGGTCCGGGGTAGACGTCGATGCCGTCGGTCTGGTCGCAGTCGTCGGACGTGGCCCCGTCGACGACCCGGAAGCTGCCCAGGTAGGTCCCGGTCGTCGCGTCGTAGCGGCTGAACCAGCTGTCCTGCGGATCCGCGACGTGCTGCGCGGAGGCGTAGAGGACCCCGTCGGCCAGCGCCAGCCCTTCGACATCGGGGGCGAGCAGCGGGCCGACGTTCGCGAAGCGGGTGCGCGGGGGGACCGGCCCTGCGGGTGCGGTCAGGTCGTAGCGCCAGATGCCGACGTCCTCCTCGGCGACGTACAGGGCTCCGGTGCTGTCGTCGACCTCGCACCCCTCGCCCTCGCTGCCGAGGCGGAAGTCCCGGACGGCCTTCCCGACGAGGAGCAGGCCGTCGCCGTCCTTGTCGGTGAGCGGGTGCACCCGGACGCGGAAGCTGGTCCGGTTGACGTTGACGGCGTACAGCCCTCCCGCGGTGCCGCGTGCTCCGGGGTCCCAGAGGCACAGGCCCTCCCCGGACGTGCGCGCGTTCCCCGTAGGCTCGCGGGCCGCGACCAGCCGTGGTCCGTCGGCGGTGGTGGTGACCCGCCACGTCCACACCCCCGAGTGCGCCGCCGCGACGATGTTGCCGCGGACGTCGACGTTCCCGAACGAGTGCGAGGGGTCGGTGATGCGCTGCACCACGCCGCCGGAGAGGTCGAACACGGTCAGCCGGTCGACCTGCTTCTCGTTGGTGATGACGAGCGAGGATCCCGGGCGCGCGGCGTTGACCCAGATCGCGGCGTCGTCGGCGGTGTCGCCGACGACCCTGGTCGGCACCGTCTCGAGGACGGAGGGCACCGACGCGGTCCCCGGCGGGGACGAGAGCGCGGGGCCGCCGAGGAGCAGCGTCACCACCGCTGCGCCGACACCGGGGACAACCAGCCTCATGGGACCCCCTCAGGTTCGCGACCCTCCATCGTCGGGCCTGCGCGCCGACCGGGTCAACGTCACACCCGGTGCCGAGGTGCCTGGACCTCCCCCCGGGGGAGACTTCAGACGGCGGAGTCTGCCACGTCCGGCCCGCTGCCTGGCCCGCTGCCCCGGCGCCGCGAGTGCCGCGCGAGGCGCCACAGCGGTACGGCCAGCACGGCCAGGACCACCGCGAAGGGAAGCACGGCGCCGAGCAGGGTGGCCGCACCCACCGCGACGGCGGTGAGGGCGTCCCATCCCTTCTGGAGCCCGGCGAGGAAGCCGGAGTCGTCGTCGGTCTGGGCCGCGGTCGTGGTGCGCTCGAGGTGCACGGTGATCGTGCTCATCGAGGTCTGGTCCTCCAGCCAGGCCATCTGCTGCTTGAGCGAGTCGAGCTCGGCCTGGCGCCGGGTCAGCTGGGCCTCGATCGCGATGATGTCCCGGATGCTCTGCGCCCGGTCGAACAGGATCTCCACCCTCTCCAGGCTCGCCTCCTGCGCGCGGATCCGGGCCCGGGTGTCGATGACCTGGGTGGTCACGTCCTCGCTGGTGCTGGAGGAGGACTCCAGGTCGGCCACCTTCTCGAGCTCGGCCATCGTGCCGGCGAACTCCTGCGCCGGTACCCGGATCACCAGCCTGGCCCGGCTGACGGTGCCGTCCTCGTCGGTCTCGGTCGCCTGGTCGGTCACGGTGCCGCGGTGGGTGTCGACCACCTTGAGCACGTCGAAGCGGACGTCGGAGACGTCCGTCCCCCGCAGCGAGACCACGCCGGTGGAGATCACGGCGCGCTCCTGGACCACGCTGGAGGACACGCTCTCCGCGTCGCCCCCCGCCGCCTCGTCCGTGACCGCCTCGTCGCGCGCCACCGCCGCGGGCTCGGCCAGCGAGTCCTGCGCCGACCCGGCGTCGTCTCCGGAGCCGGACCCGGAGCAGGCGGCCAGGGCCACCAGCCCCAGTACGGCGAGCAGCACGGAGAGGACCAGGGAGGTACGCCGCGGCGACGGCCGGGTGCCCCTCGTCGGACGGGTGTCGGTCCAGCGGATGCCGGTCAGGCGGGTGCTCATGCGGATGGGACGCCGCCCCGGCCGTCCCGGTTCCCGACCCGTCGCTGTTTTCCCGCCGACCCGTCGCAGTTTTCCCGCCGACCCGTCGCAGTTTGCCGGCCTGCGCGGCCGGATTCGGCACACTGGGGCCCGTGGACCCGACCCGCCCGACACGAGTGGTGGTCGGCGGAGGCATCGCCGGCCTGGCGGCGGCGTACTTCCTGGCCGACGACCCCTCCCACGACGTCCTCCTGCTGGAAGGCTCGCCGAGGACCGGCGGCAAGCTCCGTCGCGAGGAGGTGGCAGGGCTGCGGGTCGACGTCGGTGCCGAGGCGATGCTCCACCGCCGGCCCGAGGGGGTCGACCTGGCCCGGGCGCTGGGCCTGCCGGTGGTGCACCCGGCGACCGTGGAGTCGCGGATCTGGACCCGCGGCGCGCTCCGCCCGCTCCCGCGCTCGCTGATGGGCGTCCCGCTGGACCTCGAGGCGCTCGCCGCCTCCGGCATCCTCTCCGAGGCGGGGCTCGCCCGGGTGCTTGAGGAGCGCACGATCCCGCCGTCGGCCGTGGCGCACGACGTCTCGGTCGGGGAGCTGGTGGAGCAGCGGGTCGGCACGGAGGTGGTGGACCGGCTGGTCGAGCCGCTGCTGGGCGGGGTGTACGCCGGCCACGCGCGCGAGCTGTCCGCGCTGGCGACCGTTCCGCAGCTGGTGGCGTATGCCCGCCGCGGCTCGATCCTGGAGCAGGCGGCCGCGATCCCCACCACCTACGAGGCGCCGGTCTTCGCCGGCGTCGAGGGCGGCATGGGCCGACTCGCCGAGGCGCTGGAAGCGTGCGGGCGCTTCGCCGTGCGCACGGACGCGCCCGTGCGCAGCGTGCGCCCCACCCCCGGGGGTCGGGCCGCCTTCCAGCTCACCCTCGGCTCGGCCGCCGCGCCCGAGCTCCTCGAGGCCGACCAGGTGGTGCTCGCCACCCCGGCCGCACCCACTGCACGGCTGCTCGCGGACCTCGCGCCGGAGGCAGCCGCCGAGCTCGCCGGCATCGAGTCGGCCTCGGTGGCCGTGGTCACGCTCGTCTTCCTCGCGCGCACCTTGCCGAAGCTTCCGGGCTCGGGCTTCCTGGTGCCTCCCGTGGACGGCCGGCGGATCAAGGCGAGCACCTTCTCCTTCGCGAAGTGGGGCTGGGTCCGCGACGCCGGTCGCGGCGCCGCCGACGGGGACGACCTGCTGGTGCTGCGCACCTCCCTGGGCCGTCACCGCGAGGAGGCGACCCTGCAGGTCGACGACGACGAGCTCGTGGCGGTCTCCCTGGCCGAGCTCGGCGAGGCGGCCGGGCTGCGCACGGCGCCCGTCGCGACCCACGTGCACCGGTGGGGCGGCGGACTCCCGCAGTACGCCGTGGGGCACCTGGACCGGGTCGCCCGCGTGCGTGCGGAGGTGGCCCGTGTCCCGGGGCTCGCGGTCTGCGGCGCGGCGTACGACGGGGTCGGCATCCCGGCGGTGGTCGCCTCCGCCCGGACCGCCGCGGATTGCCTCACCAAGGCACAATGAGCCCCATGAGCAAGGCGAAGCAGATCCGCGAGATCAACCAGTCCATCCGGTACGCCATGTGGTCGGTGTTCCGGGTCGACCGGCCGGCTGGCGACGCGGACCGGGCCGCCGAGGCGGCCGAGGTCGTCGAGCTCTTCGAGAAGCTCGCCGCCGACGACGTCGTCGTGCGCGGCACCTACGAGCTGTCCGGGATCCGCGGGGACGCCGACCTCATGGTCTGGTGGCACGCGGCGAGCGCCGAGGCCCTCCAGGACGCCTACCAGCGCCTCCGGCGGACGGCGTTCGGCAGCCGGCTGGAGCCGGTGTGGAGCCAGCTCGCGCTGCACCGGCCGGCGGAGTTCAACACCGCGCACATCCCGGCGTTCATGGCTGAGGAGGAGGCGCGGGCGTACCTGTGCGTCTACCCCTTCGTACGCTCCTACGACTGGTACGTCATGGCCGACGAGGACCGCCGACGGATGCTCGTCGAGCACGGCCAGATGGGGCGGGACTACCCCGACGTGCGGGCCAACACGGTGGCGTCGTTCGCGCTGGGCGACTACGAGTGGATCCTGGCGTTCGAGGCCGACGAGCTGCACCGCATCGTGGACCTGATGCGCCACCTGCGGGCCTCCGAGGCGCGGCTGCACGTGCGCGAGGAGACCCCCTTCTTCACCGGCCCGCGGGTGGCGCCCGCCGAGCTGGTCCGCCGGCTGCCCTGAGCGGCGTACGCCGGGTCAGCCCTCCCGCGGCTCCAGGGTCAGGCTCACCGAGTTGATGCAGTACCGGTCGCCCGTCGGGGTGCCGTAGCCGTCGGGGAACACGTGCCCCAGGTGCGACCCGCACCGGGCGCAGCGGACCTCCACGCGCTTCATGCCGAGGGAGGTGTCCTCGAGGTACTCGATCGTGTCCGAGACCGGCTGGTAGAACGACGGCCAGCCGCAGCCGGAGTGGAACTTGGTCTCCGAGCGGAACAGCTCGGCCTGGCAGGCCCGGCAGCGGTAGACGCCGGTGGTCTCGGTGTCGGTGTACTTCCCCGTGAACGCACGCTCCGTGCCCGCCTGGCGCAGCACGGCGTACTCCTCCGGCGAGAGCTCCGCCCGCCACTGCTCGTCGGTCTTCTCCACCTCGTAGGCCATCCCTCCACGGTAGTGGCCCGGGCAAGACCGACCGGCCATGATGGACCGCATGCCCAAGCCCCCAGCCGCCGAGGTCGACGCCGGTGGACGCGCGGTGCGGGTGAGCTCGCCCGACCGCGTGATCTACCCCGCCACCGAGCGCATGCCCGAAGTCACCAAGCTGAGGGTGGCGCAGTACGTCGCCAGCGTGGGTGACGGACTGATGCGTGCCCTGCGGGAGCGCCCGACCGCGCTCGAGCGCTGGCCCAAGGGCGTGCTTCCGGGCATCGTGCTGGGCACCGGGCGTCCCGGCGAGAAGGCCGACGCGTTCTACCAGAAGCGGGTGCCGGTGGGAGCGCCGGACTACGTCGAGTCGGTCGAGGTCACCTTCCCGTCCGGCCGCAGGGCGCGCGAGATCTGCCCGACCGAGCCCGCGGTCGCCGTCTGGTGCGCGCAGATGGGGGCGCTCACCTTCCACCCCTGGCCGGTCCGGCGCGCCGACGTCGACCGGCCGGACGAGCTGCGCATCGACCTCGACCCCCAGCCGGGTACGTCGTTCGCCGACGCCGTGAGGGTCGCGGGCGTGGCCCACGAGCTGCTGGGCGAGCTCGGGATCACCGGGTTCGCGAAGACGTCGGGCAACCGGGGTGTCCACGTCTTCGTGCGGATCGAGCCGCGGTGGGACTTCGTCGACGTGCGTCACGCCGCGATCGGGTTCGGTCGCGAGCTGGAGCGGCGCGACGGCGGGGTGACCACCGCGTGGTGGAAGGAGGAGCGCGGGGCACGGGTGTTCGTGGACTACAACCAGAACAGCCGCGACCGCACCATCGCCTCGGCGTACTCCCTGCGGCCGCTGCCGGGCGCTCCGGTCTCCACGCCGGTGACCTGGAGCGAGCTCGCCGAGCTCACCGACCCCAGCGAGCTCAACCTGTTCACGGTGCCCGAGCGGGTGGCCGACGGCGACCCGTGGGCCGCGATCGACGACACGGCGTACTCCCTGGAGCCGCTGCTCGACCTCTGGGAGGCCCAGGGGGCGGTGGAGCTCAGCTACCCGCCCGACTACCCCAAGATGCCCGGCGAGCCGCCGCGCGTGCAGCCCAGCAAGAAGGTCGCCGAGCACTGGGACGAGTCCGGCAACCGGGTCGAGGGAACGTGAGCGAGGACGGCACGGTCGGCCGCGGCCCGGGCGAGCCGCCGACGACGGGGGCCGGCGGGGCCGAGCGGTGGATCGGCTACCTCGACTGGGTGCGAGCCGACGTGCGCGGCGGCGTACTCGCGCTGTCGCCGGAGGAACGGCGTACGACGAGGCTGGCGTCCGGGTGGACCCCCGTCGAGCTGCTCTCGCACGTGCTCCACATGGAGCAGCGGTGGTTCGTGTGGGGATTCCTGGGCGAGCCGGTCGCCGACCCCTGGGGTGACTGGGACGTCGCCGACCCCGAGGAGCCCGACGGGCGCTGGCACGTCGCCGCGGACGTGAGTGCCGAGGACCTCGCCCGCCGTCTCGACGCGGTCGCCGAGCGGACCCGGACGGTGCTCCGGGGCCACCGGCTCGACGAGCACGCCTCGCTCGGCGGACGCTTCACCCAGGACCCGCCGACGCTGGAGTGGATCTGCTTCCACGTGCTGACGGAGTACGCGCGGCACGCCGGCCACCTGGACGTCGTGGTCGAGCTCGCCCGCCGTTCGTGACGGGTCGGGCGCCTGGGACCTTGGTCGGGGGGTGCCTCGATTGGACCGAAACGGCAGGCGATTCCGGCGTGTCGTCTGTCGTTTGGGTCCAATCGGCAGACGCCAGCCCGGCGACACCCGCCGAGGCCGCCACCGTGGCGGGCCGGTCAGAAGCCGGTGATGCCCTCGCCCGACCCGGCCTGCTCGTCGAAGTTCTCGCGCTCGAGCAGGTGCAGGGTGGGTACGCCGAGCTTGCGGCGCGCCTTGGAGGTCCAGTCGACGTGGAAGAACTCCGCCACCACGTGCGGGCGGGTGAGGATGATCGCCTCCCGGCCGTCGACCTCGGCGACCTTCGCGGCGAGCGCGTCGATGGGCGGGTCGGTCACCACGGAGCCGACCGCCGAGGCGCCCGCGTTCGCCAGCGCCTCGACGGTGTGCTGGAGCTCGCCGGAGGAGCGTTCCTCGCAGTCGCGGCGGACGGCCTCGAGGTCGACGTCGCTCATCACCATCGCGGGGGAGGCCATCACCTCACCGGCCGCGAGGGAGCCCATCGCGGCCTCGATCCGGGCCGCGGCGTCCTCGAGCGGGAGGAGCACGTGGTAGACCACGGGCTCGTCCAGCCCCTCGTGCAGCGAGACCACCTGGGCCGCGTCGGCGGCGGAGAGTTCCTGCTCGATCAGCAGCACCACGTTGTAGGACTCACTCATCGCCGTCGCTCCCTGTCCCTGGGCCGAGGTGTCCGTCACCTGCCACCAAAACCCTACCCAGGTCGTAGCCCGCCGGCTCCTCCAGTTGGCTGTAGTCGCACGACGCGGGGTCGCGGTCGGTTCGCCACCGGCGGAACTGCGCGGTGTGCCGGAACCGCCGACCCTCCATGTGGTCGTAGGCCACCTCGACCACCAGGTCCGGCCGCAGCGGTGTGAAGCTCAGGTCCTTGCCGGCGCTCCACCGCGACTGGGTGCCCGGCACCCGGTCCGGGTTGGCGATCGCCCACTCGGCCCACGCACCCCACGGATGCTCCTCGATCGGGCAGACCAAGGGCTGCAGCTGCTCGATCAGCTCGGCGCGCCGGGCGGCGGTGAAGGAGGCCGAGACCCCGATGTGCTGGAGCGTGCCGCCGTCGTACAGGCCCAGCAGCAGCGACCCCAGCAGCGGCCGGGCCGGCGTCGAGGTCTTGTGCTCGCGGTAGCCGGCCACCACCACGTCCGCGGTGCGCTCGTGCTTGATCTTCAGCATGCTCCGGGCGTTCTGCCGGTAGGGCGCCCCCAGGGGCTTCGCGACCACGCCGTCCAGCCCGGCCCCCTCGAACCGGTGGAACCACTCCTCGGCCACCGCCGGGTCGGTGGTGGTCCGGGTCAGCCAGCACGGCCCGGACAGACCGGCCAGCGCGTCCTCCAGGGCGGCCCGCCGCTCCATGAAGGGCCGGTCCAGGTACGACGCGTCCCCCAGCGCCAGCAGGTCGAACGCGACGTACTCGGCCGGTGTGGTCTCGGCGAGCAGGGCGATCCGGGAGGCGGCCGGGTGGATGCGCTCCTGCAGCGTCTCGAACTCGAGCCGGGCGCCGGCGCCGGAGCGGCTGGCGACGAACAGCTCACCGTCCAGCACGCACCGCTCGGGCAGCTGCTCCCTGACGGCGGCGACCACCTCGGGGAAGTAGCGGGTCAGTGGCTTGGTGTTGCGGGAGGCCAGCTCGACCTCGTCGCCGTCGCGGAACACCAGGCACCGGAACCCGTCCCACTTCGGCTCGAAGGACAGCCCGGGGACCTCGCCCACGGAGTACCGCGCCGGGTCGGGGACGCCGCTGACCGACTTGGCCAGCATTGGCTGCACGGGCGGCATCACGGGCAGGTCCATCCCGCGAGCCTAGGCCACCCCGAGGACGTCATCCGGACGGAGCCGAGTCAGCCCGGAACGTGCGACGTTGCGCGGCGGGGAAGGGGTACGCCGTGCGCGAGGGGCCCGCGGGCGGCCCGGCGGGTGGCCTTAGGCTGGGGAGCCGATCCCCGGTTGGTCTGCCGGCAGGGCCCGCCTGACTTTGAATCAGGACTAGCGACGTAGGTTCGACTCCTACCCGGGGAGCAAGGCCAGCGCGTTTGCCCTGGTCAGACGACGCGAGGCCCGCCCCCACTTCCGATGGGGGCGATCGCGTACGACGCCAGTGCCGCGAAGAGGATCTCCACAGCACCGAGATCTCCTCGCCGCGAGCCAGTCCATGGCGTGCTCCTCCGAGAGGCCGCCGGGTGGCGGCGGATGATCCTCCGGGATCTACCGCAGCCGGTGTGACCAGGGCCACCCGTCCGCGGTTCTGCACTCCCTTGAACGGAGTGCAATACTGCACTCTGTGACACAGAGTGCATCGCTCCGGGAGCGCCGGCGCCACGAGACGTCGTTCCGGATCAGCGCCGAGGCCCGCCGCCTCACCGACCAGCGCGGCCTCGACAGCTGGACCATGGACGACCTCGCCGAGGCCGCCGGGGTCTCCCGGCGGACGCTGTTCAACTACTTCCCCGGCAAGGTCGACGCCGTGCTCGGGGCACCGCCCCAGATTCCCGACGACCTGCTCGCCACGTTCCAGGCGGGCGGCCCGACCGGCGACCTGCTCGAGGACATCGGCGTGATGGTGCAGGCGGTGCTGCAGGTCGACGACGAGGACCGCGAGTCGCTGGAGCTCGGACGCCGCCTGCTCAAGGGCACCCCACGGCTGCTCGTCGCCGCCCACCAGCGGTTCGAGGCCAGCATCGACGAGTTCGCGGCGCTGCTGCGCACCCGCTCGAGCGCCGACCTCGACGAGAACGGCTCGCGGCTGCTGCTGCGGCTGCTCGTCGCGCTCTACGACACCGTGCTCGAGCGCTACCTCGCCGAGCCGGCCGGGCGCAGCTTCGCCGAGCTCTTCGACGACACCCTGCACACCACCCGCCGGCTCCTCGGCTGAGCCGCCCCCGCTCCACCCACCCTCCCACCGACCCAGCCAACCCCAGCCAGGAGACCCCATGGCCACCCTGCTCTACCGACTCGGCAAGGCCGCCTACCGGCGGTGGCCGCTGTTCCTCGCCGCCTGGGCGCTCGCGTTCGTCGCCGTCGGCGGCGTCGCGGCCACCATGTCCAAGCCGATGACCGACGCCTTCTCGATCCCGGGCATCCCGTCCGAGGAGGCCGCGGACCTGCAGTCGGAGCTGTTCCCCGGCAGCGTCGACGCGTTCGACCAGGCCACGGTCAACGTCGTCGTCGCCGCCCCCGAGGGCAGCACTCTGAAGGACCCCGAGTACGCCGATCGGGTCGGCGACCTGGTCGAGGACCTCGCGGCGCTCCCGCAGATGCCCGACGGCAGCGACCCGACCAACCCGCTGCCCGCCGACCCGGTGAGCGCCGCGGCCATCCAGACCGAGCAGATCGTCACCGCGCAGACCGCGTCCGGCGCCACGCAGGAGCAGGCCGAGGCGAACGCCCAGGCGCTCTCCCCGCTGGCCGAGGGCGGCCGGGTCGGCCTGATCTCCTTCACCTTCGACGTCGAGACCCTCGCCGACCTCGAGCCGGCCACGATCGACGCCCTCCACGACGTCCTCGACGAGCACCGCAGCGACGCCTTCACCGTCGAGGCCAACGGCAGCGGCGTCACCGGCATGACCGAGCTCGACGGCAAGGCCGAGCTGATCGGCATCGCCGTGGCCCTGGTGATCCTCGTGCTCACCTTCGGCTCGCTGGTCGCCGCCGGCGGCCCGGTCGTCACTGCGATGGTCGGCGTCGGGCTCGGCATCACCGGCATCACCGCGATGACCGCGTTCACCGACATCGGCTCCACCACACCGATGCTGGCCACGATGATCGGGCTCGCCGTCGGCATCGACTATGCGCTGTTCATCCTGGCCCGCTACCGCACCGAACTGCACCACACCGACGACCGCGAGGAGGCCGTGGGCGTCGCCGTCGGCACCGCCGGCTCGGCCGTGGTCTTCGCCGGCCTCACCGTGCTGATCGCGCTGGCCGCGCTCTCGGTCGTCCGCATCCCGTTCCTCACCACGATGGGTCTGGCCGCCGCGGCCACCGTGTTCATCGCGGTGCTGGTGGCGCTGACCCTGCTCCCGGCCGGCCTCGGCGTGCTGAAGTCCAAGGCTTTCGGCGGTCGGGTGCGCCACTACGCCCCCCAGCGCGAGGCGAACGGCCACATCCTCAACAACGGCGTCCGCTGGGCCCGGCTCGTCGGCCGCGCGCCGATCGCCGTGGTGCTGCTCGTCGTCGTCGGCCTGGGCTCGCTGGCGATCCCGCTCAAGGACCTGCACCTCGCGTTCCCGACCGACGCCACCGCCTCCTCCGACACCACCCAGCGCAAGGCCTCCGACGTCATCGCCGAGGCCTTCGGCCCGGGCCGCGACGCCCGGATGCTCGCGGTGGTCGACGCCCGCGACGTCCCCGAGGAGGAGCGCGGTGCCGCGTTCGGCGCGGTGGCCCAGTGGGCCGCCGAGCAGGACGGCGTCGCCAATGCCCAGGTGGTGCTGACCAACGCGGTCACGGACAAGGACGGCAACCTCACCGAGCCCGCCACCGGCGCCCAGGTGATGATCACCCCCGAGACCGGCGCCGACGACACCGCGACCGAGGACCTGCTCGCCGACCTGCGCGACAGCGAGGGCGCGACCGAGGCCGAGACCGGCACGACGATCGGCGTCACCGGCCTCACCGCGATCACCGTCGACGTGTCCGAGCGGCTCGCCGACGCCCTGCCGGTCTACCTGCTGGTCGTCGTCGGACTGGCGTTCATCCTGCTCACGATCGTGTTCCGCTCGCTGCTGGTGCCGCTCACCGCCACGCTCGGGTTCGTGCTCTCGGTGCTGGCCACCCTGGGCGCCACCGTCGCGGTCTTCCAGGAGGGCGCGTTCGGGATCATGGAGGGCCAGCCGATCGTGAGCTTCATGCCGATCTTCCTGATCGGCCTGGTCTTCGGTCTGGCGATGGACTACCAGGTGTTCCTGGTGACCCGGATGCGCGAGGCGCACGTGCACGGCATGTCGACCCGCGATGCGGTCGTCGACGGCTTCCGCAACAGCGCGCGCGTGGTCGCCGCCGCGGCGGTCATCATGATCTCGGTCTTCGCCGCGTTCATGCTCATCGACGAGCCGATCATCAAGTCGATGGGCTTCGCGCTCGCGGTCGCAGTGCTCTTCGACGCCTTCGTGGTGCGGATGGCGCTGATCCCGGCGCTGATGTACCTGCTCGGCGAGAAGGCGTGGTGGATCCCGCGCTGGCTCGACAAGGTGATGCCGAACGTCGACGTCGAGGGCGAGCAGCTGGACCGGCCGCACCTGCGCCCCGGGCAGCACTCGCTGGCCGACGACGAGCACCTCGACCCGATCGACGACATCGACGAGTGGGACGAGGCACCGGCCGGCGAGGACGCCCCCGCGCGGGCCTGACCGGCAGCGCACCACGACCCGCGTGCCCCACCGTCCCGGCGCTGGGCACGCAGGTCGATCCCGATTGGTTCGACAGGTTCGGCTGACCGCTCCGGGGTCTCAGTGGCCGTCCAAGAAACGGTCTCAGACAGCCTCAGACGAGGGCCTACGACGGAGTGTGGAACCATCCTTGGGTAGCAACTATCTCCGCTCAGATCGGTCGAGGTCGTACGACTGGTTCGCTCCTTGAATCAGGACTAGCGACGTAGGTTCGACTCCTACCCGGGGAGCCGATCCCGGTCGCCGGCCGACCGGGGGTGCTGGTCGACGCGTCTGGAGGGCCGCCATGCCGAACAACCTCACCGTGGTCGTCCTCGCCGCCGGCGGGGGCACGCGGATGAAGTCCAAGACCATGAAGGTGCTGCACGAGGTCGGCGGCCGGAGCATGATCGGCCACGTGCTCACCGCCGTCCGCGCGGTCGAGCCCGACCGGGTGGTCGCGGTTGTCGGCCACCAGAGCGACCAGGTGGCCCCGCACATCCGCGAGTACGTCCCCGACTGCGTCCTCGCCGTGCAGGAGGAGCTCGACGGCACCGGCGGCGCGGTCCGGGTGGCGATGGAAGCGATCGGGAGCGTCAAGGGCACCGTGGTCGTGGCGTACGGCGACATGCCGCTGCTCGAGGGCCAGAGCCTGCGCGACTTCGTGGCCGAGCACGAGGCGGCCGAGCGTGCGGTGAGCGTGCTCACCGGTGTCGTGGAGGACCCCTTCGGTTACGGCCGGATCGTGCGCAACGACGAGGGTGACGTCGAGGCGATCATCGAGGAGAAGGACGCCACTCCCGCGCAGCGTGAGATCCACGAGATCAACAGCGGGATCCTCGCCTTCGACGCCGAGTTCCTCGCCGACGCCCTGCCGCGGATCGGCAACGACAACGCCAAGGGGGAGTACTATCTGACCGACCTGGTCGGCCTGGCTCGCGAGGCGGGCCTGACGGTGGGCGCGCACGTGATCGAGGACGTGCGGCAGACCCACGGGGCCAACGACCGGGCCCAGCTGGCCGCGCTGGGCCGGGAGCTCAACCGCCGCATCGTCACCCGGTGGATGGAGGACGGGGTCACCATCATGGACCCGGCCACGACCTGGATCGACGCCGACGTGGTGCTCGCTCCTGACGTGACCATCCTGCCCGGGACCCAGCTGCTCGGGGCCACCGTCGTGGCGGAGGACGCCGTGATCGGCCCGGACACCACGTTGAAGGACTGCGAGGTCGGCACCGGGGCTCGCGTGGTGCGCACGCACGGGGAGCTCGCCGTCGTCGGCGACCGGGCCGTGGTGGGTCCGTACACCTACCTGAGGCCGGGCGCCAGCCTGGGCGTCGGCGCGAAGGCCGGCGCCTTCGTGGAGGTGAAGAACTCCACGATCGGCGACGGCGCGAAGGTGCCGCACCTGTCCTACGTCGGGGACGCCGACATCGGCGAGGGCGCCAACCTCGGGGCGGGCACCGTCGTGGCCAACTACGACGGGGTCGCGAAGCACCGCACCAGGGTCGGCAGGCAGGCCCGTACCGGCTCCAACAACACCTTCGTCGCGCCGGTCGAGATCGGCGACGGTGCCACGACCGGTGCCGGAACCGTCGTGCGCCGCAACGTGCCACCCGGTGCGCTGGCCGTCTCCTCCGGGCCCCAGCGCAACCTCGAGGGCTGGGTCCTCTCCCGGCGCCAGGGGACCGCCCAGGCCGAGGCCGCCGAGCAGGCGCTGGCCGCCGAGGAGGCGAAGCCGAAGGACGCCGAGGGCTCCGGCGGCTGACCCCGGGGTTGGGGGAGGCGCCCGCCGTGGGCGAGAATCAAGGGTCGACGGGTGCCGGGGACCAGGGAGCGTGGGCGTGAGCGGAACCAAACGCACGACGGAGAAGACGCTGATGGTCTTCAGCGGACGCGCCCACCCCGAGCTCGCCCAGGAGGTCGCCCGGGGACTCGGCACGACGCTGGTCCCCACCGCGGCGTACGAGTTCGCCAACTCCGAGATCTACGTCCGCTACGAGGAGTCGGTGCGCGGCAGCGACGCGTTCGTGATCCAGAGCCACACCGCGCCGATCAACGAGTGGATCATGGAGCACCTGATCATGGTCGACGCGCTCAAGCGTGCCTCGGCCAAGCGGATCACGGTCGTGATGCCCTTCTACGGCTACGCCCGCCAGGACAAGAAGCACCGTGGCCGCGAGCCGATCTCCGCGCGGCTGATGGCCGACCTGTTCAAAACCGCGGGCGCCAACCGGCTGATCGTGGTCGACCTGCACGCCGACCAGATCCAGGGTTTCTTCGACGGTCCCGTCGACCACCTGATGGCGATGCCGATCCTGGCCGGCCACGTGTGGGAGAAGTACGGCGCGCAGAAGCTCGCCGTCGTCTCGCCGGACGCGGGCCGGATCAAGGTGGCCGAGCGGTGGTCGGCCCGGCTGGGCGGCGCGCCGCTGGCGTTCATCCACAAGTCCCGGCGCGAGGACCGGCCCAACGAGACCGTCGCCAACCGGGTGGTGGGCGAGGTGAAGGGCCGCATGTGCGTGCTGGTCGACGACATGATCGACACCGGCGGGACCATCGTGAAGGCGGCTGAG
>NZ_DAOMFK010000046.1:0-17183 GCF_035429765.1 Nocardioides sp. | reverse complement strand
CCCGCGTCCGGTGGCGGCCGCCCCGGTGGACGTCCCGGCGGCGGCGGCCGAGGCACCACCCAGGGTGCCTTCGGGCGCCCCGGCGGTCCCTCGCGTCGGGGCCGCAAGAGCAAGCGGCAGCGGCGCCAGGAGTTCGACAACATGGAAGCCCCCACGATCGGCGGGATGCGGGTCCGCAAGGGCAACGGTGAGACCATCCGCCTGGCCCGGGGTGCGTCGCTGACCGACTTCGCGGAGAAGATCAACGTCGAGCCGGCCTCGCTGGTCCAGATGCTCTTCCACCTCGGCGAGATGGTCACCGCCACCGAGTCGGTCAACGACGAGACGCTGGAGCTGCTCGGTGACGAGCTCAACTACGTGGTCGAGGTGGTCTCGCCCGAGGACGAGGACCGCGAGCTGCTGGAGTCCTTCGACCTGGAGTTCGGTGAGGACGAGGGCGATGAGTCGGACCTCGTCGTGCGTCCTCCGGTCGTCACCGTCATGGGTCACGTCGACCACGGCAAGACCAAGCTGCTCGACGCGCTGCGCAACGCCAACGTCGTGGCCAAGGAGGCCGGGGGCATCACCCAGCACATCGGTGCCTACCAGGTGGCGACGGAGGTCGACGGCGATCCGCGCCGGATCACCTTCATCGACACCCCCGGTCACGAGGCGTTCACCGCCATGCGTGCCCGTGGCGCGCAGGCGACCGACATCGCGGTGCTGGTGGTGGCCGCCGACGACGGCGTCATGCCGCAGACGGTGGAGGCGCTCAACCACGCCAAGGCCGCCGGGGTGCCGATCGTCGTGGCGGTGAACAAGATCGACAAGCCGGAGGCCGACCCCACCAAGGTGCGCGGTCAGCTCAGCGAGTACGGCCTGGTCCCGGAGGAGTACGGCGGCGACGTGATGTTCGTCGACGTGTCGGCCAAGGCCGCGCTCCACCTGGACCGACTGCTCGAGGCCATCGTGCTCACCGCCGACGCGTCCCTCGACCTGCGGGCCAACCCCCGGCAGGACGCCCAGGGCCTGGTGGTCGAGGCGCACCTGGACCGCGGCCGCGGACCCGTGGCCACGGTGCTGGTGCAGCGCGGCACGCTGCGGGTAGGGGACTCGATCGTCGCCGGGCCGGCCCACGGCCGGGTCCGGGCGATGCTCGACGAGTTCGGCGACCCGATCGAGGCCGCCGACCCGGCCCGGCCGGCGATGGTGCTGGGCCTCAGCTCGGTGCCCGGCGCCGGTCAGAACTTCCTCGTGGTCGAGGACGACCGGATCGCCCGGCAGATCGCCGAGAAGCGCGAGGCCCGTGAGCGGGCCGCGCTGCAGGCACAGCGCCGCGTGCGGCGTACCCTCGAGGACTTCATGGCCTCCATGGAGAAGGGCGAGAGCCAGGAGCTCAACCTCATCCTCAAGGGCGACGTGTCCGGCTCGGTCGAGGCGCTGGAGGACTCGCTGGCCAAGATCGACGTCGGCGAGGAGGTCAGCCTGCGCGTCATCGACCGCGGCGTCGGTGCGATCACCGAGACCAACGTGATGCTGGCGGCGGCCTCGGACGCGATCATCATCGGCTTCAACGTCCGGCCGCAGGGCAAGGCGACCGAGCTGGCCGAGAAGGAGGGCGTCGAGATCCGCTACTACTCGGTCATCTACCAGGCGATCGAGGAGATCGAGGCTGCGCTCAAGGGCATGCTCAAGCCCGAGTTCCAGGAGGCCGTCTTGGGCCGGGCGGAGATCCGTGAGATCTTCCGCTCCTCCAAGATCGGCAACATCGCGGGCTGCATGGTCACCAGCGGCACGATCAGGCGCAACGCCAAGGCCCGGCTCATCCGGGACGGCGCGGTCGTCGCCGACAACCTCGACCTGGCCTCGCTGCGGCGGGAGAAGGACGACGTGTCGGAGGTCCGTGAGGGCTTCGAGTGCGGCCTGGTGCTGCGCAACTACCAGGACATCAAGATCGACGATGTCGTGGAGTTCTTCGAGATGCGCGAGATCCCCCGCAGCTGACCCGTCGCTGTTTGACCGCTGACCCGTCGCTGTTTGCCGCGTCCCCTGTGGACGACCCGGCAAACAGCGACGGGTCGCCGAAGGAGTGCACAGAACGATGAGCAACCCACGGGTGGCCAAGATCGCCGACCGGATCCAGGTCGTGGTGGCGCAGATGCTCGAGCGCCGGGTCAAGGACCCGCGTCTGGGGTTCGTGACCGTGACCGACGTCCGGGTGTCGGGTGACACCCAGCAGGCGACGGTCTTCTACACCGTGCTGGGGGCCGACGAGGACCTCGCCGGCACGGCCGCCGCGCTGGAGTCGGCCAAGGGCCTGATCCGGTCCGAGGTGGCCAAGCAGCTCGGCATGCGGCACGCGCCCACGCTGGAGTTCATCCACGACGCGCTGCCCGAGACCGCGCGGCACCTCGACGAGGTGCTGGCCCGCGCCCGGGAGCAGGACGAGTCCGTGGCGGCGCAGGCGCGCGAGGCGAGGTACGCCGGGGAGGCCGACCCCTACCGCCGGCCGGTGGAGCCGGAGGACGGGGACGACCTGGCGTGAGCGGTCCGGCCGAGTCCGGCCTGCTCGTGGTCGACAAGCCCGCCGGACTCACCTCGCACGACGTGGTGGCCCGGGTGCGGCGTCTGGCAGGCACGCGCAAGGTGGGCCACGCCGGCACCCTCGACCCGATGGCCACCGGGGTACTCGTGGTCGGGGTCAACCGGGCCACCAGGCTGCTCGGCCACCTGATGCTGACCGAGAAGGCCTACGACGCCACCCTGCGGCTCGGCGTGGCGACCACCACCGACGACGCCCAGGGCGAGGTCCTCACCGAGTCCGACGCCTCGGCCCTGGAGGAGGAACGGATCCGCACGGTGCTGACCGGCTTCGTGGGTGAGCTCGCGCAGGTGCCCGCCGCGGTGTCGGCGGTCAAGGTCGACGGCCGGCGTGCCTACCGGCGCGTGCGGGACGGGGAGCAGGTCACCCTCGCCCCACGCCAGGTGACGGTCCACGAGCTGGTGGTCCACGAGGTCACCCGCACCGGTCGAGCCGTCGACGTCCGGTTCTCGCTCCGCTGCTCCAGCGGCACCTACGTGCGGGCCGTGGCCCGTGACGCGGGTGCCGCGCTGGGCGTGGGCGGCCACCTCGTCGCGCTGCGCCGGACCGCGGTCGGTGGCTTCGGGCTGGACCGCGCCAGCACGCTCGAGCAGCTCGCCGAGCACCTCACGCTGCTTCCGCTGGCCGAGGCCGCCCGCGAGAGTTTCCCGGTACGGGACCTCGCGGCCGCCGAGGCCGCGCTGGTCCGCCACGGGCGCGCTCTCGCGCTGGACCTGGGCGCGCCGGGCCCGGTCGCGCTCTTCGACCCCAGGGGGGAGTTCCTGGCCCTCTACGAGCAGCAGGGCACGACCGCACGGGCGGTCGCCGTCTTCGCGGCGTGAGGCATGCCCGCCCCCGGGTGCCCGGTCGCGGTGCGTCCCCCGGCCCCCGGTGTGGCAGGCTTCCCCCGTGCGCACCTGGAGAAGCGTGGAGGCGGTTCCGGCCGACCTGGGCCGCACCGTCGTCACCATCGGCAACTTCGACGGCGTCCACCTCGGCCACCAGCACGTCGTACGCCGGGCCCGTGAGGTCGCCCACGAACGCGGCGTCGACCCCTTGGTGGTCGTCACCTTCGACCCGCATCCCTTCGCGGTGCTGCGCCCCGAGCACGCGCCCCTCACGCTGAGCACGATCCCCGACCGGCTGCGCCTGCTCGAGCAGGCCGGTGCCGACGACGCCCTGGTGATCCCGTTCGACCGTCAGATCGCCATGTGGAGCCCGGAGGAGTTCATCGACCGGGTCCTGGTCGACGCCCTGCACGCCGCCGTGGTCGTGGTGGGGGACAACTTCAGGTTCGGCCACCGTGCCGCCGGGGACGTCGCCCTGCTCACCGAGGCGGGCCGTGCGCGCGACTACACGGTCGTCGGGATCGAGCTCGACGGGGGCCCTCAGGTGTGGTCCTCCACCTACGTCCGGGCCTGCCTGGCGGCCGGGGACGTCGACGGCGCGGCCGAGGCGCTCGGCCGGCAGTTCGCCGTGCACGGGGTGGTGGTGGAGGGGGACCGGCTGGGCCGGGAGCTCGGCTTCCCGACCGCCAACGTGCCTGCCTCCGCGCTGGCCGCCGTCCCCGCCGACGGGGTGTACGCCGGCTGGCTGCGGCGCCTGGACACCGGGGAACGCTACCCCGCGGCCATCTCCATCGGCACCAACCCGACGTTCGCGGGGGAGCGGGAGCGCCGGGTCGAGTCCTACGTGCTCGACCGCACCGACCTGGAGCTGTACGGCGTCGAGGTCGAGGTCGCCTTCGTCGCCAGGATCCGGGGCATGGTGCGCTTCGAGGGGGCCGAGCAGCTGGTGGCCTCGATGGCGCACGACGTCGAGGAGGCCCGGCGCCTCCTCACCGGCTGAGCCCGCGACCGGTCAGGCGTCGAGGTCCTGCTCGACCAGCGCGGCGATCGCGTCGACGTGCTCGGCCACCTCGCCGGCCACCTCGACGGTGTCACCGCAGGCGGCCCCGAGCGTCATGATCAGCAGCGCGGAGCTGGCGTCCACCCCGTTGATGGTGACCTCCGAGCCGAGGTCACCGGCAGCCTCGGAGATGATCGCGGCGGGTCGGGCGTGCAGACCGACGGCCGAGCCGACGGTCACGGACTTGCTGGGCATGTGCTCTCCTTCGAGGGTGGCCGTCCGGGCGGCCGGGTCACCGACCGCCCGGACGGGGTTCATGGTCAGACGGTAGCGATGTCGGCGTCCGACGTCCCCATCGACTTCAAGACGAGCACCAGGCCGGCCGCCAGCAGGACTCCGGCGACCAGCGCGATGAAGAAGCCCAGCACGTTGTCCACCGCGAACAGCACGAAGATGCCGCCGTGGGGAGCGCGCAGGGTCACGCCCATGCCCATCGCCAGGGCGCCGGTGAGCGCACTCCCGGCCATGATGGACGGGATGACCCGGAACGGGTCGGCCGCGGCGAACGGGATCGCACCCTCGGTGATGAAGGAGGCGCCCAGGGCCCAGGCCGCCTTGCCGTTCTCCTTCTCGGCCGGGCTGAACAGTCCGGGCCGGACCACCGTGGCCAGGGCCAGGGCCAGCGGCGGGACCATGCCCGCGAGCATCACCGCGGCCATCACCTTCAGCTCGGTCGGGGCCCCGGTCTGGGTGGCGGCCGTTGCCAGCCCGGTCGTGGCGAAGGCGTAGGCCACCTTGTTCAGCGGCCCGCCCATGTCGAAGGCCATCATCAGCCCGAGCACCACGCCCAGCAGAATGATCGAGCCGCCGCTCATGCTGTTGAGGCCGTCGTTCAGGTTCTTCATCAGGTTGTTGAGCGGCTTGCCGAGCACGACGATCATCACGAAGCCCACGACGAGGGTGGTGAGCAGCGGGATCACCAGGACCGGCATCAGGCCGCGCGACCACTTCGGCACCTTCCAGCCCGCGATCCAGTGCGCGACGATGCCGGCGAGCACACCGCCGACGATGCCGCCGAGGAACCCGGAGTTGACGATCAGGGCGACCGCGCCCATCACGAACCCCGGGGCCAGGCCGGGGCGGTCGGCGATGGCGAACGCGATGTACCCGGACAGCGCCGGAACCAGGAACCCGAAGGCGGCCCCCCCGAGGACGAACATCAGTGATCCCAGGTAGGCCATCAGCGGGCTGTTGAAGAGAGCGTGCGACAGGCCCAGCTCATCCAGGTCGGGCAGGTCGAACAGGCCGTTGTTCGCGACGATGTCGCTGCCGATCCCATCCTTGGCGACCTCGTACCCCGCGAACAGGAAGCCCAGGGCGATCAGCAGACCACCGGCCGCGACGAACGGGATCATGTACGAGACACCGGTCATCAGGATCCGGCGGGCCCGGCCGCCCCACGACTCCCCGCCGTGGGTGGCATCGGCGGCGGCGTCGCCTGCCGTGCCCTCGACCCGGGGGGCGCCTGGGTCCTCGGCGTAGCGCAGCGCGTCGGCGATCATCCCGTCGGGGTCGTCGATCGCCCGCTTGACCCCCGAGCTCACCATCGGCAGCCCCGCGAACCGGGAGCGGTCGCGCACGCCCACGTCGCACGCGAAGATCACCGCCGAGGCGTTGGCGATGGTGGCCGCGTGCAGTGGCGTGGCGCCGGCCGAGCCCTGGGTCTCCACGTGGATGTCCACCCCGGCCTTGGCTGCGGCCCGCTCCAGGGACTCCGCGGCCATGTAGGTGTGTGCGATCCCGGTCGGGCACGCGGTGACCGCCACGATGGTCCGGCGCGCGGCCGCGCCCCGGGTCTCGGCGGGAGCCGCGGCGGCGGGTGCGGCCACTGTGGCGGCGGCCGCGACCCGCGCGCCGGCGGGCTCCACCGACACCACCGAGTTCACCAGGGCCACCACCTCCTCGGGGGTTCTGGCGGCCCGCAGGCCGTCGGTGAACTCCTTCTTCACCAGCGCGCGGGCGAGCTGGGTGAGCACCTTGAGGTGGGTGGCGTCGCCGCCGGCGGGTGCGGCGATCAGGAAGGCGAGGTCCGCCGGCCCGTCCTTGGCGCCGAACTCGACCGTGGGGGAGAGCCGTGCGAAGGCCAGGGTGGGCACCTCCACGGCCGCGGTACGGCAGTGCGGGATGGCGATGCCGCCGGGCAGCCCAGTCGGCGAGGTCTCCTCGCGCGCCATCGTGTCCGCGACGAGCAGGTCGGCGCGCGTGGTGCGGCCGGCCGAGGCCACGATGCCCGCCAGCGACTCGATGACGGCGGGCTTGTCCCCGCCGAGGTCGGCATCGAGCCGGACGAGGTCCGGGGTGATCATGTCGGTCATGGTGTGCTCTCCGTCTGGAGGTCGAGCGGACGCACCGTCGCCTGTTCGGGGTGCGCCTGCGTGGGGGTGGGGATGGTCGTGCCAGGGAGGCCTGCGGCGGCACTGCCGTAAGCGACCCCCAGTGCCAGCCGGTCGGCCGGACCCAGGCCACGAACGTCGCCCAGGAGGTAGCCGAACAGGCTGGAATCGCCCGCACCCACGGTGCTGACGACGTCGATGGGCGGGGACGACGCGAACCAGGCGCCCTCCCCGGTGACCAGGACGGCCCCCCGACCGCCCAGGGTGGCCAGCACGGCACCGACGCCCCGCCCGACCAGGTCGGCCGCGGCGCGGGCGACGGCCCGCGGGTCGGACTCGAGGCGCTCGGGATCGGCGCCGGTGAGCGAGGCGAGCTCCTCGCCGTTGGGTTTCATCAGGTCCGGTGCGGCCCCGGGGAGGGCGGCCACGAGCGCAGCCAGCGCCTCCTCGCTGGTGTCCACAGCGACCCGGGCCGAGGTGTCTCGCAGTGCGGTCACCAGCTCGGCGTACCACCCGGCGGGCGCCCCGGGCGGGAGCGAGCCGGCCAGCACCACCCAGTCCGCCTCCCCCGCCAGTGCGAGGAGCCCGGCGGCCATGCCGTCGAGCACGCCGGCGGTGACCGTCGGGCCGGGGCTGTTGAGCTTGGTGGTGGTGCCGTCGGGCTCGGTGATGGCCAGGTTGACCCGGACCGGGCCGGCGGGCGGCACCGGGCAGGTCTCGATGCCGTCGTGCTGGAGGCCGACGACGAACGGGTCGTCCTCGGCGGCCGGGATCACCGCGACGGTGGCCAGCCCGGCGGCGACGGCGGCCCGCGAGATGTTGACGCCCTTGCCGCCGCCCTGGCTGGTCACCGTCTCCAGCCGTTGCACGGCTCCGCGCACCAGCGGCCCGGCCAGGGTGACCGTGCGGTCGATGCTCGGGTTGGGGGTCAGCGTGAGGATCATGCGGTCACCACCTCGACTCCGGCGCTGCGGAAGGACTCGATCTGGTCGGCGGCGCCCTCGTCGGTGACCAGGACGTCGATGTCGGTGAGGTCGGCGAACCGCACGGTCCGCTCCTGGCCGAGCTTGCTCGAGTCCGCGAGCACCACGACCTTCTGCGCGCAGGCCACGATCGCCGACTTGGTGGCGGCCTCGGCGTGGTCGGGGGTCGAGAGCCCGTGGTCCAGCGAGATGCCGTTGGTGCCGAGGAAGGCCACCTCGGCCCTGACCCGACCCAGCGCGGCCACGGTCTCGACGCCGACCGCGGCCTGCGTGGTGTGCCGGACCCGCCCCGGGAGCAGGTAGAGCTCGACGTTGGGCAGGTCGGCCAGCCGGGCCGCGACGGGGACCGAGTGGGTGAGCACGGTGAGCGTGCGCTCGCGAGGCAACAGCCCCGCGAGCAGGATCGTGGTGGTCCCGGCGTCGATGATGACGGTGGCCTCCGACTCGGGCAGGAAGGCCACCGCGGCCTGCGCGATGCGCCGCTTCTCCTCCGGGTGCGACAGGCCGCGGTCCCCGAGCCCTGCCTCGAGCGCGGTGAACGACTCGGCCGGCAGCGCGCCACCGTGCACCCGACGGACCAGCCGCATCCCTTCGAGCGTGTCGAGGTCGCGGCGGACGGTCTCGGTCGTCACGCCGAACCGCACGGCGAGGTCGGCGACCGACACCCGGCCACGCCGGGTGACCAGCTCGGCCATGGCCTGCTGCCGCTCCGCTGCGTACATGGTCATTGCGATCCTGTGGGGTCGATCTGTGTTTGTCTTGTTTTATCTCCGAACGCGTTGACTGTCAAGGGGTGTCCGGAGTTGACTGGGCCCATGAGCGTCTCGCCACCTCCCCTGCCCGCCTCCGTGCTCTCCGGGACACCCGTGGTGCCGGGGATCGCCCATGCCCCCGCGCTGCTGGTGCGCGGCGAGGTCTCCGAGTCCGCGATCCTGGCGTTCGGAGACGGTGGGTTCAGCGACCCGGAGGCGGCGCTGGCGGCGTACGACGCGGCGGCCGAGGCGGTGGCCGAGGGGTTCGCCGCCAAGGCCGCCAAGGTCTCCGGTGCGTCCGCGGAGGTCCTCTCGGCCAGCGCCGGCCTCGCCCGGGACAAGGGGCTGCGTGGCGGGGTCAAGAAGGCACTCACCTCGGGCCAGCCCCTGGTCGAGGCGGTGCGCGCGGCGGTGGCGCAGTTCGTGGACGTCTTCACTGCGATGGGCGGGCTGATGGCCGAGCGGGCGACCGACCTGCACGACATCGAGCGACGGGTGGTCGCGCACCTGGTCGGGGAGCCCGAGCCCGGCGTGCCGACCCCCGACCAGCCGTCCGTGCTCGTCGCCGCCGACCTCGCCCCCTCCGACACCGCCGGCCTGGACCCCACCGTCGTGCTCGCGCTGGTCACCGAGCGTGGTGGCCCCACCAGCCACACCGCGATCATCGCGCGTCAGCTCGGCATCCCGTGCGTCGTGGGCGTGGCCGGCGCCGTCGGGATCGAGGCCGGGACCCCGCTGCTGGTGGACGGCACGCTGGGCTCGGTCGAGCTGCGACCCGACCCGGTGGAGGCCCACCGCCGGGTCGCGCAGGACCGCGCCGAGCGGGCGCTGCTGGAGTCGTGGACCGGCCCCGCCCGGACTGCTGACGGGGTGGCGGTGAAGGTGCTGGCCAACGTGGCCGACGGCGAGTCGGCGCGCACGGCCTCCCAGGCGCCGGTCGAGGGGGTCGGGCTGTTCCGCACCGAGCTGTGCTTCCTCAACCGCCAGGACGAGCCGTCCGTGGAGGAGCAGGCAGACATCTACGCCCCCGTGCTGGAGGCCTTCGCCGACGGCGAGCGCTACGTCGTGGTCCGCACGCTCGACGCAGGCTCGGACAAGCCCATCGCGTTCGCCACCCACGAGGGGGAGGAGAACCCGGCGCTCGGCGTCCGGGGGCTGCGGCTGTGCTACGACAACCCCGGGCTCCTCGAGCACCAGCTGGACGGCATCGCGCAGGCCGCCGCGCGCACGGGCACGCCGACCTGGGTGATGGCGCCGATGGTGGCGACGGCGGAGGAGGCGCGCGACTTCGCGGCCCGGGTCCGTTCCCGCGGTCTCAAGGCCGGCATCATGGTGGAGATCCCCAGCGCCGCCCTGCTCGCGAACCGGATGCTCGAGGAGGTCGACTTCCTGTCCATCGGGACCAACGACCTCACGCAGTACACGATGGCCGCCGACCGGATGGCGACCGACCTGGCCCGGCTGACCGATCCGTGGCAGCCGGCAGTGCTGCGGCTGGTCGCGATCACCGCCGAGGCCGGCCGGCACGCCGGCAAGCCGGTGGGGGTGTGCGGGGAGGCGGCGGCCGACCCGGCGCTGGCGTGCGCCCTGGTGGGCATGGGCGTCACCTCGCTGTCCATGGCTCCCGCGTCGGTCCGCGCGGTCGGGGCGACGCTCGGGAAGGTGACGATGGCGACCTGCGTCGAGGCCGCGGAGGCCGCGCTCGCCGCCACCGACCCGCAGGCCGCTCGGGCAGCGGTGCGCGCGCTGCTCGAGGCCTGATCCGACCACGCCGGGAGTCAGGCCGGCGAGACGTTCACCGGGACGCCGGTCAGTGCGGCGTTGCCGCTGACGTCGAGGAGCCGGGGGTCGGTGAGGTCGTTGAGGGAGACCCCGGGCAGGTTCGACGCGTGCGCCAGCAGCACCCCGGGTCGGTCGTGCCCGTACCCGTGGGGCAGCGACACCACGCCGGGCATCATGTCCTCGGTGGCGACCACGTCGGTCTCCACGGCGCCCACTCGTGAGCTGATCCGGACCCGCGAGCCGTCAGGGATGCCGCGGGCGGCGAGGTCGTCCGGGTGGGCCAGCAGCTGGTGGCGCGGCCGGCCCCGGGTCAGCCGCTCGGTGTTGTGCAGCCACGAGTTGCAGTCGCGCTGGTGGCGCCGGCCGATCAGCACGAGCTGACCCGGCTCCGGGTCGGCCACCTCGTCCAGCCGGGCCAGGTCCTCGAGCACGAGGCTGGGGGCGAGCCGGAGCCGCTTGTCCGGGGTGTGCAGCGCCTCTGGCAGCCGCCCGGCCTGCAGCGGGCCCAGGTCGATCCCTTCCGGGGTGGCCCTGAGCCTGCCCAGGGTGACCCCGGTGCCGCCGCGGCGCAGGAGCAGGCTGACCAGCCGGGTCGGGCTGGTGCGCAGCCGGGCCTGCAGCGCCAGCCGCTTCTTCAGCGGCATCTTCGTGGGCAGCCGCGAGGACAGGCGCAGGCCCAGCTCCCGGAAGATCTCCCAGTCGTGCAGCCCGCCGGGGTCCTTGGCCAGCACCGCCGGCGTGAACCGGGCCGTGTTGCGCACGGCGAGGAGATGGAAGACCACGTCGTAGTGGTCGCGCTCCAGGATCGTGGTCGGCGGCAGGATCACGTCCGCGTGCCGGGTCGTCTCGTTGACGAAAGGGTCCACCGCGACCATGAACTCCAGGTCGCCGAGGGAGCGGTCCAGGGCGGCGCCGTCCGGCGTGGAGAGCACCGGGTTGCCCCCGATGGTCAGCATGGCGCGGATCTGACCTGGTCCCGGGGTGTCGATCTCCTCGCGCAGCGCCGCGACCGGCAGCTCCGAGGCCGACTCTGGCAGCCCGCTGACGCGGCTGCGCCAGAGGTCGAAGTGCCCGGGGCCGATCAGCCCGGTGCCCACCGCGTCGATCGCCGGCGAGGTGAACATCGCCCCGCCCTCGCGGTCGAGGTGCCCGGTGAGCGCGTTGAGGCAGGTGATCGCCCACACGCACACGCTGCCGAACGGGTGGGTGGAGACGCCGACCCGCCCGTAGACCACCCCGCTCTCGGCCGCGGCCAGCTCCCGGGCCAGCCGGCGGACGGTGTCGGCCGGGACACCGCTTCGGAGCTCGGCCCGCTCGGGGGTGAACTCGGCGACCGCCGCGCGCACCTCCTCCACGTCATCGGCGTACGCCGGGACCGTGACCAGACCCTCGGCGAACAGCACCTGCAGCATCGCCAGCAGCACGAAGGCGTCGCTTCCGGGCCGGACGAACACGTGCTCGGCGGCCGCCTTGGCCGTCTCGGTACGCCGTGGGTCGAGGACCACCATCCGGCCACCGCGCGCCTTGAGGTCGCGCAACCGGCGCGGGAAGTCAGGGGCGGTCATCAGCGAGCCGTTCGAGGCCATCGGGTTGGCGCCGACCACCAGGAAGAACGAGGTCCGGTCGAGGTCGGGGACCGGGAGCAGCATCTGGTGGCCGAGCATCAGGTGGGCGACGACCTGGTGCGGCAGCTGGTCGACCGAGGTCGCCGAGAAGCGGTTGCGGGTGCCCAGCGACTTCACCATCCCGATCCCGTGGGTCATGAACCCGAGGCTGTGGGAGTTCGGGTTACCCAGGTAGACCCCCAGCGCGTCCGCGCCGTGGTCCCGGACCACGCGGGCCAGCTCGTCGGCGACCAGGTCGAAGGCCTCCTCCCACTCGATCTCGACCCACTGCGCGCCCTCGGCCATCGGCACCCGGCGCACCGGACGGCGCAACCGGTCCGGGTCGTGGTAGATGTCGGCGATGGCCACGCCCTTGGGGCAGATGTGGCCCCTCGACAGCGGGTCCGCCGGGTTCCCTCGCACCGCCGTCACGCGCTCCCCGTCGCCGTCCGCCTCGACGGTCAGCTCCAAGCCGCAGATGGCCTCGCACAGGTTGCACACGCCGATGCGCTTCTCCATCCCCGCATCGTCGCACGCCCGGCCGTCGGCGTACCGGGCGCGCGGCGCCGTTTTGGGAGGCTCCGCGGGCCGCTGGTAGCCTCTGCTGGTTGCCGTGGAACGGCCGCGGATCGAGAGTGCCCGGGTGAACAGGCCCCGGCGCGCCGCGCAACGAGAACCGAGAAGGAGCCCCATGTCGATCGGAACCGACGCGGAGACCAAGAAGAGGATCATCGCCGAGTACGCCACGACGGAGGGCGACACCGGTTCGCCCGAGGTGCAGATCGCGCTGCTCAGCCACCGCATCGCCCACCTCACCGAGCACCTCAAGCAGCACAAGCACGACCACCACACCCGGCGCGGGCTGCTGCTGCTGGTCGGCCAGCGCCGTCGGCTGCTGAACTACCTGCAGCGCACCGACATCGACCGGTACCGCTCGATCGTCGAGCGTCTCGGCCTTCGTCGCTGACCCGAAGCGGCCGCCCCCGGGGTGGCCGCTTCGTGTCACCACCACCCACGGTCGAGTCGGTAGGCTCGGCCCTGAGACAACTGAACACACACCACACCAGGAGCGACCCGCCCGTCCAGCCCGGTCCTCGGTAGTGGCCTTCGGAGTCGTTCCGCGGGCCTCGATCGAAGACCGGCCCCTCCGACCCGCGGCATCTGGTCTCGATGTACCCCGACCGGCCACGCCGGAGGTGGAGTGAGACGCCGCGGATCGCTCCGCGAAGAGAAAGGGACCCACACGTCCGTGGAACCCACCATTTCCTCCGTCGAGACCGTGCTCGACAACGGCCGCTTCGGCACCCGCACCGTCAAGTTCGAGACCGGGCTGCTCGCCCGCCAGGCGGCCGGCTCGGTCACCGCGTACCTCGACGACGAGACCATGCTGCTCTCGGCGACCACCGCGTCCAAGCAGCCCAAGGAGCACTTCGACTTCTTCCCGCTCACCATCGACGTGGAGGAGCGGATGTACGCCGTGGGCCAGATCCCCGGCTCGTTCTTCCGCAGTGAGGGCAGGCCCGGCGAGGACGCGGTCCTCACCTGCCGGCTGATCGACCGGCCGCTGCGCCCGACCTTCAAGAAGGGCCTGCGCAACGAGGTGCAGGTCGTGATCACCGTGCTCGCGCTCGACCCCGACCAGCCCTACGACGTGCTCGCGATCAACGCGGCGTCGATGTCCACCCAGCTGTCCGGGCTTCCCTTCTCCGGCCCGGTCGGCGGGGTCCGGATGGCGCTCGTCGAGGACCACTGGGTCGCCTTCCCCAGCCACAGCCAGCTCGACGACGCCGTCTTCGACATGGTCGTGGCCGGCCGGGTCACCGAGACCGGGGACGTCGCGATCATGATGGTCGAGGCCGAGGCCACCGAGACCACCTGGGAGCTGGTCCGCTCCGGCCGGCAGGCGCCGACCGAGGAGGTCGTGGCCGGCGGCCTGGACGCCGCGAAGCCGTTCATCAAGCAGCTGTGCGAGGCCCAGGTCGAGCTGGCCAAGGCCGCCGCCAAGCCGGTCGCGGAGTTCCCGATCTTCCTCGACTACTCCGACGACGTGTACGCCGCGGTCGAGGCTGCCGCGAAGGACGACACCGCCACGGCGCTGACCATCGCCGGCAAGCAGGAGCGCGAGGAGCGCCTCGACGAGATCAAGGGCTCCTTGCTGGACCGGCTCGAGGGCCGGTTCGAGGGGCGCGAGAAGGAGATCGGGGCGGCGTACCGCTCGCTGACCAAGGCGCTGGTGCGGGAGCGCGTGCTGCGCGACAAGGTCCGCATGGACGGCCGCGGCCTGGCCGACATCCGCCCGCTGCACGCCGAGGTGGGCCTGATCCCGCGGGTGCACGGCTCGGCGCTGTTCGAGCGCGGCGAGACCCAGATCCTGGGGGTGACCACGCTGAACATGCTGACCTTGGAGCAGAAGCTCGACACGCTGTCGCCGGAGAAGACCCGCCGCTACATGCACAAGTACGTCTTCCCGCCGTTCTCCACCGGCGAGACCGGTCGGGTCGGCTCCCCCAAGCGGCGCGAGATCGGCCACGGCGCCCTGGCCCGCCGCGCTCTGCTGCCGGTGCTGCCGACCCGCGAGGAGTTCCCCTACGCGATCCGCCAGCTCTCCGAGGCGATGGGCTCCAACGGCTCCACGTCGATGGGCTCGGTGTGCGCGTCGTCGCTCTCGCTGATGCAGGCGGGGGTGCCGCTGAAGGCGCCGGTCGCCGGAATCGCCATGGGCCTGATCTCGGGCGAGGTCGACGGCAGCACCGAGTACGTCGCGCTCACCGACATCCTCGGCGCCGAGGACGCCTTCGGCGACATGGACTTCAAGGTGGCAGGCACCAGCGAGTTCGTCACCGCGCTCCAGCTGGACACCAAGCTCGACGGCATCCCGGCCGAGGTCCTCGCCCGGGCCCTCACCCAGGCGCGCGACGCCCGGCTGGCGATCCTCGGGGTGATGAACGAGGCCATCGACGTGCCGGAGGAGATGAGCGTCTACGCCCCGCGGATCATCACCATCAAGATCCCGGTCGACAAGATCGGCGAGGTGATCGGCCCCAAGGGCAAGGTGATCAACCAGATCCAGGACGACACCGGCGCCCAGCTCACCATCGAGGACGACGGCACCATCTACATCGGCGCCACCAACGGCGCTGCCGCCGAGGCCGCCAAGCAGGCCGTCAACGCGATCGCCAACCCGACGATGCCCGAGGTCGGCGAGCGCTACCTCGGCACGGTCGTCAAGACGACGAACTTCGGTGCGTTCGTCTCGCTGCTCCCGGGCAAGGACGGGCTGCTGCACATCAGCAAGCTGCGGGCCCTCGCCGGCGGCAAGCGCGTGGAGAACGTCGAGGACGTGCTCTCGGTGGGCCAGAAGGTCCAGGTGCAGATCGCCGAGATCGACGACCGCGGGAAGCTCTCGCTGGTCCCGGTGGTGGAGGAGGACGCGCCGGCCGGCGACGCCGCCGAGACCGAGGCGGAGTGACCACACGCACGACCCCGCTGACCCGCCCGACCGTGTCGGGCGGGTCAGCGTCTTCTCGTGGCGCGACACGGACGCTGCACACCGTCACCGACGGTGCGGGCCAGGTCACCTCACGGGTCCGGCGGACCGTGCTGCCCAGCGGGCTGCGCGTGGTGACCGAGCAGATGGCCGGCGTGCGCTCGGTCAGCATCGGGGTGTGGGTGGGCGTCGGCTCCCGGCACGAGACCCGGGCCCTGCACGGCTGCTCGCACTTCCTGGAGCACCTGCTGTTCAAAGGCACCCAGGAGCGTTCGGCGCTCGACATCTCCGCAGAGCTCGACGCCGTGGGCGGCGAGTTCAACGCGTTCACCGCCAAGGAGTACACCTGCTTCCACGCCCGGGTCCTCGACGAGGACCTGCCGCTGGCCGTCGACGTCCTCGGCGACATGCTGACCGGATCGGTGCTCGTGCCCGAGGACGTCGAGGCCGAGCGCGAGGTGATCCTGGACGAGATCGCGATGCACGACGACGACCCCGACGACGTCGTGCACAACCTCTTCGCCGCCCAGGCCTGGGGCGACACCCCGCTCGGCCGGTCGATCGCCGGCACCGAGGAGTCGATCACCGCCCTGGGCCGTGACCAGGTGCACCGGTTCTACCGCCGGCACTACCGGCCGGAGACCATGGTCGTCGCCGCCGCCGGCAACCTCGAGCACGGCGAGGTGGTCCGGATGGTACGCCGGGCCTTCGGGCGCGGCGGCTTCCTCGAGGGGCGGGCGACCCCGGTCCCGGCCACGGTCGTGGCCCGGGCGCGACGGGTGAGCGCCGGCGTGGCCACCGCCGTACGCCCGCTGGAGCAGGTCAACATCGTGCTCGGGATGAACGGCCTGACCCGCAGCGACGACCGCCGGTTCGCCCTCGGCGTCCTCAACGCCGCCCTCGGCGGCGGCACGTCAAGCCGGCTGTTCCAGGAGGTGCGCGAGCGTCGGGGACTGGCCTACTCGGTCTACTCCTTCGCCGCCCACCACGCCGACGCGGGCCTGGTCGGGGTGTCGGTGGGTTGCCTGCCCGGCAAGGTCGACGACGTGCTGGCCACGGTGCGCACCGAGCTGGCCACGGTGGCCGCCCACGGCCTCACGGCCGAGGAGCTGGCCCGTGGCCAGGGACAGCTGCGCGGTGGGCTGGTGCTCGGCCTGGAGGACTCCGCCTCCCGGATGTCCAGGCTGGGCAAGGCGGAGCTGGTCCACGACGAGCTGCTCACGATCGACGAGGTGATCGCCCGTATCGAGGCGGTCACCCTGGAGGACGTGCGGCAGGTCGCGGCGCGGGTCTTCGCGCAGCCGGAGATCCTCGCCGTGGTGGGTCCCGCGCCACGCTGAGGCGAGATAGTACGGTCCCAACGCGGGGTCCGGGAGCCCCGCGGACCCCGCGTTGGGACCGTACTAACGCCTCAGCGGAGCAGGGCGACGACGCCGGCGCACGCGGCCGCCCACAGCACGCTGGTGAAGGTGCCGATGATGAACCACTCGGCGGCGCCGCTGCTCTCCCGGGCCCGCAGCTCGGGGTAGCGGCCCAGGCCCTTCAGGCCGAGCAGGACGAGCAGGCCGTCGGGCCAGCCGGCCAGGAGCAGGGCGAGCACCGCCGCCCGTTCCAGGGCGCCGATCCAGGCCCCGCCGCGCAGCACCTCCCCGGCACCGGTCACCGAGCGTGCCGCGTCGCCGCGAGGGCCGTCGACAAGGGCGAAGACCGCGGTCGTGACCGTGCCGCCGCCGGCGATCGCGGCCAGCGCGCCGACCACCACCGCCGTCACCCG
>NZ_DAOMFK010000045.1:0-17548 GCF_035429765.1 Nocardioides sp. | reverse complement strand
GGGCCACCGGCCCGGAGAAGCGCAGCCCGGGCAGGCCCGGCAGCAGAGTCATTGCGCGGTCACGACCAGGGCGACGGAGTCGGTCGGGGCGACGGCCCCGGCGGGCACCGCACGCACCCGGAACCACTTGGCGTCGCCGGCCCTGGCGCGCCCGGTCCGAGTGACGACCGCTCGCAGCACGGCCTGCTCGCCCGGCGCCAGCACCGCGGTGCGGAACCTCCCGGCCCCGACCCCGCTCGTGACGTCCACCCCGGCCGCCAGGTAGCGCACCGAGAACCTCTTCGAACCCGTCGCCGCGGAGATCCGGAACGCGCTGTCGCGACGACCGTCGTTCTGCACCCGGACGGCCACCGTCACCGTGCCGCCCCGCCGCAGCTGCGCGGCGACCTGCTGCTCGGCGACCGTGCCGTACACACCGTCGCCCACCCACCCGCCGGAGCCGACGAGGCGGATCGACACGTCGGGGTGCCGTGCCGCCGGAGCGACGGTGTAGTGGTGGGTCACCGTGGTGAGGTTGCCCGCCCCGTCGCGCGCGGTGACGGTGTAGGTGTGCTCACCGGGCACCGTCGTGTCGACCTGGCGGTCGGCGGTGCCGGTGCACTGCCGCAGGCTGCTCCCGCCGCGGTCGGTGCAGCCGAAGTCCGCCGTGACCCGGGCCGCCCAGGGGTACGTCGCGCCCTCCGCGGGCGCGTCCAGCGTCACCGAGGGGGCCTGCGCGTCGGGGACCTGCATCAGGGCGGCCCGGTAGGTCGAGTAGAAGTCGTTCGGGTTCGTCGGGTCGACCGGCGGCGTCCTGATCTCCCACAGCACCTCGCCGGTCGGGCCCACCTCCGTGGCCACCGCGTCCCGGGAGGCGGCCCAGCCGATCAGCGTGTTGCCGTTGGCCAGCCGGGAGGCGGAGCCGGCGAAGAAGCCGAACCGGGCGGCGGGGGCGACGTCGCGGACCAGCGTGGCGGTGCCCGCTCCCTCGTCGAGGGCGTACTCGGTGACGCGGGTGAAGGGCCGGTCGATCGTGGGTCCCCCCCGGTCGGCCGGGTCGACGCAGAGGCTTCCGAACATGGAGGCCGAGCCGTTGTCGAAGACCAGGATGTGGCCGTTCGGGAGCTCCGAGGCGGTGTGCTGGGCGCACGGGCCGCCCGGGTAGGGGTCGTCGACGAAGGTGAAGTCGCTGTCCCGGCCGCCCAGCTTCCAGATGATGCCGCCGCGGCCGTCGCCGTCGTCGGTGCGCCAGTCGATCTTGAGCACCGCCGACAGGTGGCGGAAGGAGGCCAGCAGGTTGCCGTCGGCGGTGAGCCAGACCGAGTTGATGTGGGCGTAGTCCGCCGCCGAGGGGTCGGCCACCGTCTCGGCGTGGAGGTCCTCACCGGGCACGTCCCCGCTGTTCCACGTGTAGACGACCTGGCCGTCGGGGGCCTGCTCCTGGATCACGGCGTCCAGCCGGCCGGTGCCCGCGTTGGGCTCGTAGCCCAGCAGGATCCGGCTGCCGTCCGGCCGCACGATCGAGTCGTGGCCGTCGGTGTTGGTCATCAGGGCGGTCTCGTACGCCGCGAGCGGGCGGAAGTGGTCGTCGAGCTCGACGATGCGGTAGCCGGTGCGGTCCGGGGTGGTGGTGGGCCGGCCCACCGTGTAGTGGCCGTTCGCGGCCTGCTTGAGGTCGAGGCTGCCGGCGTTCTCGCCGGTGACGTACACGGGAACCCCGTTGCGGTCGACCGCCGTCTCGAACTCGGCGTGGGGATCCTGGGACCAGCGGGTGAGGGTGAGCGCCACGTAGCCGGGCGCGAGTCCGGCCTTCCGGGTCACCAGCTCGATCTGGGGGAACTCGGCGGGGAGGTAGACCAGGGAGTGCACCCTGGTGCCACCGGAGTCGGAGAAGATCACGGAGATCTCGTCGCCCTCAACCAGCCCGTCGACGGTGGCGGTGCCGTCGGGCTCGGGCCGGCCGTCGACCAGGACCGTCCCGGACGGGTCGGAGGTGCTGGCGGTGACGGTGACCGTGCCGGCGGTGGCCGACGTGGTCGTCACCGCGAACCGCTCCGTGCCCTGCGCGAACGCGGGGAACATCCCGACCCCCGCCCCCGAGACGGCCAGCGTGTGCGTCGGCGGGGTGGCGGCGCGCGCCTGGTCCGGCCTGGTCCCGGCGAGCACGCCGGTGCTCGCGAGGGCCACGGCGATCGCGGCGTACCCGTAGATCCTGCTGCGTGCTCGCGGTGCCCTCACGACCATGGATCCTACGGCGGACCACCCCCGCGCGGTCGCGAGACGGGTGCGGCAGGATGAGCGCCATGACCGAGCTGGTGCACTATGACGTGGCCGACGGGGTGGCCACCATCACCCTGGACTCCCCGCACAACCGCAACGCGCTGTCGCGCCAGCTCGTCACCGAGCTGTTCGAGCGGCTGGCGGCCGCCGAGGCCGACGACGCGGTCACCGCCCTGCTGCTGCGCTCGGCCGGCCGGGTCTTCTGCTCGGGCGCGGACCTTGCGGAGGCATCCGCGGGGAGCATGGAGGAGGGGACCCGCAAGATCGTGGAGCTTCAGCGGCTCATCGTCGGGCTGGACAAGCCGGTGGTCGTGGAGGTGCTCGGCGGGGTGCGTGCGGGCGGCATCGGGATCGTCGCCGCCGCCGACATCGCGGTCGCCGCGGAGGACGCCAGCTTCGCGCTCACCGAGGTCAAGCTGGGGCTGGCGGCCGCGACCATCTCCCTCACGGTGTTCCACCGGATGACCCCGCGCGCCGCTGCGCTGACCACCCTCGGCGGCGAGGTGTTCCGCGGCACCGAGGCGGCGGCGTACGGGCTGGTGACGCTCGCGGTGCCTGCCGAGCAGCTGTCCGCCGAGGTGTCCCGGGTGTGCGCCGCGCTCACCACCGGCGCCGCTCAGGGCCTGCGGGAGTCCAAGCGCATCCTCAACAGGGACCTGCTCGCCCGCATCGACGCCGACGGCGAGGAGCTCGCCGCGCTGAGCACCCGGCTGTTCGCCTCGGACGCGGCCCGCGAGGCGATGACCGCGTTCCTCTCGCGCAGCAGGTAGCAGGCGCGAACTTCGCCGACCACCCGACGGCGGCCCGACCAGACGACGTAGGATGGTGAGCTTGCCGCCTGAGGCGGCGGGACGTACCTGCCGCCCTCGGCGGCGAGCGCACACCCGCCGCCTGCGGCGGCGGGGCACACCAGTCATCGTCGAATCGGGAGAGTCGTTGACCGAGGAGCTCGTCGAGCGTGAGATCGCGGCCGAGCAGCGGTTCGTGGACCGGGTCTACGTCCAGCTGGAGAAGTCGGCCGAGGCCGCCCAGGCGCTGGCCCGCGAAGGGCACGGCCGTGGCCGGCTGGGTCACGAGGGTGGGCTCGTCGAGCGCGACGCCATGGTCTTCCAGGCCGCCAAGCGGATCGCGCAGCTGGACGCCGCGCACGAGGGCCTGGTCTTCGGGCGCCTCGACCTGCGGCCCGAGCGCGACCCCCAGCCTCGCTACATCGGCCGGATCGGGCTGCGGGACGACGCCCGCGACTCGCTGCTGATCGACTGGCGGGCCCCGGCGGCCGCGGTCTTCTACCAGGCCACCGCGGTCGATCCGCAGTCGGTCGTGCGACGCCGGGTGCTGCGCTGCCACGGCTCCACGGTGGCCAGCGTCGAGGACGAGCTCCTGGACTCGGACGCCGGGACCGACCTGCCCATCATTGGCGAGGGCGCCCTGATGGCCCAGCTCTCCCGGGCCCGCGACCGGTCCATGCACTCGATCGTGGCGACCATCCAGGCCGAGCAGGACCGCGCCATCCGGGCCCCCGGCAAGGGTGTGGTCTCGATCACCGGCGGTCCGGGGACGGGCAAGACCGTGGTCGCCCTGCACCGCGCGGCGTACCTCCTCTACACCGACCGCCGCCGCTACGAGGGCGGAGGGGTGCTGGTCATCGGCCCCTCGGGGGTGTTCATGCGCTACATCGAGCGCGTGCTGCCCTCCCTCGGGGAGACCGCGGTCGCGCTGCGCTCGCTGGGCGAGGTCGTCGACGGGGTCCGAGCGAGCCGCCACGACGAGCCGGCCGTCGCCGACGTCAAGGGCTCGGCGCGGATGGCCGAGCTGCTCCGGCGTACGGCGCGCCAGCAGGCGCCGGGGTCACCCACGTCCTTCCGGGCCTTCTGGCGTGACGACGTGATCGTCCTCGACCCACGCGTCCTGGGGACGATCCGCCGCTCGCTGATGTCCCACGGCCCCCGCAACCGCCAGCTCTCCCGCGTCGCCCCCGCGCTGCTGGAGGCGATGTGGCGGCAGGTCCGGGGTGAGCGCGGCCGGGAGCGTGGCCGCGAGGCGTTCACCGACGAGATGCTCTCCCAGCAGTCCTTCGTGGACTTCGCGGCCGCCTGGTGGCCCCCGCTGGACGCCGAGCACGTGCTCGGCTGGCTGCGCGACCCCGAGCTGCTCGCCCGGGTGGGCGACGGGCTGGTCTCCCCCGAGGACCAGCTGCTGCTGCTGAAGTCCTGGACCAGTGCTGACTCCTGGGCGGTCGAGGACGTGCCGCTGCTCGACGAGCTGCGCTACGCCCTTGGTGACGTGCCCGCCCGGCACGAGGAGGAGCACCACCTCGACGACACCCTCTCGTTGCTCGAGGGTGGCGTGGACCTGCACGAGCTGACCACCGCGGCCGACCGGGAGTACGCCCCGACCGGCCGGCCGTGGACCCCGCCGACCCACCGGATCGAGGACGACGCCTACGCGCACGTGCTGGTGGACGAGGCGCAGGACCTCACCCCGATGCAGTGGCGGATGGTGGGCCGCCGCGGCCGCACCGCCTCCTGGACGATCGTCGGCGATCCGGCGCAGTCCTCGTGGCCGGAGCCGGCCGAGGCCGCCACCGCCCGGGCCGCCGCGCTGGACGGCAAGGAGGTGCACGGGTTCCACCTGTCCACCAACTACCGCAACTCGGCGGAGATCTACGCCTTCGCCGCGGCGTACGCCGAGCGGGTCGGGCTCGACGCCGACCTGCCCGCGGCGGTGCGCACGACGGGATGGGAGCCGGTGGCCCGGACCGGGATCGCCGACCTCGAGGCTGCGACCCGGGCCGCCGTGGGCGAGCTGGCCGACGCGCTGCCCGGCACCCTCGGCATCGTGGTGCCGGTGGCCCGGCGGCCCGAGGTGAGCAGCTGGCTGGCCGGCTGGGAGGAGCTCGCCGCGGACGCGCCCGGTGCCCGCGCGGGCCTCGGGGACACCCCCCCGGGCGAGGACCGGGTCGTGGTGCTCACCGGCCTGGACACCAAGGGCCTGGAGTTCGACGGGATCGTGGTGGTGCGGCCGGAGGAGATCGAGGCCGAGTCGATCACCGGTCGGGCCACTCTGTACGTGGTGCTCACCCGGGCCACCCAGCGGCTGGTCACGATCTCCTGACCGTCGCGGACGCCATCCGGGGGGAGCCGACGTCTGCTCCGTCCGGATGACGTCCCGCAGGCGGCCGGGACCGCCCCTGCGCCGTAGGGTGCAGCCATGCCTGCGCCCGTCTCCGCTCGTGCCGCCCTGGACGCCATCCGTGGGCACGAGGCGTGGGCGGTCATCCGGCGCAAGGCCGAGCCCACCGCCGGGATCATCGGCGGCCCACGCGCCGTGGTGGAGAGCGTGCTCGACATCCCGCTGGAGTCGGGGACTCCCGAGCCGGGCCGCAGCGTCGACCGGCTGGCGGCCGTGCCGTTCCGCCAGGTCCGCGAGCGGGGCTTCGCCGCAGTCGACGACGGCACCCCCCTGGTGGTCATGGAGATCCGGGACGAGTTCGAGGTCGACGTGGCCGACCTCGTCGACGCCCTCCCGCAGGAGCCGATCGGCTTCGCCGACCCCGGCGGGTTCGAGATCGGCGACGCGGACTACGCCGCGGTCGTGGAGGCGATCATCCGCGACGAGATCGGGCAGGGCGAGGGTGCCAACCTGGTCGTGGGCAGGGCCTACCGCGCCCAGCTCGACGCGTGGGGTCCCGACCAGGCGCTGTCGGTGCTGAGGATCCTCCTCGAGCGGGAACGCGGCGCCTACTGGACCTACGTCTTCTTCACCGGCGAGCGCTACCTCGTCGGCGCCAGCCCCGAGCGGCACGTGTCCGTGCGTGGCGGCGACGTCCGGATGAACCCCATCTCCGGCACCTTCCGGCTGCGCGGCGGCGGGGACCTCAAGCCGCGGCTGCTGGACTTCCTGGCCGACGAGAAGGAGATCTACGAGCTCTTCATGGTGGTGGACGAGGAGCTGAAGATGATGTGCGACGTCTGCACGGAGGGCGGCCAGGTGCTCGGGCCCTTCCTCAAGCCGATGACGCACCTGGTCCACACCGAGTACCTGCTGGCCGGCCGGACCACCCGCGACCCCCGCGAGGTGCTGCGCGACACGATGTACGCCGCCACGGTGACCGGCTCCCCCGTGGAGAACGCCTGCCGGCTGATCGCGGAGTACGAGCAGGAGGGGCGGGGCTACTACGGTGCCGCGCTCGCCCTGTTCGGCCGCGACCCTGCCGGGCAGCCCACCATGGACAGCCCCATCTGCATCCGCACGGCGGAGGTGGACGTCGACGGCCGGCTCAAGGTCACGGCCGGGGCCACCCTCGTGCGCGACTCCGACCCGATCAGCGAGGTCGCCGAGACCCACGCCAAGGCAGGCGGGATCCTCGGCGCGTTCGGTCTGGTGCCGGCCGCCCCGGTGCCGGCCGAGGGCGTCGCCGACCTGGCCCGGGACGAGGACGTGCTGATCGCCCTGGGCTCGCGCAACCAGCGGCTCTCGACCTTCTGGCTCACCGACCAGGGTGGGGCCGCGCCCGACCCCGCTCTGCGCGGGAAGCGCGCTGTGATCCTCGACGGTGAGGACGACTTCGTGAACATGCTGCGCCACGTGCTGCGGGTGCTCGGCATGTCCTCCACGGTGGTCCGGCACGAGGACTACGTGCCCGGCGCGCTGGCCGGCCACGACCTGGTGATCCTCGGCCCCGGGCCGGGGGACCCCCGCGACGGGACGGACCCCAAGATCGCCCGGATCCGGGCCGCGGTGGACGAGCTGCTCGCCTCGGGGCAGCCCTTCCTGGCCGTCTGCCTGGGGCACCAGGCGCTCTGCCACGGGCTCGGGATCCCGCTCGCCTTCAAGGACATCGTGTTCCAGGGGACCCAGTCACCGGTCACGATCGGGGACCGCACCGAGCGGGTCGGCTTCTACAACACCTTCGTCGGCCGGGTGGGCGAGCGTCCGCTGCCGCCCGGGGTCACCGTGGAGGCCGACCCGGTCACCGGCGACGTCCACCTGGTGGCCGGGCCGCACTTCCGCGGCATCCAGTTCCACGCCGAGTCGATCCTCACCGAGCACGGCTACGACCTCATCCACGACCTGCTCCGCGACCTGCTCCTCCCCTGACCCCCGATAGTCCGCCGCGAGATTCATCATTTCCGGGCGCCGGATGATGATTTCCGCGGCGGACTGTCCCGGGTGGGGACGCTAGGTTGACCCGGTGGCCACCCCGGACGTCGTGGTCGTGGACCACCACGACTCCTACACCTGGAACCTCGTGCACCTCATCGCCGAGGTCACCGGGGTCGTGCCCACGGTGGTCCAGCACGACCAGGTGGGACCCGAGGAGGTGCTCGCGCACACCCACGTGGTGCTCTCACCGGGCCCGGGCCGGCCCGACGACCCGGCCGACTTCGCGGTCGGCCGTGAGGTGCTGCTGGCGGGCACCCGGCCGGTGCTCGGGGTGTGCCTGGGCATGCAGGGCCTGGTCACGGCGTACGGCGGCCTCGTCGAGCGGGTTCCTCCCGCCCACGGGGAGGTGGCCCGGATCGAGCACGACGGCCGGGGCGTCTTCCGCGGGGTGCCGCAGGGGTTCGCCGGGGTGCGGTACCACTCGCTGGCGGTCACGCGGCTCCCCGACGCCCTCGAGGCGACCGCGTGGAGCCGCGACGAGCGGACCCTGATGGGGGTGCGGCACCGATCCCTCCCGCTGGAGGGCGTGCAGTTCCATCCCGAGTCGGTGCTGTCCGAGCACGGGCTCCGGCTGGTGGCCAACTTCCTGGCGGCGCCGTGAGCCGCGACCCCGCGGCCTCCTTCACCCAGGTGGCGGCGACCCACCCCCGCTGCTTCTGGCTGGACGGCGGCGGGGGCCGCGCCTGGTCCGGCCGGCGCTCGATGGTCGGGTGGCTCGACGAGGACGACGTGTCCTTGTCGTACGACGCGGCGCGCGGCGAGGTCGTCCGGCACGTGGGAGGCGGCCGGCGGGTCGTCGGCGAGGACGTGTTCGCCGCCCTCGAGGCGGAGCTGGCGGCGGGACCGCCGGACGCGCACTGGGTCGGCTACTTCGGCTACGCCGCGCGGAGCGACCTCGCGGCCCGGCCGGATCCCCGGCTCCCGGACGCGGTGTGGATGCGGGCCCGCGAGCTGCGGTTCTTCCACCACGAGACCCCGCAGCCTGTCCCGGGTCGCCCGCCACTCGTGCCGGGTCGCCCGCCTGAGGTGCCGGAGGAGTACGAGCGGGCGTTCACGCGGGTCCAGGAGGAGCTGCACGCGGGCAACTCCTACGAGGTGAACCTCACCTACCGGCTGGCCTGGGCCGCGGACCTGGCCCCCGCAGCGGCCTACCTGGGCCTGCGCGAGCTGAACCCGGCGCCGTACGCCGGGTTCCTGCAGCACGACGTGCCCGGGGCGCGGGCCTGGCTGCTGAGCTCCTCCCCGGAGCGGTACGCCCTGGTGACCGCGGACCGCACCGTGGAGACCAAGCCGATCAAGGGCACCACCCCACGGGGGGCCACGGCTGACGAGGACGAGCGGCAGCGGGCGCTGCTGGCGAGCGACCCCAAGTGCCGCAGCGAGAACCTGATGATCCTCGACCTCCTCCGCAACGACCTGTCCACGGTGTGCCTGCCGGGCACGGTCACGGTGCCGGAGCTGATGGAGGTGGAGTCCTACGCCGCCGTGCACCAGCTGGTCTCGACCGTGCGCGGGCGGCTCGCCCCCGGTGTCTCGACGGTCGGGGCGCTGCGGGCGCTGTTCCCCGCGGGCTCGATGACCGGCGCGCCCAAGGTCCGCACGATGCAGATCATCGACGCGGTCGAGGAGACCCCGCGTGGTGCCTACGCGGGCGCGTTCGGGTGGGTCTGCGCCGACGGCCGCGCCGACCTGGGGGTGGTGATCCGCAGCCTCACCACCGCCGGGGACGGGACCTGGCAGCTGGGCACCGGCGGCGGGGTCACGGTGCGGTCGAGCGTGACCGAGGAGTACGCCGAGTCACGATGGAAGGCCGATCGCCTGCTCCGCGTGTTCGGTCCCTCGCGTCCTCCTCGGCCAGCGCCGGAGCGGGCGGCACCGGCCGACCGGGCAGCCGCACGGTCAGCCGGGCGCCCCCCGCGTCGGAGCGACCGGCGGTGACGGTGCCCGAGTGGCGCTCGACCACCCGGCGCACGATCGACAGGCCCAGCCCCGACCCGGGCATGGCCCGGGACTCCTCGGAGCGGTAGAACCGCTCGAAGACGTGCGGCAGGTCCTCCTCCGCGATGCCCGGCCCCTCGTCGTCCACGGTGAGGACTCCGGACCGGAGCGCGACCCGGATCGTGCCCCCGGGCGGGCTCCACTTCGCCGCGTTGTCGAGCAGGTTGGTCACCGCCCGCTCGAGGGCCGCGGGGTCGCCCTCCACCCACCACGGGGTCAGCTCCACGTCCAAGGCGATGTCGGGGGCACGCCGGCGTACCCGGGCCACCGCGCGGTCCACCACGTCCTGCAGCTCCACCGACTCCACCACGAGCGTCATCGGCTCGTCCCGGGCCAGCTCGACCAGGTCACCGACCAGCGTCGAGAGCTCCTCCAGCTGGGCCCGGACGTCGTCGAGGAGCTCCTGGTAGGCCTCCGGGGGCAGTCCCCGGGAGCCGTTGGCCTGGGTGAGCAGGTCCAGGTTGGTGCGCAGCGAGGTGAGCGGCGTGCGCAGCTCGTGACCGGCGTCGGCGACCAGCTGGCGCTGCCGGTCCCTGGAGGCGGCCAGGGCGGTGAGCATCTGGTTGAACGCGCGGGCCAGCCGGGCGATCTCGTCGTCGCCCTCGACGGGGAGCGGGGTGAGGTCCTCGGTACGGGCGATCCGCTCGACGTCCACGGTGAGCCGCCGGACCGGGCGCAGCCCGTTGCGGGCCACCGCCCACCCCGCGAGACCGGCCGCCAGCACGCCGAGTCCGCCGAAGACCAGCATCACCACCGCGAGCCGGGACAGCGTCTCCTCCTGGCCCGCCAGCGACTGGGCGATCACCAGTGCCTGGCCGTCCCCGGCCGAGACCGTGGCCACCCGGTAGTGCTGGCCGTCGGTGCCGCGGATGGTCCGCACGACGTGGTCGCGCGTCCCCTGCGCGACCTGCAGCTCCGACCCGCCCAGCTGGATGCCGGGCCAGTTGTCCGCGGTGAGGACCGCCCCGTCGGAGGAGATGAAGCTCACCCGGATGTCGGCTGCGCCGAGCATCCAGGACGGCACGTCGCTGGCAGTGGCCCGGGAGAGCGTGGGCGACTGGACCGCCTTCGCCGCCCGGTCCAGCAGCGAGTGGTCCAGCGTGGTCTGCATCTGCATGCGCACGGTCATGAACGCGGCCAGCGCCACGAACGCCACCGCCACGCCGACCGCCATGCTGGTGAGCACGATGACCCGGGAGGCCAGCGAGCGGCGGTAGTGCCAGCGCCCGCTCACGATTCCTTCAGCACGTAGCCGACGCCACGCACCGTGTGGATCAGCCGCGGCTCGCCCGCGGCCTCGGTCTTGCGGCGCAGGTAGCCGACGTACACCTCGAGCGAGTTCGCCGTGGTGGGGAAGTCGTAGCCCCACACCTCGTCGAGGATGAAGGCCCGCTCAAGCACCCGCCGGGGACGGCGCAGGAACATCTCCAGCAGGGTGAACTCGGTGCGGGTCAGCTCCATCGCCCGCGGGCCGCGGCGCACCTCGCGGGTCGCCAGGTTCATCGACAGGTCGGCGAACGCGAGCACCTCGTCCTCCCCGTCCTCACGCGGCACCACCCGGCGCAGCAGGGCACGCAGCCGGGCCAGCAGCTCGGCCAGCGCGAACGGCTTGGTGAGGTAGTCGTCGGCCCCGGCGTCCAGACCCTCCACCCGGTCGCCCACCGCGTCCCGCGCGGTCAGCACCAGGATCGGTACGTCGTTGCCGGCGGCCCGCAGCGCCCGGGTGGCCTCGATGCCGTCCAGCCGCGGCATCATCACGTCCATCACCACGACGTCGGGGGCGCTCAGCCCGATGCTGGCGAGCGCCTCGGCGCCGTCGGCCGCGAGGACCACGGTGTAGCCGTTGAACTCCAGGGAGCGGCGCAGCGACTCCCGCACCGCCCGGTCGTCGTCCACCACGAGCACCCGGGCAGGGGTCGAGGAGGCGGGGGTCGCGGCGTTCACGCCCCCACTGTGCCAGCCCTGGCTGAACCGTGCCTGAGAAGTCGGCGGCTCAGACGAAGGTGGCGGCCGCGGCGGCCGCGCGAGCGGCGTACCCGCCCCCGAACAGGCAGGCGTGGACCAGCAGCGGGTAGAGCTGGTGCAGCGGGACCCGTGCCTGCCAGCCCTCGGCGAGCGGGGTGGCGTCCTGGTAGGCCTCGAGCACGCGCGCCAGGTGCGGCAGGCCGAAGAGCGCGAGCATCGCCAGGTCGGTCTCCCGGTGCCCCCCGTGCGCGGCGGGGTCCACCACGAACACCCGCCCGTCGCTGCCCCACAGCACGTTGCCGTTCCACAGGTCGCCGTGCAGGCGTGCGGGCGGCTCCTCGGGCACCAGGTCGGCCAGCCGGTCCACCGCGGCCTCGATGGTCGCCGCCTGCCCCTGGGAGACCGTGCCCCGGTCGCGGCCCAGCCGCAGGTAGGGCAGCACCCGGCGGGTCGCGAAGAAGTCCGCCCAGGTGGCGGCGGGGTCGTTGGACAGCGGTAGCCGGCCGATGAACCCGTCCTGGTCCCAGCCGTACGCCGGGGCGCCGGCCGTGTGCGTGGCCGCCAGCGCCTGGCCGAAGGCGGCCGCGGCGTCCACCCCGGGCCGACCCGGCTCGACCCAGCGCAGGATCACGCAGTCGTCGTCGGCGCCGAGGACCTCCGGCACCTCCACCCCACCACCCTCAGCCAGCCAGCGCAGCCCGCGCACCTCGGCGGCGAAGAAGCCGCGGGGCGGGTGGGGGTGGGTCTTCATCAGCGCGGTGGTGCCGTCGGAGAGCCGGAGCCGGGTGGCGGTGGCGATGTCGCCACCGGCCACGGGGGCCGTGGCCACCACGGCGCGGCCCAGCAGCGCCTCGGCCTTCCTGGCCACCCCCGGTTGCCGGGTCATTGTGAGGCGAGTCCCTGCCGCAGGGCGGCCACGATCGCCCGGCCGGTGCGCTCGACCATGGTGAGAACCTCCTCGAAATCCTGGTCCCCACCGTAGTACGGGTCCGGAACCTCGCTCCCCGGCTCGACCGGGTCGAAGTCGCCGAACAGGCGGACCCGGTCCAGCTCCTCCGCCGACGCACCGGCCCGGCGGGCCTGCGCGCGCAGGTCGCGCAGGTGGGTGTGGTCCATCGCCAGGACCAGGTCGTAGGCGCTCGGCCAGCCCGGGGCGATCTGACGGGCCCGGTGCCGGCTCGGGTCGTAGCCGGCCTCCCGCAGGTGCCGCGCCGAGCGCGGGTCCATCCGGTCCCCGACGTGCCAGCCGCCCAGCCCGGAGCTGTCCACCGCCACCTGCCGGTCCAGCCCCTCGTCGGCCAGCAGTGCGTGGAGCACGACGTCGGCGGTGGGGGAGCGGCAGATGTTGCCGGTGCAGACCACGGCGATCCGGTAGTCCGTGCCGTTCCTGGGTGCGGGGAGGGCGGTCATCGGTCAGGAGGCGGGCGAGACCGCGGTCATCGCCTCCCGGATCGCGACCTCGGCCCCGGCCAGGTGCGCCTCGAGCTCGGCGGCGGCGCCCTCGAGGTCGCCGCGCTCGAGCATCTCGAGCAGGTGGCTGTGCGAGCCGGCCTGGGCGTGGGCGTTGCGGCGGATCCGGTCGATCTGGGCGAGGGCGACCTTGAGCTCGGCGATGAGTGCGGCGGCCATGGCGTTCAGCCGGGGGGAGCCGGTCAGCGCGACCAGGGCCAGGTGCAGGGCCAGGTGCCGCTCGTTGAGGACCTGGTACGACGCGTTCAGCTCCACGGCCTGGATGTACTCCGCGAGTGCCCGGCGCACCCTCCCCCGGGCCTCCTCGGTGGCGCGCTCCCAGTTGCGGACACCGGCCACCTCGAGCACCGCCCGGGCGCGCACGACGTCGCTGATCGCGTCGGGGTCCGGTGCGGTGACGGAGACCCCCCGGTTGGGCTCCCGGGTGGCGATCCCCTCCGCGACCAGGACGCCCAGCGCCTCCCGCACGGTGGACCGGGCGACGCCGAGGCTGTCGGCCAGCGCCACCTCGCGCAGCGGCGTACCGGACTCGAGGTCGCCGTCGAAGACCGCGCGACGCAGCTCGTCGACGACCCGGTCCACGGTCGAGGAGCGGGTGACCGACAGTCCCGAGAAGGGCGAGCCCGTGGTGGCAGCCATACGACCATTGTCTGACAACCCGACCCGGGATCGAAGCGGGGGCGGGGTGATTCTCGTCAAGTTGCCTTCCGCGAGTCGCGCCTCGCGCCCCGTCGAGTCGCGCCTCGCGCCCGGTTGAGTCGCGCCTCGCGCCCGGTCTCCGCCCGGACTAGGGTCGATATGTGAGCAGTCCGCCGCCCCGCCCCACCGTGCTCGGCATCCCGGCGTACGTCGCCGGCAGGCCACCGGCTCCACGGCCCGGGCTGACGGCGTACAAGCTCTCCTCCAACGAGAACCCCTACCCGCCGCTCCCCGGGGTGCTGGAGGCGGCCACCGCAGCCGCCGCGCGGATGAACCGCTACCCCGACATGGGCAACACCGAGCTGTACGCCGCCCTGGCGGCCCGGCTCGGCGTGCCCGAGAGAGCGCTGGCCGTCGCGACCGGCTCGGTGGCGCTGATCTACCAGCTGGTGCAGGCCTGGTGCGAGCCCGGCGACGAGGTCGTCTACGCCTGGCGCTCCTTCGAGGCGTTCCCGATCGCCGCCGCGGCGGCGGCCGCCACCTCGGTGCGGGTCCCCGTCACCGCCGACGGGCGCCACGACCTGGCGGCGATGGCAGCCGCCGTGACCGACCGGACCCGGGTGGTGATCGTCTGCTCGCCGAACAACCCGACCGGCCCGGCCCTCACCCAGACCGAGCTGGACGCCTTCCTGGCGGCGCTGCCCGAGCGGGTGCTGGTGGTGCTCGACGAGGCCTACGTGGAGTTCGTCCGGATGGCCGACCCCGTCGACGGGCTGGCGACCCTCGCCCGTCACGACAACCTGGTCCTGCTGCGCACCTTCTCCAAGGCGCACGGGCTGGCCGGGCTCCGGGTCGGGTACGCCGTGGCCGCGCCCCCCGTGGCCACCGCGCTGCGCGCGGTCAGCCTGCCGTTCGGGGTCTCGATCGTCGCCCAGCAGGCTGCGACGGAGTCGCTCAACCACGGGCCTGCGCTCCTCGCCCGCGTCGACGCCCTCGTGGACGAGCGCGAGCGCGTCGTCGCGGCCCTGCGCGACGTGGGCTGGGCTGTGCCCGAGGCCCAGGGGAACTTCGTGTGGTTCGACCTCGGCGAGCGCACCGACGAGTTCGCCGCCGCCGCGGAGGTCGCCGGACTGACCGTCCGGGCCTTCACCGGCGAGGGCTGCCGGGCCTCGGTCGCCGAGCCCGAGGCGAACGACCGGCTCGTCCGCGTGGCGGCGGCGTTCGGCTGACCCCGCCCGGCGCGACGTACGCCGCTGCGAGGACGTTGACGCCCCGGGGTCCGGCCCCGGTACGTTGGGCGCAGCGGGCCCGACAGCCGTTGCACCACCCCCGCACGCCCGGACCGGCCCGCCCGAGGCGCCCCGCGGAGACCCCGCGCGGCCCGACGACCTGAAGGAGCGCGTAGGTGAGTGAGACCGCAGCAGGGCAGTTCGGCCCCGACCTCGCGGAGGTGTTCGGGCCCTCGGCCACCGACACCGACCCGGAGTTCATCCAGCTGCTCACCCCGGAGGGGGTGCGCGTCGAGCGGCCGGACTTCGCCTTCGGCACGGCGATGGCTCCCGACGCCGAGGCCGAGATGATCCGCGGCTTCTACCGCGACATGGTGCTGACCCGGCGCATCGACATCGAGGCCACTGCACTGCAGCGCCACGGCGAGCTCGGCATCTGGGCCCAGCTGCTGGGGCAGGAGGCGGCACAGATCGGCGCCGGCCGGGCGCTCCGGCCCCAGGACTTCGTCTTCCCCACCTACCGTGAGCACGGCGTCGCCTGGTGCCGCGGCGTGGACCCCCTCCGGCTGCTGGGCCTCTTCCGCGGCGTCAACCAGGGGGGCTGGGACCCCGCCGAGCACAACTTCCACCTCTACACGATCGTGATCGGCGCCCAGACCCTGCACGCGACCGGCTACGCGATGGGCATGCAGCGCGACGGTGTGGTCGGCACCGGTGACCCCGAGCGCGACGCGGCCGTGGTCGCCCACTTCGGCGACGGCGCCTCCTCCCAGGGCGACGTCAACGAGGCGTTCATCTTCGCCGCCTCCTACAACGCCCCCGTGGTGTTCTTCTGCCAGAACAACCAGTGGGCCATCTCCGAGCCGATCGAGCGGCAGTCGCGGATCCCGCTCTACCAGCGCGCCCGCGGGTTCGGCTTCCCGGGCCTGCGCGTGGACGGCAACGACGTGCTGGCGACGTACGCCGTGACGCAGGCGGCGCTGCAGCGCGCGCGCGACGGCCAGGGACCCACCCTGGTCGAGGCCTACACCTACCGGATGGGCGCGCACACGACCACCGACGACCCGACCCGCTACCGGCACTCCGACGACGTGGAGCGCTGGAAGCTGCGCGACCCGATCGCCCGGGTGGACTCCTACCTGCACCGCAACGGGCTGGCCGGGCCGGAGTTCTTCGAGGCCGTGGACGCCGAGGCCGATGAGCTGGGGGCGCGGCTCCGGGAGGGCTGCAAGGCACTGCCCGACCCCACGCCGCTGAGCATCTTCGACCACGTCTACGTGGAGCTGCCCGAGGAGCTGGCGGCTCAGCGCGAGGAGTACGCGGCGTACCTCGCGAGCTTCGAGGGGGCGCACTGATGACGACCAAGGTCACACTCGCGAAGGCCCTCAACCTGGGGCTGCGCAAGGCGATGGAGAACGACCCGAAGGTGCTGCTGATGGGCGAGGACGTCGGCAAGCTCGGCGGCGTCTTCCGGATCACCGACGGCCTGCAGAAGGACTTCGGCGAGGACCGGGTCATCGACTCCCCGCTCGCCGAGTCCGGCATCATCGGCACTGCCGTCGGGCTGGCGCTGCGCGGCTACCGTCCCGTCGCGGAGATCCAGTTCGACGGGTTCGTCTACCCGGCCTACGACCAGATCGTCTGCCAGGTCGCGAAGCTGCACTACCGCAGCCAGGGCCGGCTGACGGTGCCGATCGTGATCCGGATCCCGTTCGGCGGCGGCATCGGGGCGGTCGAGCACCACAGCGAGAGCCCGGAGGCGCAGTTCGCGCACACCCCGGGCCTGAAGGTGGTGTCCTGCTCCAACCCCGTCGACGGCTACTGGATGATCCAGCAGGCGATCGCCTGCGACGACCCGGTGATCTTCCTGGAGCCCAAGCGGCAGTACCACGCCGACAAGGCCGACCTCGACGAGACGGTGGCGCCGGACCCGCTCTTCGCGTCCCGGTTGGTGCGCTCGGGGGTCGACGCGACCGTCCTGGCCTACGGGCCGACGGTCAAGCTCTGCCTGAAGGCCGCGGAGGCCGCTGCCCAGGAGGGGATCTCGCTGGAGGTCGTCGACCTGCGCACCCTCGCGCCGCTGGACCTGGCCCCCGTCTACGCGTCGGTACGCCGCACCGGGCGGGCGGTGGTGGTCCACGAGGCGCACGTGACGCTGGGTCTGGGCGCTGAGCTGGCCGCCCGGATCACCGAGCAGTGCTTCTACTCCCTGGAGGCGCCGGTGCTGCGGGTCGGCGGGTTCGACACGCCGTACCCCCCCTCGCGGGTGGAGGATGCCTACCTGCCCGACCTGGACCGGGTGCTCGACGCCGTCGACCGGACGCTGAAGTTCTAGAAGGGGGACCCCTGTGCCCGAGTACCTCCTGCCCGACGTCGGTGAGGGCCTGACCGAGGCTGAGATCGTCTCCTGGAAGGTCACGGTGGGCGACGTCGTCGCCATCAACGACATCGTCGTGGAGATCGAGACCGCCAAGTCGCTGGTCGAGCTGCCTTCGCCGTACGCCGGGACGGTCAGCGCGCTGCTTGTCGCCGAGGGCGACACCGTCCCGGTCGGCACGCCGATCATCGCGATCGGCGAGCCCGCCGCCGCGGAGGCCCCTCCGGCGCCGGTCAGCGGCGGTGAGGTGATCGACACCAACATCCCGCCCGAGGGGCACCCCACGCTGGTCGGGTACGGCCCGCGCGAGGTGGTGGCGATGCGGCGTCCCCGGCTCGGCTCGGCCTCGCCGCGGGCGGAGTCGGCCGCCGCCACCCAGATGCAGGTGCAGGGCGCGTTCTCGCCGGGCGGCGCGCAGTCCCAGGCGGTGCTTGAGTACGACTAG
>NZ_DAOMFK010000044.1:0-18009 GCF_035429765.1 Nocardioides sp. | reverse complement strand
CGCCAGGTGAGGACACCGAGGTTCTCGCGGCGGGGCAGCGCCACCCGCAGCGCCCGGCCGCCGAGCCGGCCGGCGGAGCTCTGCAGGTCCTCCCACCGCACCCCGTCGACGGACTCCAGCCCGAGCACCCGGTCCAAGCCGGGACCGGCCGGGTCGGTGTCGATGACCAGCGCCGGGACGCCGCGGGCGGCCACCTGGCCGATCGCGCACGCGAGCACCGAGGAGCCCGCACCTCCGCACCCGCCGACCACGCCGAGGGTGGTCGCCGGCGTCCCCACGGGATCGGCCACGTCGGCGAGGAGCTCGGCCAGCCGGCGGCTGCCGTCGGGGAGCTCGACGACCTGCTCGGCCCCCAGGTCCAGGGCCACCCGGAACAGCTCGGTGTCCACGGCCGTGTCGACCACGACCACGCCGGGCCGCCGCGGTGGGGTCATTCCGGCGAGCGCTGGCGCCAGGTCGGCTCCGACGAGCACCAGCGGCGCCGCGAGCCAGGCCCGCAGGCCCTGCTCCACCTCGCCGACCACGTCGGCCCCGGTGCCCGCGGCGGCGGCCAGTCGCACCAGCGTCTCGCGCAGGGGTTCGTCACGGGTGAGGATCAGCGGGACTGCCACGTCCGCAGCATCGTCCTACCGGGGCGACTGGGCCTGCCCCGCCGGGGTCGCCTGTGGACGCGGCCCCGGGCGTGGGCTGCTGTGGACGGACCGGGGCTCGGTCAGGGTGCGGCAGCGATCAGCTGGACGGGCCCGACCCGCTTCTCCCGTCCGTTGAGGACGACGAACTGGGCCCGGCCGTCGCCGTACACGTCGACGGCGGTGACCGCGTCACCCATCCCGCCGGCGGCCGGAGGGGTCAGGCCCACGAAGCTGAAACCGCCGTGGTTGACGAACAGCCGGTCGGTCGGGTTGGTCGAGGAGGAGGTGGAGTCGGTCACCAGGTAGACGTCGGTCAGGCCGTCGCCCTGGATGTCGCCCATCGCCACCGCCAGCCCGTCGGCGTTGGAGGGTGCGGTCCACACCCGAACCGAAGGCCCGAGGCCCGAGGCCAGGCCGCGGCGGTAGGTGAGACCGTTGACGTCGCTCATCACCAGGTCCGGGATGCCGTCGCCGTCGAGGTCGCCCACCGCCGCGTCGGAGATCTTGCCGATCGGCACGGCGGCGCTGGCGTCGGCGAACCCCGACCCGGTGTTGCGGTACAGCTGCGCCAGGTTGTTGCGGAAGGTGCAGGCGAGCAGGTCCATCCGGCCGTCACGGTTGTAGTCGAGGGGAACGGCGCACCGCACCCCGGCGTTGCCCCGGAACGTGCTCCACTGCGCGGAGTAGGTCAGCGACCGCCCGGCGTTGTTGAGGAACACCTTCGACCCCTCCGGCAGGTAGGTGCCAGCGGTGTCGCAGGGGTCGCTCACCGGCCGGCCGGCCTGGTTGCCGACGAACAGGTCCTTCCAGCCGTCGTTGTTGACGTCGAGGAAGGCGACCATCCGGCCGCGTCCGCACGGGTCCCCGACCCCCCACTGGGTCCCGCGGTCGGTGAACTGGCCGGGCGTCAGCTGCAGCCACAGCTCGTTGTCCTTCTCGGCGGTCTTCACGTAGTTCGACTGGTTCCTGCCACCGGAGCAGTAGGCGTCCGGCAGGTCGTTGCCGTCGACGTCGTACCACTCGCAGTCGTGACGGTCGAACACGCCGCCCTGGCTGTTGACCCGTGGGATCTTGAAGGCCTGCCGGAAGGTGCCGTCGCCGTTGTTCCGGTACACCCAGGAGTCGGTGTACTGGTGGAAGACGTTGAGGACCTCCTCCAGCCCGTCCCCGTTGAAGTCGACCGTCGAGTTCGACCAGCTGCGCTGCGACTGGGCCAGACCGGCCGCGGAGGCGCGGTCCACGAGGACCGGGTCGTCCACCGCACCGACCGGTGCCGCCGGCAGCAGCACTCCCGCCGCCGGCACCGCAAGCAGGAGCAGGGAACTGAGAGTACGCAAGATCGCGGGCATGACACGTCCCCCCATGAGGCCTCGCTGGATCGCTGTCTCGTGTCTACTCCGCCACGGTCCTCGCGGTCAATGGCCCGGTGGGCCGCAGGCCGCGCGCCCTAGGATGGCCGACATGGCGTCCCGCCCGACCGCGGCGTTCTTCGACCTCGACAAGACGATCATCGCCACCTCGAGCTCGTTGGCGTTCAGCAGGCCGTTCCACGCCGGGGGACTGATCACCCGGCGTGCGGTGCTGCGTACGGTCTACGCCCAGTTCGTCTTCCTCGCCGGAGGAGCCGACCACGACCAGATGGAGAAGATGCGGCAGTTCATGTCGCAGCTGGTCGCGGGGTGGGACGTGGCGACCGTGCGGGAGATCGTGGCGGACACCCTGCACAACGTGGTGGACCCACTGGTCTACGAGGAGGCGGTCTCCCTCATCGAGGAGCACCGGGCCGCCGGCCGCGACATCGTGATCGTGTCCTCCTCGGGGACCGAGGTGGTCGAGCCGATCGGGGAGATGCTGGGGGCGGACCGGGTGGTCGCTACCCGGCTGCAGATCGCCGAGGGCAGGTACACCGGCGAGATCGAGTACTACGCGTACGCCGAGGAGAAGGCCCGCGCGATCGCGCAGCTCGCAGCCGAGCGGGGCTACGACCTGGCCGAGTGCTACGCCTACAGCGACTCCATCACCGACGTCCACATGCTCGAGGCCGTCGGCCACCCCTGCGCGGTGAACCCGGACCGCGAGCTGCGCCGGGTGGCCGAGAGCAGGGACTGGCCGGTGCTGGTGTTCACCCGGCCGGTGACGCTGCGCTCCCGGGTGGAACGGGTGGCCCGACCGACGCTCGCCACGCTGGCGGTCGGCGGCGCGCTGACGGTCGGCGGGATGCTGTGGGCGAGCGCCCGCCGGCGGCGGATGTCGGTCTGAAGGGCAAAGTCAAGCCTTGAAGGCCGCCCAGGGAGGGCGTAGAAACGAGTCAGGGGACTAACTCCACAGCTCCACAGCGGCATGTGAGCCGGGTACCCACGCGGCGACCCACCCTTCATCAGGGCGCCTGTCCCGGGACTCCCGCGGCAGCACTAGTGACAGCACGCCTGGTAGCCACGGCCTCACGTGTCAGCGAGCGGCATCCGGTCCAGCGAGCGGGTGCCGCTCGCGCGCGAGGGCGGCTACTCCGCCGCCCGGCGCAGAGGACTCGCCTCGGCACCGGCGGTGTAGGCCTCCGCTGCGTACAGCAGCCAGGCATGCGCCCCTGCCGCTCCCCCGTCGCGGTAGGCCCGGAGGTTCGACTCGTACGCCGGGCGCAGCGCCAGGTGGCCGGCCTCGGGGACCAGCAACGACTTCTCGTCCACCCCGCGCGAGACCAGGACCAGGCGTTCCAGCGCCCGGGCCACCAGGCCGTTGCGGGCGACGAAGGGTGTCGCGGTCGCCACCTCCGCGTGGGCGAGGGCCGCGACCAGCAGGGCGGGGGTCTCACCCGGGGCGGACAGCAGCCCGCCGAGGGCCTGCAGCCGCGCGGCCGACGCCGCGCCCCGGGGACGACCGAGCACCTCGGGGTCGACGTCGCCGGCCGCCGCCAGGGTGTGCAGGCGGGCGAGGACCTGGAGCGGTGAACGGCTCAGCACCGGCCCGAGGGAGAGCAGCTCGGTGGAGATCCGCACGGCCGCGCGGGCCACCTCGTCCCCGACCCCGTCGCGGACCTGCTGCACGGTGGCGGTCGAGCCCTCGAGCAGGGCGCTGGCGTGGGCACCGAGCAGCAGCGACTCCACCGTCGCCTCGGGAGGGGTCCGCCGCAGGCCACGGTCGCGCAGCACCGCGTCGATGCCGTCCCGGGTGGCGACCAGGGCGGAGGCCACGCCCTCCAGCTCGAACAGGTCCGCCCACTGCCCCGGCACCCGACCTGCCCACGACGGCGTACCCATAGCCCCGCACGCTACGCACCCCGCCGACCCGTCACAAATGGCGGCGCTCCAGTCCCACCCGGCTCACGCACCTCGCCATTTGTGACGGGTCGGCGTGCGGCTACGGCTCGGGGAGGCGTCCGGCGGGTAGCCTGCGGGGGATGGATGAGGAGCTCCGACGCCAGGCGCGGTCCTTCGGGCCCGTGGCGGCGTCCTACGACCGTGGGCGACCGGCCTACCCGCGCGAGGCCGCCGCCTGGCTGGTGGGCCGGGGCGCGGCCGAGATCCTCGAGCTCGGGGCCGGCACCGGCAAGCTGACCGCCGAGCTGCTCGCCCTGGGGCACGACGTGCTGGCCACCGACCCCGACCCGTCGATGCTCGCGGTGCTGCGCGAGCGGCTGCCGTCAGCCCGGACCCGGGTCGCGTCGGCGGAGGAGACCGGGCTGCCGGACCGGTCGGTGGACGTCGTCGTGGCCGCCCAGTGCTTCCACTGGTTCGACCTGGACCACGCACTGCCAGAGATCGCACGGGTCCTCAAGCCGGGCGGGATGCTCGCCCTGGCCTGGAACCAGCGCGACGAGCGGATCCCGTGGGTGCGCCGGCTGGGCCGGATCATCGACTCCCAGGGGCAGCCGGCCGAGCCCGCGCAGCCGCTGGTGGCCTCCGAGCTGTTCGGCTTCGTGGAGGAGCGGACCTTCACGATCTGGCAGGACGTCAACCGCGAGACGCTCGTGGACCTGGTGCTCTCGAGGTCCAACGTCGCGGTGCTGGAGAAGGAGGCGCGGGCGGCCAAGCTGTCCGAGGCGTTGGCCTTCTACGACGACTACGGCCGCGGGATGGACGGCATGCAGCTGCCGTACCTGACCCGGTGCTACCGCGCCCGGGTCATCGCCGAGGCGCGTCCGGCGCCACCGGGGACGGCGCTCGAGGGCGGAATCCCGGTGGACATCCCCGGCGACGGGGCCACGGACGGCAGCGAGACCGAGATGCTGCTGATCGACTTCCGCTGACCGGGGTACTTCCGGTGGCCCAGGGCACGCATTAGCGTCACGCACCATGACCCGGAGCCGCACCCCCGTCGTGCCCTGGTCACGCTACCGAGGACGCCCCCACCTGGGCTCCGAGGCCGACCGGGCCACCTTCCGGACCCTGCACACCGCCAGCCTCGCCTCCCCCGCGCTGCGCGAGGGTCTCACGGTGACCAGCGCCGAGCGGAGCATCAAGCATCTGCGCACCCTGCTGGGCGCCCTCGCGGTCGCCCTCACCGACGAGAGCCGCCTGCTGGCGTGGGACGGGGAGGGTGAGCACCACGCCGAGGGGGCGCCGGAGCTGGCGCGGGCGGCCACGGAGTCGGGGGCGACCAGGGTGGTCTCTCTCCGCCAGCGGTCCTGCGAGGTGCACGGCTGCCCGGTCCGGAACGCGATCGTCTCGCCGCTGTTCGTCGAGGACCGCGTGGTCGGCACGCTCCAGGTCTTCGGACCCACCCCGACCGCCGGACTGGCGCGGGCCGCCGACGAGGTGGCCGGCTGGGTCTCCGGACAGCTGGAGCTGGCCGAGCTCGACGCCTCGCGGACCCGGCTGATGGAGGCCGAGGTCCGTGCCCTGCGCGCCCAGATCTCTCCGCACTTCATCTACAACTCCCTGGGCGCGATCGCCAGCTTCGTGCGCACCGACCCCGACCGGGCCCGTGAGCTGCTGCTGGAGTTCGCCGACTTCACCCGCTACTCCTTCAGCCGGCACGGGGAGTACACCACGCTGTCGGAGGAGCTGCGCTCGATCGAGCGGTACCTGATGCTCGAGCAGGCCCGGTTCGGTGACCGGCTCCGGGTCATCCTGCGGATCGCCCCCGAGGTGCTCCCGGTCGCGGTCCCGTTCCTGTGCCTCCAGCCGCTGGTGGAGAACGCCGTGCAGCACGGTCTGGAGGGCCGGCCGGACGGCGGCACCATCACGATCCTGGCTCGGGACCGGGACAGGGACTGCGAGATCGCCATCGAGGACGACGGTCAGGGCGAGGACCCCGAGCGGGTACGCCGGGCGCTGGCCGGCGACCAGACGACGGACTCGGTCGGGCTGGGCAACGTGGACGAGCGGCTGCGCCGTGCCTTCGGCGACGAGTACGGGCTGGTGGTGGAGACCGCGCCCGGCGCCGGGACCAAGGTGACGGTGCGGGTGCCGAAGTACGCGCCAGGGGTGCGACCGTGACCGGGCGACCCGGCCAGTCGCCCCCGCGGGGGCTGCGGGTGCTGGCGATCGACGACGAGCGTCCGGCACTGGACGAGCTGGCGTTCCTGCTCCGGCAGGACCCGCGCGTGCAGGGCGTGCTCACCAGCGACACGGCCACCGAGGCCCTGCGTGTGCTGCAGGACCTGGCGGTGGACGCGGTGTTCCTCGACATCTCGATGCCGGGGCTGAGCGGCCTGGAGCTGGCGCAGGTCCTCTCCCGCTTCAAGAGCCCGCCGCCGGTGGTGTTCGTCACCGCGCACGACCGCCACGCCGTGGAGGCGTTCGAGCTGAACGCGGTCGACTACGTGCTCAAGCCGGTGCGCGAGGACCGGCTGGCCGAGGCGGTACGCCGCGTCGTCGAGGGCGGCGGCCGCCCGGCCGCGCGCACCGACGACCAGATCGCCGTCGAGCTGGGCGGACGCACCCGCTTCATCTCGCGGGCCGACATCCGCTACGTCGAGGCGCAGGGTGACTACGCCCGGCTGCACACCACCCAGGGCAGCCACCTCCTGCGTACCCCGCTGGCAACGCTCGAGGCGGAGTGGCGCGAGGCCGGGTTCGTCCGGATCCACCGCTCGCTGCTGGTGTCGCTGCCGCACGTGCAGGAGATCCGCACCGACGCGGGGCGGTGCACGGTCCTGGTCGACGGCAAGGAGCTGTCGGTCAGCCGGCGGCACACCCGCGAGCTGCGAGACCTGCTGGTCCGGCGTACCCGCCCGGGCGGCGGCACGTGACGCCCGAGCCGCCACCCCCGGCCAGGGTGCGGGTCACCTCCCCGCACACCGGCAGCACCGGTGTGCGGCGGACGCGGCAGCAGGTGACGACGGAGATCGACGCGCAGACCGAGCTCGGGGCGGTGTTCCTCCGCTCGCTGCTGCGTGCCCAGCTCCGGCTCGCGCTGGGGGTCCTGGCGCTGCTCGCCGTGCTCGTCGGCGGGCTCCCGCTGCTGTTCCACCTGGCTCCCGGGCTCGCCGCCACCCGGGTGCTGGGCATGCCGCTCGCGTGGTGCCTGCTCGGCTTCGGCGTCTACCCGGTGCTGCTCGCGCTGGGCTGGGCGTACATCCGGCGTGCCGAGCGCAACGAGCGCACCTTCACCGAGATGGTGCGGGAGCGGTGAGCCACACCGCGGGGCTGACCGCCGTGGTGGTGGTGTCGTTCCTGACCATCGCGATCGGCACCTGGAGCCTGCGGCTCGCCCGCACGACCTCCGACTTCTTCGTCGCCTCCCGCACCGTGCGGCCCCTGCTCAACGCCTCGGCGATCGGAGGGGAGTACCTCTCCGCCGCGTCCTTCCTCGGTGTGGCCGGCCTGGTGCTGGCCTACGGCGCGGAGATGCTGTGGTACCCGGTCGGCTGGACCGCCGGCTACCTGGTCCTGATGGTCCTCGTCGCCGCCCCGCTGCGCCGCTCCGGGGCCTACACGCTGCCCGACTTCGCCCAGGCCCGGCTGGAGTCCCGCCAGGTCCGGGGCGTCACCTCGCTGCTGGTCGTGGGCATCGGGTGGCTCTACCTGATCCCCCAGTTCCAGGGGGCGGGCCTGACCCTGCGGCTCGCGACCGGGCTGGACGCCCGGCTCGGGGGGCTGGTGGTCGCGGTGGTCGTGCTGGCCAGCGTGCTGGCGGGCGGGATGCGGTCGGTGACCTTCGCGCAGGCCTTCCAGTACTGGCTGAAGCTGACCGCGCTGCTGCTGCCCGCGGTGTTCCTGCTGCTCGTGTGGTTCGGTGACGGCTCCCCCTCGCCGGCGGACGCCGCGCACGGCGCCCTGGGCCGGGACGGGGGCTGGGCAGACCCGCTGTCCGGCCACGGCACCGGTCAGGGCGGGCACCCGCTCTACGCGACGTACTCGCTGATCGTCGCGACGTTCCTCGGCACGATGGGTCTGCCCCACGTGGCGGTGCGCTTCTACACCAACCCCGACGGCCGCGCGGCCCGGCGCACCACCCTGGTCGTGCTCGGGCTGCTCGGCCTCTTCTACGTGCTGCCCCCCGTGTACGGCGCGCTGGGCCGCGTCTACGCCGCCGACCTCGTCGGCGCGGGCCGGTCCGACGCGGTGGTGCTCGAGCTGCCCCAGCGGATGCTCGGCGGCACCGGTGCGGAGCTGCTGGGGGCGCTGCTGGTCGCCGGGGCGTTCGCTGCGTTCCTCTCCACCTCCTCCGGGCTCACCGTGGCCGTGGCCGGCGTGGTCTCCCAGGACCTGGTCAGCCGCTGGCTGCCCGGGGTCACCGCGTTCCGGGTGGCGGCCGTGATCGCCGTGGCGTTCCCCTACGCCCTGGCCGTGCTCGCCGCCGACGTGGGCGTGGCGACCGCCGTCGGGCTGGCGTTCGCGGTGGCCGCCTCGACCTTCTGCCCGCTGCTGGTCCTGGGCATCTGGTGGTCGCGCCTGACCGACGTGGGGGCGATCGCCGGGCTGCTGGTGGGAGGTGCCCTCTCCGGCGCCGCGGTGCTGTGGACCTTCACCGCCGGGCCGGGGGACTCCTGGGGCTCGGCGCTGCTCTCGCAGCCGGCGGCGTGGTCGGTCCCCGCCGCGTTCCTCACCATGGTGGTCGTCTCCCGGCTCACCGCCTCCCGCCGCTCGGCGCACGTCACCACGTTCATGGTGCGCCTGCACACGCCCGAGGCCGTCGAGCTCGACCGCGGCTGACCCGTCAGCGGGTCCAGACGTACGGCGTGGTCGTGGTCACCGGGACCAGGCCGCTGCGCTGCAGGATCGGCCGGGACATCGGCGTGCAGTCGCTGTGCAGGAAGGCGACCCCGAGCGCGAGGGCGGAGCGGGCGCGCGCCGCGGTCAGTGCCCGGTAGAGGCCCCGGCGGCGCCACTCCTCCAGGGTGGCCCCACCCCACAGCCCCGCGAACCGGGTGCCCCGCACGACGTCGAGCCGACCCGCGCTGACGACCCGGCCGTCCGCCTCGGCCAGCCACAGCTCCAGGTGCGCCGGGTCGCGGGCGATCTGGTGGGCCAGGTCCTCGGCGTCCAGCCCCCCGGAGCGGCCGAACACGGCCTCCTGCATGGCCGCGCAGCGGCGTACGTCGGCCAGCAGGTCGTGGCCCTCCCCGGCTCGCCGCAGGGTCACCCCGGCCGGCACCGACACGTCCACCGCCAGGGCCGCCGCCTCGCCCACCATCACGGTCTCCTCGGGCTCGGCGACCAGACCGTGCGCGGTCAGGTGCCGACCCAGGTCGACCGGGGCGTCGTGCCCCCGGGTCTTCCACTCGAAGGTGACCACCTCGGTCTCGTCGCGGAAGTGCGCGACGGTCTCCTCGATGAGCGCGTCCAGCGCCGCCCCCTCCAGACCGCCCAGCGCCCGGTAGGTCACCAGGCCACGGTCCCCGAACCGCGCCCACCAGACCGGCGGGCGCCGCCGCGTCGACTGCGCGTGCGCGAGCTCGCCCTCCTCGCGCAGCTGGCTGTCGTAGGCCTCCAGCAGGGCACCGGCGTCCACGCGGCCCACGCTACGCGACGCGCGACCGGGGAGCCGGCGACCGTTCGTCGTGCCGGACCGACCGCTGGGCGAAGCCGCCTCCCCGCTGGGCGACGGTCCGACCCGGAGCCCTGCCCGCGGACCGTCCTCCTGGGCCACCGTGACCGGAGTCACACGTCCACGCGCCAGCCCGCCGAAAGGAGTGCCGCAGGTGACCACTTCACCTCCACAACAGCACCAGCCGGGAGCACACACGCACGCCCAGCTCAACGACCCGCTCTACCGGGAGCTCGCCGAGAGCGAGGACTTCGTCGAGCTGCGCCGCCGCTACCGCGGCTTCGTCCTCCCCTGGACCGTGGCCTTCTTGTCCTGGTACTTCCTGTTCGTCATCTTGTCGAACTGGGCGCCGGACTTCATGGCCACCACGGTCTTCGGCACCGTCAACCTGGGCCTGCTCCTGGGTCTGCTCCAGTTCGTCAGCACCTTCCTGATCGCCTGGCTCTACTCGCGCCACGCGGCGGCGAAGTTCGACCCCCTGGCCGGAAGGATCCGCGCCCGGTTCGAGAAGGGTGACCACGCATGAGCGCGCACACCGTCGTGATGGCGGCCTCGGGCGGCGACACGCACCAGATGCTCACCTCGGTGCTGTTCGGGCTGATCGTGCTCGCCACCGTCGCCGTCACCGTCTGGGCCAGCCGGTCCACCTCCGGCGCCGCCGACTACTACGCCGGTGGCCGCAACTTCTCCGGCTTCCAGAACGGCCTGGCCATCGGCGGCGACTACATGTCGGCCGCCTCGTTCCTCGGCATCTCCGGCGCCATCGCGCTGGCGGGGTACGACGGGTTCCTCTACTCGATCGGCTTCCTGGTCGCGTGGCTGGTGGCCCTCCTGCTGGTCGCCGAGCTGCTGCGCAACTCGGGGCGCTACACCATGGCCGACCAGCTCGCCTACCGGATGCACCAGAAGCCGGTCCGCACCGCGGCCGCCGTCTCGACCGTGGCGGTGTCGGTGTTCTACCTGCTGGCCCAGATGGTCGGCGCCGGCGCGCTGGTCGCGCTGCTCCTGGGAGTGGAGAGCCAGGGCATCAAGAACTTCACCATCGTCGGTGTCGGCCTGCTGATGATCTTCTACGTCACCGTCGGGGGGATGAAGGGCACCACCTGGGTGCAGATCATCAAGGCGGTCCTGCTCATGCTCGGCTCCGCCCTGATCGTGGTGCTGGTGCTGGCCAAGTTCGGTTTCAACCTCTCCGACCTGCTGGGCACCGCCGCCGACAACTACAAGTCCAGCGCGGACGCCGCGGCGGAGGCCGCCGGCACGGCGTCCACAGCGACCGGCTCGACCTTCCTCGAGCCGGGCCTGAAGTACGGACTCGACGGCACCAGCAAGCTCGACTTCCTCTCGCTGTCGATCGCCCTGGTGCTGGGTACGGCGGGTCTCCCGCACATCCTGATCCGCTTCTACACCGTGCCCACCGCCAAGGACGCCCGCAAGTCGGTGCTCTGGGCGATCGGCCTGATCGGCACGTTCTACCTGTTCACGCTGGTCCTCGGCTTCGGGGCGCGGGCGCTGGTGACGGGCGACCAGTGGGCCGACATCGTCGCGAGCAAGGGCAACCTCGCCTCGCCGCTGCTCGCCGAGGCGGTCGGCGGTGGCCCGGGCACCACCGGTGGTGCCGTGCTGCTGGCGGTCATCGCCGCCATCGCGTTCGCCACGATCCTCGCCGTGGTCGCGGGACTCACCCTGGCCTCGTCGACCTCGGTGGCCCACGACCTCTACAACTCGGTCTTCCGCAACGGCGAGGCCAGCGACAAGGACGAGATCAAGGTCGCCCGGATCACCGCGTTCGTGCTCGGCGGCATCGCGATCGTGCTGGCGATCCCGGCGCAGAACCTCAACATCGCGTTCCTGGTCGCCCTGGCGTTCGCGGTCGCGGCGTCGGCCAACCTGCCGTCGATCCTGTACAACATGTTCTGGCGCAGGTTCAACACCCGGGGCGCCACCTGGAGCATCTACGGCGGACTGGTCACCTCGCTCACCCTGGTGTTCTTCTCGCCGGTCATGTCCGGCAAGGGGGTGGACCCGGTGACCGGGAAGAGCCTCTCGCTCTTCCCCGCCAGCGTCGACTTCCACTGGTTCCCGCTGGAGAACCCGGCCATCGTCTCCGTCCCGGTCGCGTTCTTCCTCGGCTGGCTCGGCACCGTGACGGCCCGGGAGAAGGAGGCGGTCATGGAGTTCGACGAGCTCGAGGTCCGCTCGCTCACCGGCGCCGGAGCCGAGGCCGCCGTGCAGCACTGACCACCCGGAGGGGTACGCCGGTCGCCGCGGCGCCGGCGTACCCCTCGACCCCGTGACCCCTGTGACCCCGGCCACTAGGCTGACCAGCCAGGGAACCGACCTCCGCACCCTCGAGACCCACCCAGGAGAGACCCACCGTGAGCGACCAGTCGTCCGACACCCTCTCGAACCTGCTGCACGAGGAGCGCCGCTTCGCTCCCCCGGCCGACCTGGCGGCCTCGGCGAACGTCACCGCCGAGGCCTACGAGCGGGCGTCCCAGGACCGGCTGGCGTTCTGGGCCGAGGCCGCCCAGCGGCTGGACTGGGGCCAGCCCTGGGAGCAGGTCCTGGACTGGTCGGACCCGCCGTTCGCCAAGTGGTTCACCGGAGCCACGATCAACGCCTCGGTGAACTGCGTCGACCGGCACGTCGCCGCCGGTCGTGGCGACAAGGTGGCCCTCCACTGGGTGGGGGAGCCCGAGGGCGACACCCGTGACCTGACCTACGCCCAGCTGAAGGACGAGGTCTGCCGGACCGCCCACGCGCTCACCGAGCTCGGGGTGGCCAAGGGCGACCGGGTCGCCATCTACATGCCGATGATCCCCGAGACCGCGATCGCGATGCTCGCCTGCGCCCGCATCGGCGCCCCGCACACGGTGGTCTTCGGCGGCTTCTCCGCCGACGCCCTGGCCTCGCGGGTCGTGGACTGCGCGGCGACGGTGGTCATCACCGCCGACGGCGGCTACCGGCGGGGCGCCCCGTCGGCGCTCAAGCCCGCGGTCGACGAGGCCTGCGAGAAGGTTTCGGCGACCGAGGGCGCCACCCCGGTGGAGAAGGTGCTGGTGGTGCGGCGTACCGGCCAGGACGTCGCCTGGCACGACGGCCGTGACGTCTGGTGGCACGACCTGGTGGACCGGCAGCCGACCGAGCACGAGCCGGAGCTGCACGACTCGGAGCACCCGCTGTACGTGATGTACACCTCCGGAACCACCGGCAAGCCCAAGGGGATCCTGCACACCACCGGCGGCTACCTCGTGGGCACGTCGTACACCCACTGGGCGGTCTTCGACCTCAAGCCGGAGACCGACGTGTACTGGTGCACCGCCGACGTGGGGTGGGTCACCGGCCACTCCTACATGGTCTACGGGCCGCTCGCCAACGGGGCCACCCAGGTGATGTACGAGGGCACCCCGGACGCCCCGCACAAGGGCCGGTGGTGGGAGATCATCGAGAAGTACGGCGTGACCATCTTCTACACGGCACCGACCGCGATCCGGACCTTCATGAAGTGGGGCAACGACATCCCGGCCGGCTTCGACCTGTCCTCGGTCCGGCTGCTGGGGTCGGTCGGCGAGCCGATCAACCCCGAGGCCTACGTCTGGTACCGCGAGCACATCGGCGGAGGGCGGGCGCCGGTCGTCGACACCTGGTGGCAGACCGAGACCGGCCAGATCATGATCAGCCCGCTGCCCGGCGTCACCCACGGCAAGCCCGGCTCGGCGATGACCGCGCTCCCCGGCATCAGCGCGGACGTGGTCAACGACCAGGCCGAGCCGGTGCCGAACGGCGCCGGCGGCTACCTGGTGCTGCGGGAGCCCTGGCCGGCCATGCTGCGCACCCTGTGGGGCGACGACCGGCGCTTCAAGGACACCTACTGGTCCCGCTGGGAGGGCCTCTACTTCGCCGGTGACGGGGCGAAGAAGGACGAGGACGGCGACCTGTGGCTGCTGGGCCGGGTCGACGACGTGATGAACGTGTCCGGACACCGCCTGTCCACGACCGAGATCGAGTCCGCGCTCGTCTCCCACCCCAAGGTGGCCGAGGCCGCCGTGGTCGGCGCGCACGACGACATGACCGGGCAGGCCGTCTGCGCGTTCGTCATCCTGCGCGAGTCCGCCGGGGACGGCGGGGAGGACATCGTCCAGGAGCTGCGCAACCACGTGGCCCACGAGATCGGCCCGATCGCCAAGCCGCGCCAGGTGATGATCGTCCCCGAGCTGCCCAAGACCCGGTCGGGCAAGATCATGCGCCGGCTGCTCAAGGACATCGCCGAGCACCGTGAGGTGGGCGACGTGACGACGCTGGCCGACTCGACGGTGATGGACCTGATCAAGGCCCGCGAGGGGACCGGCGCGGCGGACTGACCGGTCCGTCAGCGGGTCGCGTGGAACCGGTCGCGGTGTCCCAGGACCAGGGCCCCGACCACCGCTGAGAGCACCGAGCCCGCGAGCACGGCGGTCTTGGCGGCGTCCCGCAGGTCGCCCTCGAAGGTCAGCTCGGCGACCAGCAGCGAGACGGTGAAGCCGATCCCCGCCAGCACCGCGACGCCCACCAGGTCGCGCCAGGCCAGGTCCTCGTTGAGCTCGGCCCGGGTGAACCGGGTGACCAGCCAGGTGCCGGCGAGCACGCCCACCGGCTTGCCCAGCACCAGCCCGGCAACCACACCCAGCACCACCGGGCTGTCCAGCAGCGCGCCGCCGCCCTGGAGCGGGACGCCGGCCGACATCAGCGCGAAGAACGGCACCGCGATGCTGGCCGAGGCCGGCGAGAGGCGGTGCTCGAGCCGCTCCGCCGGGCTGCGCTCCTCGCTCGGGTCGGGGCGGACCCGGGTGAGCAGCCCCAGCACCACCCCGGCGATGGTGGCGTGGATGCCGCTCTCGTGGACGCACCACCACGCCAGCAGCGCCACCGGCACGTAGAACAGCGGCGTGCGCCAGCGGCGGTGCTGGCCGAAGGCGTACGCCGCGAACGCGGCCACCGCGAGCGCCAGCGCACCCAGGTGCAGGGTGCTGGTGAAGAAGACCGCGATGATCACGATCACGATCAGGTCGTCGACCACGGCCAGGGTGAGCAGGAAGAGCCGGAGCGAGGTGGGCAGGTTGGAGCCGACGACCGCCAGCACCGCCAGGGCGAAGGCGATGTCGGTCGCCGAGGGGATCGCCCAGCCGCCCGGCTCGCCGTCCGGGCCGAGGTTCACCACCAGGTAGATCAGGGCCGGCACGGCGACGCCGAAGCAGGCGGCCGCCACGGGAACCGCCGCGTCGGCCGGCCGCCGCAGCGAGCCCACCACCAGCTCCCGCTTGAGCTCCAGGCCGGCGACGAAGAAGAACAGCGTCAGCGCCCCGTCGGCCGCCCAGTGCTCGACGTCCAGGGGTCCGATGAACAGGTGCAGCAGCGCGTCGTACGACGAGGCCCACGGCGAGTTCGCCCACACCAGCGCGACCGCGGCGGCGGCCAGTGCGAGCAGCCCCCCGACCGTCTCGCTGCGGAAGAACGCCGCCAGAAAGGTGGACTCGCCGGAGTCCAGCTCGGGCAGGAAGCGACGCACGAAGGAGGGCTCGGACATGAGACGAGCCTTTCAGACGGGCCCGTCGAACACACGGCGACGGTCTTGTAGGGTCGGCACCGGACCACGCAGACGCCGGCCGGAGCACACGGAAGAGAGCTGACATGGGACGCGACCTCCCCCAGGACACCGACCCCACCATCGGCCGACTGGTCACCGACGCGAGCCGCGAGGTCTCCACGCTGATCCAGCAGGAGATCCAGCTGGCCAAGTCCGAGCTCAAGGTCAGCCTGCGCAACGGCGGCACCGGCGCCGGCCTGTTCGGCGCGGCGATCTTCCTGGTGCTGCTGGCGATCATCATGCTGTCGGTGGCGTTCGCCTACCTGATCCACTGGAACGGCGACGGGCTGGCGCTGCAGTGGGCCTTCCTGATCGTCTTCGCGGCGTACCTGCTGCTCGCGGCGCTGCTCGCCTGGCTGGGCGTGCGCAAGGTCCGGCTGGTGCGCGGGCCCGAGCGTGCCATCCACCAGGCACAGGAGGCCGCGGCCGCGCTCAAGCGCCCCTGAGGCCGAGGGCGACTCAGCGGGTGCAGCGCCCGGTCGAGACCGGGTCCACGTCGGCGATCCCGCTGGCGGCACTGCTGCGCACCTGCTCGGCGGTGAGCGCGTAGCCGGTGGCCCGGTCGGTGACCGAGGCGGCGAAGATCATCCCGGCCACTGCGCCGGAGGACATCACGATCGGGCCCCCCGAGTTGCCGGGGCGCACGCTGCCACGCAGCGAGAACACCTCGCGCAGCACCGTGTCGTTGCCGTAGATGTTCGGTGAGCGCAGCCGCTGCTCGGCACGGATCCGGGCGGTCTGCACATCGAACGGTCCGTCCTCGGGGAAGCCGAGGATGGCCACGCCGGCGCCCGGGCGGGCGCCGACGTCGAACGGCAGCGGCTGCGTCCCCGGGTCGGCGAAGGAGAGCACGGCGACGTCCAGGTCCGGGTCGTAGAGCACGACCTCCGCGGGGAGGGTCTGGTCGCCGAGGGTGACCTCGGGGTCGCGGACCCCGGCGACGACGTGCGCGTTGGTCATCGCCCGGCCGGGGCTGTAGACGAACCCGGACCCCTCCACTCCCTCGCCGCAGCTGTTGGAGCCGCGGACCTTCACGACGCTGTCACCGGCCCTCAGCACGTCCGGGTCCCGCAGCAGCCGCTGGGGCCCGGGCCCGACCTCGACGATGCGCTCGGGAGCGAACGGCTCCAGGTAGCGGGGGAAGAAGGTGGTCCCCACGACGTTGTCGAAGGCGCCGAGCAGCTGGTTGGCCTGGCCCGGCAGCGCCTGGTTGACGCGGGCGAGGACTGCGGAGTTGCGGACCTGGGTGGTGATGCCGTCCAGCCTCGTGCCCGAGATCGCCACCCCGAGCGCCCAGGCGACCAGCAGCACGGCCACCGCGCTCAGCGCCGCCCCGCCCATCGCGTCCAGGGCGCGCACCGGCTGCCAGGTGATCCGGTCGCGGATGCGCGCCCCGACGTACTGCAGCAGGGCCTGGCCCAGCGAGGCCGACAGGATCACGATGAAGAGCGCGCCCAGCGAGACCCACACCGACGGCTCGGCGTCGCCGAGGGCCCGGGGCGCCAGCCAGACGCCGAAGAGGCCGCCGGCCAGCAGCCCGATCGTGGCGAAGGCGCCGGTGATGAAGCCCTGCCAGTAGCCGGACAGCGCGTAGGCCAGCACCATCGCGACGAGCAGCCAGTCGAGCAGGTTCACCGCGGCTCCCGCAGGTCGGTGTTCGGCGGCAGGTCGTCTCGAGGGGGGAGGCCGCGGAGCATGTGGGCGGGCAGGTCCCGCACCCGGGTGCCGTCCCAGGGGACCGACCAGCCCACGTAGTCGAAGAGCCGCGCGATGATGCCGGCGGTGAACCCCCACAGGATGACGTCCTTGCGGTCCCCGATGACGAAGCCCGGGCCGAGCCAGCCGCTGGGGTGGCGCACGGTGATCCGGTGCGCCGGGTCGATCAGCTCGGACACCGGCACCCGGTAGATCGCGTGGACCTCGTCGGGATCGACGACGGAGACCGGGCTGGGCGCGGCCCACCAGGCCAGCACCGGGGTCACCGCGAAGTTGCTCGGCGGCAGCCAGAGCTCGGGGAGCTGGGCGAACACCTCGACCCCGGAGGGGTCCAGGCCGGTCTCCTCCTGCCCCTCGCGCAGCGCGGCCGCCACCACGCTCTCCCCCTCGTCGATCGAGCCGCCTGGGAAGGAGACCTGCCCGGGGTGGGAGCGCATGTGGTGGGCCCGTTCGGTGAGCAGGACGTCGGGCCCGGAGGGGCCCTCCCCGAACAGCATGAGCACCGCGCCGCGCCGCGGGCTGGCGTCACCCGGCGGCATGAAGTGGGTGAGCTCGTGGACGGTGATCGACGCGGCCCCCTCGCGGACCGGCTCGAGCCAGTCGGGGATCACGGGGCCACCCCCAGGTGCTCGGCCACCAGGTCCTCCAGCTGTGAGAGGGAGCTGAGCGCGACGAACTCCCGGTGCACCACCGTCCCGTCGGGGGCCACCAGGGCGAGGAACGGCAGCCCTCGCAGCGCCGGGAACGGGTCGGCCCCGTTGAGGTCGCCCTGGGGGTCGGCGAGCAGCGGGTAGGTGACCCCGGAGTCGCGGGCCAGCTCCAGCGCAGCCTGCGGCTGGACGTCCTGGTAGTCCACGCCGAGGACGTCCACGCGGCCGGCGTACTTCTCGTGGAACTGCTGGAGGAGCGGCATCTCGGTGCGGCAGGGCCCGCACCAGGACGCCCACAGGTTCACCACCAGCGGGCCTCGCAGCGAGGACAGGTCGACGTCCTGGCCGCCGCCGAGGCAGGGCAGGGCGACCGCCGGCAGCCCGCCGTCGACCGCCGGGCCCGGGCCGGGGGTGCACGGCGCGATCCCGGCCTTCCGGTGCAGCGCGCGGAGGG
>NZ_DAOMFK010000043.1:0-18342 GCF_035429765.1 Nocardioides sp. | reverse complement strand
CGCACCAGGTCCCACCGCACGCCGCCCCGAGCGCGCGCCCGGTCGTCGGCTGACCGGCGCTCTTCTGACCGGCGCTCGCGGGGCCGCCCCGCCGCGCCCCGCCACTCCCGGCTACTGGTGCGTACGACGTACCAGGTGCGTCGTACGCACCAGTAGCCGAGCGGCTGCGCAGGCGCACCTCCGCCCGTGCCCGCAGCCGTGGGACTTCGCCCACTGAACGGGCGCAGCTCAGGTCGCCTGCGGCTGGCGGCCGCGACGCCGGCGTACCGCCCCGGCCAGCTCGGGCAGCCGCAGCGGGCGACGGCAGGTGTGCAGCAGGGCCAGGTAGACCAGGCCACCGAGCACCACCAGCACCGCCTGCGCCGTGAGGGAGTCCACGCCCGCCAGCCGGGCCAGCAGCGGGGGGACCGCGAACGCGGCCACGGCGAGCCCTGCCGCCAGGGCCGTGTGCCGGTCCGCGGCGCTGCCGAGGATCGGCCGGATCTGCCAGGTGGGCAGCGCGTTGGAGACCACGATCGCGACGCTCCACGCGAGTGCGGCGCCGGTGATGCCGACCACCGGCACGAGGGTCAAGTTCAGCAGCAGGTTGGTGACCAGCGCGGTCATGTTGTTGACCAGGCTCTGGGCGCTGCGGCCCAGCATCAGCAGCGCGATGTCCACGGGCCCGGCCGCGGTGCCGATGAGCATGCCGAGCGCCAGGATCACCACCACCGGGGTCCCGGACTCGTAGTCGCGACCGAAGAGCAGCAGCACCAGCCCGGGCGCCACCGCGCACACCAGGTACAACGGCCAGGCGATCACCACGTTCCAGGTGGTCGCGGTGCGCAGGGCGAGGCTCGCCGACGGGATGCGGTCGGCGGCCACCAGGCGGGCGATCTGCGGACCCACCATCTGCTGGATCCCCTTGATCCCCTGCAGCCCGGCGGCGACGAACCGGGAAGCCGCGGTGTACACGGCAGCGGCGCTGGGCCCGGCCAGCGCCGCCACGATCGGGATGTCGGCGCGGCGGATGCCGATCTGCGCAATCTGGGTGACCGCTCGCGGACCGTTGAACGCCCACAGCTCGCGGCGGACACCGACCACGGCCGGCGATCGCGGAGACACCCAGGCGGCCACGCCCCGCTGGCGGCAGAGCCGACGGAACGCCACGGTGCCGGCCACGCTCGACACGGCGTACGGCGTGACCCACGCCAGCCCCAGCCACAGCACGTCGTCGCTGCGCAGCGCCACCAGGAGGGCGAGCAGCGGCTGCAGTCCCTGGCGCAGCAGGCTCTCGACGAGCACGGTGGGACGGACCGTGCCCAGGCCGCGGGTGGCCGCGAGCACGAGGTTGGACACCGCACCGAAGGGCAGGAACAGCGCGAACAGCCGGGCCAGCTGGACCAGCGGTCCGTCACCGAGCAGCGGGAGCAGGAACCACAGGCCGGCTGCGGCACCGACCGAGATCACCACGACCGGGGCCAGAGTGGCCACCAGGACCCCTGCGACATGGTCGCTGTCGGCCTCCTCCGAGCGCATCGCCACGAAGCGGACCAGCCCGATGTCCGAGCCGAGGGTCACCACTGCGAGGGCGATGAGGAACAGGGAGGTGACGGTGAAGACCACGCCGACGTCGGCCTTGGGGAAGGCCCGGGCCGCGATCGTGATGAACGCCAGGCCGCCCAGCCCGGTGATCACCGAGGCCAGCAGGCCACCGAGGCCGCCACGGGCGAGCCGGTGGAGCTCCCGGCTCTCACTCATCGACGGCGGCGGACGCCTCGTGCTTGGGTCGTCGCTGTGCCGCCGCGGGGTGGACCGCCACGACGCCCAGGGTCTGCGTCCCGGTCGTGCGGGCCCAGGTCAGACTGCGGTCCAGCTCGTCGCGGGTCGTGCTGCCCAGCACGACCAGCGGGACCCAGTAGCGGCAGGCGCCGACCGTCGCCCGTCCTGGCGTGCGCTCGGTCCCGCTGCCCCGGACCACCACCCACGGGAACCGCTGCATCGCGTGCTCCAGCAGCGCTTCCATGCGCGCGCTGCCGTAGAGCCGGGCGGCCTCCTCGGGGTGCTGTCCCGCGCTCAGCGTGGCCACCGCACCCGGGGTGGGCGAGAGCTGGTCCCCCAGCTCGGCGGTGTTCAGGGCCTCGGACAGCCCCGGCTCCTTCGTCGCCACCCCCACCGCGTCGACGAGCAGCACCGCCGACTCGCCCTGGGCCAGGGCGCTGGCGAGGTCCTCGGCGAAGGGCACCTCGGCCGGCGGGGTGGTGACCGCGCTCACCGCGACGGTGCTGGGCCGCTCGACGCGGCGGTTGAGGACGGCGCCCACCATCAAGGCGGCGTCGGACGGTCCGCTGCCGACGGTGTGCTCCGTCGCCGGGCCCAGGCGGCCCAGGACCGGGATGCCCAGGTACTCCAGGTCGTCCACGCTGCGCAGCAGGCCCCGTCGGCGCTCGCGCAGCACGGCCCAGAGGAGGCCGAGCGCGAGCCCGACCACCGCCCCGGCCAGCGCCGCCGCCCAGACGGGCAGGCTCAGCCCGGTCGCCTTCGAGGAGGGCTTGGCGAGGATCTCGCCGGAGCTGGAGGAGTCGCCCGCGTCCAGGGACGCCAGCTGCAGGCGGAGGTTGAGCAGCTGCCCGCCGAGCGCCTTCACCTGCGCGTCGAGGTTGCCCCGACCCTCGCGGCGCAGCTGGTCGAGCCGGGTGGTCAGCTCGTCGATGCGCTTCTCGAGCGCAGTTCGGCGGCTGTCCAGGTAGGCGGTGCGCCGCTCGGCACGGTAGTCCAGGAAGCTCTGCGCGTACTGCCCGGACACCGCCTTCGCGACGGCGGCGTCGGCGTTGCCGTAGGTGATCTTGATGATCTGCGTGTTGGGGGTGACCGCCACCGACAGTCCCTTGCCCACGTTGGGCTTGCCGAACCTGGCGTCGAGGTCCTCTCGCACCTGCTGCTCGATGACGTCGGAGCTGACCACCTGCGCCTCGGTCTCCAGGTTGGTCAGGTCACTGCCCTGGGTTCCCGGGCTGTACGGGTTGCCCTCCAGCGGGAGCAGCAGGACCCGGGTGCTCGACGAGTACTCCTGCGGCACCACCAGCGCCGCGGCGGCGCCGAGGGCGGCGAAACCCAGGGTCATCAGCACGACCAGCAGGAGATGGGCACGGACCGCAGCCGCCAGGTTCACCCGCGCCGGCGCAGCGGGGTCGGGTGCGTCCATGGCGTTGTCAGTCCTCCCGCGTGTCGGTCGCGTGAAGCATACAGGCGGGCGGGTGCCCGCCGCGGGTGAACGGGCCGCGGTCAACCGCGACGTCGACCGAGCAGTGTGGAGAGGATCCCGACCACCAGGCCCAGGACGAACCCGCTGGCCACGAACACCTCGACCTGGCCCGGGCGGTACTCCACGGGATCCGCCCGGAGGATCACCGTCGAGGTGGGATTGTTCGTGGTGGTGGCCGCGTCCAGCCGTCGCTGGAGCGTCTCCGCGGTGTCCAGGAGCCCTCCCGCGGGTGAGCCCTCCAGCACCTGCTGCTGCGCCTGGGCGCGGACCAGGGCGGCTCGGTTCTTCAGCAGCCGGACGCGGTCGCGGTCCAGCTCGAGGGCGACTCGCTGCTGGTCCAGGAGGCTCTTCGTCGCGGCGTTGGCGCCGGCGACGGCCTGCCTCTGGGAGTCCCCGCGCACCTGGATCACCAGCCCCCGGGAGCCGGGCTTGGCCGAGATCTCCATCCGGGCGTCGGCGGACTCGGGACTGACGCGCATCGCCTCCGAGATGGCTCCGAGGGCCTGGTCCGAGCGCAGCAGGGCGGCGGTGGTGTCCAGGGTGACCAGGGTCGGTCGCTCCTCGTCACTGCTCAGCGAGAGGTAGCTCAGCTGCGGGGAGAGGGCGACGACCGACGTGGCGACGTAGCGGTGCGGCAGGCTCCAGAAGAGGGCCGCGCCGATGACCGCGCCCAGCAGGGCGGTGACGGTGAGTCGCACCCCGTGCCTGCGGACGTGGGAGGTGTAGTCGGCGAGCCGGGGCAGCGGGTGCTCAGTCATGCGCGGCCTGCCGCCAGAAGGGCTGGTGGCCCAGCAGGGTGCCGAGCGCCTCGTCGTGCGGGGTGTAGTGCGCGCGCAGCCACTCCGCCGCACCCGGGTCGAGACCTGAGCCGGGCCGGGCGTTGTAGCGCTCGAAGCTCTCCGGCAGGAACGGGTCGAGGTCCAAGAACTCCACGATGCGCTGGTACTCGGCCTGGGGCGTCGCGAAGAACGACTCGCTCTCGACGACCAGGACGCGGTCCCGGCCCAGACCCTCGACGAAGGGCGCGAGGAGCCGGGCGTACTCGCCGCGTCGCCGGTAGGCGTGGTGCCGGTGGTTGAAGCTCTGGTAGCCGGGGTCGGCGCGCATCAGCTCGACCTCGCCCTCGAGGCGGGCGTCCTCCAGCTCCAGGGCGCGGGCGAACGAGCGCTCCCACTCGAACCCGCGGGCCAGCTCGTGCTTGTACGCCGACCAGGCGCGCTCGACCGGGTCGCGCACCATCGCGATGACCCGGACGTCGGGCAGGTCGCGCACGATCCGCTCCGGGGCCAGCGGGTGGAACATGTAGTAGCCACTCGCGTCGAACACCCGGATCCGCGGGTCGGTGCCGCGGACGGGGAAGTGGCCGCGGTACCACGCCTCGCCGCGGTCGTAGTGCAGGTCGAAGTAGTTGACGCCCTTGTGCAGCTGTGGGCGCAGGACCTGGGGGTGCGCCATCAGCGCCCGGAACAGCGAGGTGGTCCCGCAGCGCTGGCCACCCACCACGAGGAAGTCGGGCAGGGGGCGGCGGGAGGCGGTCCGCTCGCCCCACCACACGCCGGCCCGGCGTCCCTGGACGCGGAGCCCGACCGGCGCCATCTTGCGGAGGTTCACGCGGGCGCTCCTTGTTCCACTCGTGCGGTCGTCACCCGGAGCAGCCGGATCACCCAGTCCAGGCGCGCCGCCACCGAGGATACGTGCTCACGGCGCAGGTCACGCGCGTACCGGCGACCCACCACGAGCAGGTAGAGCGCCAGCAGCGGGTGGGTGAGCGCCGGGTCGAGCCCGCACCTGGACAGCTGGCCCGGCAGCTCGTGGAGCAGTCGCTCCTCGCCCGGCCCGGGGTCGGCCGCCTGGACGAAGGAGGACTCGAAGTGCACGACGTCGTGGCCCGCGGGCAGGTCGGTCGCGAAACGCTCCCAGTCCCAGGCCTCCAGCACGCCGCCGGTCCAGGCCATGTTCCACGGCGTCCAGTCACCGTGGGCCGCCCCCAGCGGCAGGCGGCGGTCGCCGAGCGCCTCGCGCAGGCGCTCCGCCAGGGGGAGGAGCTCGCCGCCGGGCCGGCCCAGCTCCTCGGGGGGCACCGACCCGGTGAACACCGACGAGGCGCTCACGGGCAGGTCGCTCCGGGCGCCCACCGAGAACAGCGTGCGGGTGGGCCCCACGGGCAGGGCGGCGGGCTGCCGGTGGGACGCGGGTCCGGCCAGCGGGCTGGTGACCAGGACGGCGCGGTCCCGCCACGTCCCGGACCGCAGCACCTGGGGCGGCCGCAGGCCGGGCAGGTCGACCTGGGCCAGGTGGGTCAGGGCGGCCGCCTCGTGCCGCACCAGCTCGGTGGCCAGCGGCGTACTCCCGACCTTGGCGTAGCCCCAGGTGGTCCCGGCCGGGGTGAAGACCCGAAGCACCGGCTTGCGGTTGGCCCGCGGCGGTCCGCTGAGCACGCCCAGCCGGTAGCCGTCCGCGCCGCCGACCCAGCGCGCCAGCTCGGTGAGGGCCGGGTCGTCGACCAGCAGGCGAGGAACAGGCAACGTCCCCAGGAGCCCGGTGGTCAGGGCCAGGGAGACCGCCTGCTTGGCGGCGACAGCGCGGCGCCCGCGGGCCCGGCGCTCCGCGACCATCACCCCCGCCCAGCGCTCCAGCGGCACCAGCAGCTGGGGCCGCTCGGGCGAGGGCAGGCACAGGTACGCCGGGGCGCCCGCGGAGCGTCGGACCAGCCGGGCGCGTCCCGGGTCCACGCCCAGCTCGGTGAGCAGCTGGGCGAGGGGCGAGGGCAGGGGCGTGCTCATCGGCGGGTCTGCCCGAGCAGCGGTGGGGGAGCGTGGTCCCGGGCGGCCAGGCCGACCGTCATCATCGTCACCAGCATCGGCAGGTCCAGCGCGTCGTAGAAGAGGAAGTAGAACATGCTGGCCAGCAGCACGGTCGAGGCGACCAGCCCCAGCTGGGTGGTACGCCGGGCGTTGAGCACGAAGTGCCACAGCAGGAAGGCCATCAGCAGCGCCGCTCCCACGAACCCGGTCATGAACACCAGCCCCCACAAGAACCCCTGGGTACCCAGCGGAGGGGCGTCGCACTGGTGGCAGCCGGGCGGTCCGGTCCCGGCGAGCGAGGTGAAGTTGCCGACCATCTGCCGGGTCCCGCCGTACCCGAGCACCGGGGAGCTCTCCCAGGTGGTGCGGAAGACCTCACCGACCGTCGCCTGACGCCGCTCGTCGCTGTGCGGGGTCGCGATCCGGGTGGCGATCGTGGTGCCCAGCGGGGTGAGCACCAGGCTCACCAGGACCACCACGGTGGCGACGCTGCCGACGGCCAGGGCCCGGACGTCCCCGGCCACGAGCCGGCGGCCGACCAGCCAGGCGGCCGAGAGCGCCAGGCCGAGCCACAGCCCGCGGTTGAGGGAGTAGACCACGGGCACGAACGACACGGCCAGGATCAGCGGGGCGACGTAGCGGCGGCGTCCGGCCGCCCGCCCGAACCAGCTGAACAGGAAGAAGGGGAGGAGCAGCCCGTAGGCGTTGCCCCACGTGTTGGGGTAGGAGTACGGCGCGGTGACGCGGGGCTGGGTGTAGCCCAGGAACCGCGACGACAGGGCGACCCGCGGGTGGAACAGGGCGTTCATGAACTCCTGCCGGGTGACCGAGTCGGGCAGGAACAGCTCCAGCACCGAGGGGAAGTCGAGGTGGGGGAGCAGCACCCCGAGCAGGCCACCGGCCGTGGTCACCAGGAACTGGAAGCCGAGCATCCGGTAGATCCGCTGCGCGGTGAGCCGGGTCCGGTCGGCGTTCAGGACGTAGAGACACGCGATGGTGACCGAGGCGTACCACAGCGCGCGGTAGCTGAACCCGACCAGGGGCCCGAGCCCGCTCTTCTCCTCCGTGCCCGGGACCTGGACCCACAGCATCGAGACTCCGACGGCGACCCACACCAGGAACAGGGCGTAGATCCCGAACCCCTGCGGCACCCGGATCCGGCGGTGGCGCAGCAGCGTCCACAGCATCGGGACCGCGAGCAGGAAGATGGCCACCTTCGAGATGCCCAGCACCCACCAGAGCGGGTAGAGGTAGAAGTACGCCGCGAGCGGCCAGTACTCGTCGACCCGCGGGCGCCGCACCGGACGGCGGGCCCGGCGTGGGGGCACCTGCAGGTAGGTCCCGGTCACGGCCATCCCCACCGGTCCCGCAGGGCCAGGCCGTAGTCGCTCTCGAGCCGGTCCAGCTCCCCGCCGAGCTCGGCGCGGATCAGGTCGACCGCCTCGGGGTCGGGCCGCAGCGCACCCTTGTCCAGCGGCCGGTAGAGCACCCGCTGCACCAGCGGCGAGCGCTTGACCGCGCCCACCACCCGCGCGCCGTTGTGCTCGCGCACCCAGTCGGCGGTCCGGCGTACCGTGTGCGCCACCCGGACCGAACGGGCGCTGGCCGCGGACAGCCGGGCGGCCCGTTCCTCCTCGCGCAGCGGCATCCGGTCGATGCCGAGGAAGTCGGTCGTGGCGTCGAGGAACGCCTGCGGGTCCGCGGAGAGGTCGTCGAAGACCGCGAGGTGGAGGGCGGAGCGGGGGAAGCGCGCCGTGAACCGGTCCAGCCCGGTGGCGTAGCGGCTGTGCTCGAGCAGGTAGTCCTCGGTGCGCAGCGCGGCCATGAAGTCCGCCGGGCCGACGCCGTGCTTGCGCGCGTAGAGGAACGAGGACCAGGCCCGCTCGACCGGGTCGCGCAGCGACACCATGAACCGTGGCTCGGTGAGGACCGAGGCGATCCGCTCCGCGGCCAAGGGGTGGAAGAGGTAGTCCTGGCAGATCTCGCCGACCACCGGCTCGTCCCGGGCGGACCGGAACTGGTCGGCGTACCAGGCGACGCCACGGTCGAAGTACCGGTCGAAGAAGTAGAGGTCCTTCGCGGGGCTCAGGTAGACCTGAGGGTGCCGGATGAGCGTCTCGTGCAGCCAGGAGGAGCCCGCCTTGTCCGGACCGATGTAGAGGAAGTTCGGCAGCCGGCTCACGAGACCCCCCGGCCGAAGCGGCGGGCGAGGGTCAGCACCTGCTGCGGGTCGACGCCGGTGCCGGCGCTGAGGAGGCCGAGCCAGGCGTGCGGGGCCAGCGGGTAGGCGCGCAGCCCGCGGCCGGCGTAGGTGAGCGCCGTTCGGCGCTCACCGGCGGTGCCGTGGGCGTAGGCGATCTGGCCGAGGATCCGGGCGTGCCCGCGCGGGTTGCGAGCGAAGTCGGGGTGCTTGGCCAGCAGGTACTCCAGCGCCTCCGCGGTGTTCACCGCCCGGCCGCGGAACCACGAGGGCACGTCCTTGCGGATGTCGGCGAGCACCTCGGTGACCACGCCGACCCGGCCGACGCGGGAGGCTCGCAGCAGCCAGTCGTAGTCCTCGCCGTAGCCGTGCGGGAGCTGCTCGTCGTACTCCCCGGCCTTGGCGAAGGCGCGCCGGCGGATCGCGAGCGTCGAGCTGTGCAGCTCCTTCACCCGGTTCTCCAGGAGCCGGTCGTGGCTGACCAGCTCCTGGCTCCCGGGCCAGTCCACGTCGCGGTCGCCCATCAGCAGCCGGATGCCGGTACCGACGGCCAGCAGGCGCGGGTCGGCCTCCAGTCGCTCGACCTGGCGGCGGATCTTCTCGGGGTGCCACAGGTCGTCGTCGTCACAGCTGGCGACGATCTCCCCGCTGGTGTGGCGGACCCCGCAGTTGCGTGCCCCGGCGAGCCCCGGCGTCCCGTCGTTGGTGATCGCGGACACCCGCCGGCCCTCCCGGCCCAGCTCGGCCAGCGTCGCGTCGGCCTCCTCCCGGTCGTGCACGACCAGGATCTCCATCGGCCCGGCGTAGTCCTGGGCCACGATCGTCGCCAGGGTCTCGCGCAGCAGCTCCGGGCGCCCGCGGGTGGGGATCACCACGGACACCAGCGGCAGCGTCGAGGCGGTCCCGGGTCCCGTCGGGTCAGCCGTCTGCCTGGTCATCCTCGCTCCGCCCTGCTGCTCGTGTGCGGCTCCGTCCCGCGCGGTCGCGCCGGCGGGTACCCGTAGGCCATCAGCCAGGGAAGCGTAGCCGTGGTGACGACCCGCCGGTCCCGCGCCGGCATGGCCCGCTGCCACTCCACGTCGGCGGACAGCTCGATCCGCCCGTGGCGGAACCGGCTGGGGTTGCCGGAGAGGCCGTGGCTGGCCGCCAGGGTGACGGCGTGCTCGCCGACGTGGTCGAGGCCGCCGTCCGGGAGCGGGAGGCCGAGACCGTGCACGAGCTCGAGCACCGCGCGGCGCGGCCGCGCGACGAGGTCCTCGTAGCGCAGCCGGCGGGTGGGGACCCCGGCCACCGAGCCGATGAGGGCCATCTCGGTCTGCAGGGCAGCCCACTGCGCCGCCGAGCGTGACGCGCTGATCGACCACATCGGCCGCGGGTCGGTGCCGGACTGGGGCCGCTCCACCTGCCGCCGGGACCACGAGTAGGCCACCCCGCGAGGGTCGCGGACGAGGTTGACCATGCCGAGCGTGTAGCCCTTGCCCGGACCGTGGGGCAGGCTCAGCCCGAGCGCCAGGCCGTGCGCCGGACCCTTGCTCGCGTCCACCACCACCGTGGCCCCCGCGGCGCGGGCGACAGCCCGGTAGATCCGTCCGTAGCCCTCCTGGTACGCCGCCACGCGACGTGCCAGCTCGCTGCCGGGGGCGCCTCCGCGGGCCAGCCTCAGCAGCTGGGGCACCTGTCGCTGGCGCGCCACGTCCAGCCGCAGGCCGGCCAGTCGGGCGAGCGTCTCGTCGGACCAGCCGCCGAAGGCGTCCTGTCCGACCCGGCTCCAGAACGGGCAGTCGGTGAACCTCTCGCCGCACCCGCACAGCTCCCGGTGCGGGTACACCGACCGGGGCAGGTCGACGAGCTCCCCGACGTTCACCCACCCCGGGACGGCCCCCAGGATCCGCTCGAGCAGCGTGCTGCCGGAGCGGCCGAACCCGCCGAGGTAGACCACGTGCGGGCACGAGACGGACACGGTGTCACCCATGCTCGTCTCCCCCCGGAGGTCCCTTGGTCGGCCCGGCGGCCGCCCGTCTCGCCATGGTAGTGCGCGGTTTCCCCGCCCGGGCGGGGAAACCGGCACCTGGCACAGGAAGCAACCCCCCACAAGTGAGAGTTTCGGTCACTCGGTGTGACGGAAGTGGCGGGAGCCGCTGAACGCCTGGTGCAACAATCGTTGGATGGGGGAGACCGGCTCTGCAGGCGAGGTGCCGGGCAGCAGGCTGTCCCGACGTACCCTGCTCGCCACGGCCGCGACCTCCGCGCTCGTGCTCGGCGGCTGCCGGGCCGACGGCGAGGAGCCCCGCCCGGGAGCCCGGTCGAGCACCCCCGCCGACCCCGGCCGATTCCCCGGCGACCCCGGACCGGGCCGGCTCTACCTCGGCGCGAGCCTGGGCAGCCTCGAGCCCGCTGCGGCCCGGCCCGATCTGGGCGGTGCCGCGATGAGCATGACGCGGCGCTTCTACCGTGCCGACCAGGTGCCCCTGATGGCCGAGGCGGCGCGCGGCGACGTGTCCGCGGGCATCCTGCCGTTCGTCTCCTCGAAGCTGCCGGGGAGCTGGGCGGCGGTGGCCCGCGGGGAGTACGACGCGTGGCTGGACGACGTGCTCGGCACCCTGGCCGACGTGGACGCCCCGGTTCTCCTCGCGCTGCACCACGAGCCGGAGAACGACGTTGGCCCGGACCACTCCCGGCAGGACTGGGTGGCTCTCCAGCAGCGGGCCCTCGCCCGCGCCGAGGGGACCCCGGTGACGGTCGTGCCCGTGCTGATGACCTGGACCTTCCGGCACCACCTCTCGCAGCGCGACCCGCAGGGCTGGCTCGTTCCGGGGGCACCGTTGCTGGGGGTGGACCTCTACAACCCGTGGCAGCCGACCCGGCCGAGTCCCTGGGTGGAGTTCGCCGGGCTCCTGCAGCCCATCCGGGCCGTCGTCCCCGACCTGCCGCTGGTGGTGCCCGAGGTAGCCACCGCGCCGGACCCCGCCGATCCGATGCGGACAGCGCTCTGGCTGCGACGCGCGGTGCAGACCGCGGTCCAGCAGGACGTGGTCGGCATGGCCTGGTTCGACACCGAGACGCCCAACCACCACGACCGCCGTCTCGACGAGGCCGGGCGTCAGGAGCTCCAGCAGCTGCTCACCGGGCCGGAGATCGCGCGGCTCGGCGAGACCTGAACCGCGCCGGACGTCATCCGACGGAGCCGACGTCTGCACCGCACGTACGACGTGCGCGGGCTCCGCGGGAAAACAGCGACGGGTCGGCGGGAAAACAGCGACGGGTCGGCGGGAAAACAGCGACGGGTCAGGGGAGGGGGAGCCGCACCCGGTTCATCGCCTCGAGCACCGGGCCGGCGACCTCCTCGATGCGGGAGACCTCGGCCGGGTCGAGGTGGCGCCGCCACGACTCGGCGACCTGGGCCGGGTCGCGGTTGAGCCGGTGCAGGCCTTCGTCGGAAGCCGCGGATGGTCGACCGCCGGTCATCTCCGCGGCCGACCCCTCACCGAACCGCAGGCCCAGCTCGCCGAAGAGGACCCGGGCCGCGGAGGCCCCGCCCCCGGCGAGCTCGTGGTGGGCCACCACGACGGTCCCCGGAGCCAGAGGGAGGTCCGCCAGCGCCACGCCGTTGAGCACCGCCCAGAAGACGCCCATGCGCTCTGCCTCGCTCATCGCCTCCGCCCCCGCCTCCCACAGGGAATACACCAGCGGCCCGTGGTCCACGCCGCAGTCGAGCAGCCCGGCGATCTCGGCCAGGTCGGGGCGCCAGCCCATCCGGCGGTAGCTGGCCAGCACCGCCCCGGGGTGCCGGAACACCTGGACGGCCCGCGCGCCGGTCACCCGGCTGATCGCGGGCACCGACAGCATCGCGAACGGGTCCTTCACCACGACCCTGACCCCGGGGAGCGGTGCGCGCCACTGCCCGCGCCCGTAGCGACCGAAGGTGCGCGGGTTCCACCCGTGGTACGCCGTGCGCAGGGCCCAGCGCTGGCGACGGGTCGGCTCGGTGAGCCGGGTCCAGCCGGTCAGGGTCCCGCCCAGGGCGTACTGCCGGCCACGCGGGTTCATCGGCTCACGGCCGGCCAGCGCCGTCCTCGGGGCGCTGGCCAGCAGCCTCGCCAGCCAGGTGGTGCCCGACCGGGGGACCCCTGTCACCAGGAGGGGGCCGTGCGGTCGGGTCACCTCCGTGGTGGCTACGGCGCCACGGTCACCGTGCGGGTGACCGGTGCGGCCGCGCGGCCCCAGCCGTCGGACACGGTCATGGTGATCGTGTAGGTCCCGGCGGCGGCGTAGGTGTGCGAGCCGGAGGCCGTGGTTCCCACGGGCGTCCCGTCACCCCAGTTGAACGAGTACACCAGCGAGTCGCCGACGTTCGGGTCCGTCGACCCGGCGCCCGAGACGTTGCACACCAGCAGCACGCACGTCGGCGGCGGGAAGACCGCGGTCGGCGCCACGTTGGTGGGCGGCTCGCTGATGGTCACCGTCCCCGAGGCCGTCGAGGTGGCGCCGTACTCGTCCGTGGCCGTCACCGTCACGGTGAACGTCCCGGCCGTGGAGTAGATGCGGGTGGGCAGCGAGCCGGTCCCGGTCGTGCCGTTGCCGAACGACCAGGCGTACGTCACGGTCGCGGCGTCCTCGTCGGTCGTTCCCCGGGCGTCGAAGGTGCAGGAGTTCTGCACGCACGAGGTCGTGAAGGACGCCACCGGCGGCAGGTTCCCCGCCGGTGCCGCGACGGTGACCGTCGAGTCCGTCGACACGGGGTACTGCCCGTGCTTGTCGACCGGCCGCACCTTCACCGTGTAGCTGCCAGCCGGGATGGCCGGGGTGGTGTAGGAGTAGTTCGAGCCGGGCGAGCCGGGGCTGTTGAGGAACGTCGTGATCCACCGCTCGGTGCTGCTGAACGAGCCGTTGGAGGACATGTACTGCGCGGAGCCGTTCACGATGGCGACCTCGACCCGCGCCATCGCGACGTCGTCCTCGGCCCGGCCGCTGACGACGATCCGGGACTCACCGAAGGTGGTGCCGGACTGCGGGCTGCGCAGCGTCTCCACCAGGGTGGGATCGGCGTCCCCGGGGAACACCAGGTAGCGCGCCGTGGCGCCGGTGGTCGAGGTGTCCCACTGGCCGGAGCTGTCCACCGCGTAGGCGGTCACGCCGTAGTTGCCCGCGGCGGGCAGGTTGACCGGCAGCGTCCACGTGGTGCTCGTCGCGCCCGGCGAGGCAAGGGTCGCGTTGAGCGTCGCGAAGCCGGCAGCCAGCGTGCCGTCCGGCTGGACGTACTTGCTGGTCTCGCTGTCCTGCAGCGCGACCTTCACCGATCCCACGCCGAGGTCGTCGGTGGCGGTCCCGGCCAGGTCCAGGTGCAGCACCTCGATCGACTGGTCGGTCCCGGTGAAGTTGAGCAGCCCGTTGGGCGCCACGTCACCGGGGACGGCCACGTTGATGGTCAGACTGCCCCGGAACGTCGACGACGTGGTCAGGTCCTGGTGGTCGGTGGCGCGCACCGAGAAGGAGTAGATGCCCGGGGACAGGTTGAACGGCGTGGTGTAGGACCAGTTGTAGGACGTCTGGTTCATCCCCGCCGGGGAGACGCGGTAGCTGCCCGCCTGCACGCCGGTGCCCCAGGTGCCGTCCGAGGCGAGGTTCTCGCGGGTCACCGAGTTGCGCAGCGAGATCTCCACGCTGGCCAGGCCCTGGTCGTCCGCAGCGGTGCCACGGAAGGTGAGCGGGGCCCCGGGCGTCATCGTCAGCGCGGGCGAGGTCGTGGGCGGGATCACCGAGATCGGCTGGGTGATCGTCACCGTCGGCGGTGCTCCGCTCGTGTCGACGGTCCAGTCGCGGTTGGCCCAGCGCAGGTCGGACTGGCCGGCGGTGTCGATCGCCATCGCCCCCATCCGCCAGGCGCCCTCGTGGGGCAGGTTCACCTCGTAGCGCCAGGTGGCCGCGGTGGCGCCGACCACGTCGGGCTCGATACGGAACGTGGTGTACTCCGAGGTGAGCTGGCCGTCGGCGGTCACGTAGTTGTCGTTGGCGTCGCGCAGGTAGAGGCTGATCGCGTTGACGCCGAAGTCGTCCCTTGCGGTGCCGGAGGCGATGAACGTCGTCGAGGTGAGCAGGCTGCCCGACGGCGAGGTGATCGAGGTGTCGGGCGCCAGGTCGGAGAAGACGAACGTCTCGATCTTCTTGACCGCCTTGGTCGGGTCGTTGGTGCCGTTGGTGGCGAACGTCTTGGCCCGCAGGGTGAGCTTCTGGGTGGTCGGGATGGTGAGCGTCAGCGACCAGGCCCGCGTGCTGCCCGACGTCGCGCCCAGGGTCGCGTTGATGGTGTTGGACGCCCCCCAGGTGGTCAGGTCGTCCTGGAGGTAGCGTCCGCCGCCGTTGACGACCTCCACCTGCACGCGGCGTACGCCGCTGGGCGCGAGGGCCGTCCCCTGGATGGTGAACTGCTGGCCGCCCGGGATCACGCGGCCCTCGATCGGGCTGGTGATGGTGGTGTCGTTGGCCGAGGTGGTGACGGTGTTGAAGTCGTAGAAGGCGACCCGACCCGTGCGGATCCCGCCCTGCATCATGCCGTCGCCGCCGACGAACAGGCCGCGGCTGGTGGCCTCCATCGCCTTGTTGCCCTCGAAGGAGTTCGAGCCGGGGTTCCACTCCAGCGCCTTGCCGGTGGCCGGGTCGAGCGCGCCCAGGTGGTCGCGCCGGACGACCTCGTCGCCCAGGCCGTAGCCGGAGAGCCCCTGGCCGGTGCCGTAGCCGACGTTGTCCAGGCCCGGCCACGGGTCGCTGGCCGTCGGGGACTCGTTGAACTGGAAGTGCCCGCCGATGTAGACGGCCCTCTCGGTGATCGCCACCGAGTAGACGCTGTCGAAGCAGCGGGAGATCCACAGCGGCTGCTGGTTGTCGCCGCCGGTGAGCCGGAAGGCGATCGCGGTGTCGTTGATCGGCGGCCGGTCCCCGCCGGAGCCGCTGCCCACCACGAAGAAGGAGTCGTCGGGGGCGATGTCGCCGGAGTAGATCCGCTGGATGCCGCCGACGAACTGCAGGTTGTCCTCCCAGATCCGGCTGCGCCACGGCAGCAGCTGCTTGGAGGCGGTGTCGATCAGGCCGACGCCGTAGCGGTCCTGGCCGTCGATCTTGCGGGCGGTGTGGACCACCAGCAGCTTGCTGTTGTCGTGGGTGAGCTTGAGCTGCTGGACGGTGAGGGTGCCGTTGACGCCGATCCCACCGGAGAGCTGGTTGTCGAAGCCGAGGTCGACGGCACCGGTGCTCCCGTTGACGGCGGCCAGCCCGACCCGGGTGGTGCCGTTGATCTTGGTGAACCGGCCACCGGCGTACACCGTGGTGTCGGAGGCGGCGATCGCGTTGACCTGCCCGTTGCCCTGCGCGGTGAAGCCCGCGATCGGGGCGCCGGTGGTCAGGTTCAGCGAGGCCAGCTTGCGCTTGGAGACGCCGTTGACGGTGTTGAAGGTGCCGCCGACGTACAGCTTGGTCCCGTCCGGGGAGGCCTCGACAGCGTTGACGCCCCCGCCGCCGAACGTCGGCCGGAAGGTGGTGTCGATCAGCCCCGTGTTGATGTTGTACGCCGCGAGGAGGGCCTGGTTGACCGTCGTGGTGTTGCCCGAGGCCGTGTTGGTCAGGGAGGTGAACCCGCCGACGATGAAGACCCGGTTGCCGACGATCTCCATGTCCCAGATCTCCCCGCCGCTGATGCGCGGGGTGTTGTTGCGCGGGACGGAGGGCACCAGCGACGTGTGGCCGGGTCGGGGCTGGTCGGCTGCCGCGGCAGGTGGCGCCGTCGCCACCGAGACGACGGTGGCGGTCGAGGCTGCCAGCAGGACAGCCGAGAACGCCGTGATGGAACGCCTGACGAGCTTCATGGACGAGCCCCCCACATCTGCCACGGGCGTGCGCCGCCCCGGTGGCCCCCATGGCCAACGGCTCAACCCTAACCACCGCCTCCCCCGCGGGGAACCCTCGGGGGAGCCCGGAGCGAAGTGGTCTGGGCCATTCGCGCCGCGGACCTGCCAGACTCCTCCCGTGACCGATCTCGACCCCGCTCTGCTCGACGACCACCACCTCGCGGCCTGGCTGGCCTCCCGCGCGGGCGACCGCCTTCTGGAGGTGCGCGCCGAGGGCCTGGAGGGACGGGCGCTCAAGGACGCCGGCGACCTGGCCGCGCACGAGCTCCTGATGGCACTGCTGGCCAGGCACCGGCCCGGTGACGCCGTCCTCTCCGAGGAGGGACGGGACGACCTCGCCCGGCTGACCGCCGAGCGGGTCTGGATCGTGGACCCGCTGGACGGGACCCGGGAGTTCTCCGAGCCCCCGCGCGAGGACTGGGCCGTGCACGTGGCGCTGTGGGAGCGCGGGGCGCTGGTGGCCGGTGCCGTCGCGCAGCCGGCGTTCGGGGAGACCTTCAGCACCGCCGCCCCACCGCAGGTCCCCCCGAGCAGCGCGGCGCGCCCCCGGATCGCGGTGTCCCGCACCCGGCCCCCCGCGTTCGTGGAGGCCCTGGCCGCCGACCTGGACGCCGAGCTGGTGGCGATGGGCTCGGCAGGCGTGAAGGTCATCTCGGTGGTGCGCGACGTCACCGACGCCTACGTGCACGCCGGTGGGCAGTACGAGTGGGACAACGCCGCGCCGGTGGCGGTCGCCCGGGCGGCGGGGCTCCACTGCTCCAGGATCGACGGGTCGGAGCTGGTGTACAACCAGCGCGACGTCTCCCTGCCCGACCTGGTCGTGTGCCGGCCCGAGCTCGCGGAGCGGATCCTGGGCTTCGTCCGCGAGCACGGCGTGGGCTGAGGCGGGATCGATGGTGCGTCGACCCGGGCCCCGTCGGTTCGTGCCGCGCCGGCTGCTCCCGGGGCTGTGGGTGGTGGCGACCGGCCGCGCGCCGCAGTACCGGACCCGACAGGTGGGCCGGCCCGAGGCCCGGACGCAGCTGGTCTACGACGAGGGTGCCGCGCGCGCCCACATGCGCACGGTCCAGGCAGGGCTCGGGCGCTTCCTGAGCGCCGAGATGACCGTGTGGATGCTGGACCGCCTGGCCATCAACTGCGTCCTGGACGTCGGGGCCAACGTCGGTCAGTACGCCCGGCGGCTGCGGAACGGCGGCTACCAGGGCCGCATCGTATCCTTCGAGCCCGTTCCCGACTTCGCCGCCCGGCTGCGGAGGCGAGCCGGCAAGGACCCGGCGTGGCACGTGCACGAGCTCGCCCTCGGCGAGGCGGAGGCGACTGCCGAGATCCACGTCACCCCCGGACGGACGTTGAGCTCGCTGCTCCCGGCCAGCGACTTCGGCAAGAAGTGGTCCAGCGACCTGCGCGAGCCGCAGTCGCACACGATCCAGGTCCGGCGGCTCGACGGTGTGCTCGACGAGGCGGTGGCCGGGATCGAGCATCCTCGGATCTTCCTCAAGCTCGACACGCAGGGCTTCGACCTGCCCGCCTTCCGCGGTGCCGGCGACCGGCTTCCCGAGATCCTCGGCCTCCAGTCCGAGGTCGCCTGCCTGCCCCTGTACGAGGGCATGCCGCTGCTCGAGGAGCAGCTGGGCGAGTACCGGGCGGCGGGGTTCGATCTCGTGGGCATGTACCCCGTCTCCCGGCAGCGCTTCCGACTGGGGGTCATCGAGTACGACGCCCTGATGGTCCGCCCTCGCGGCACGTGACAACGCGCCGCCCGGGACGGCGTCATGGGCGGCGCCACCGACCGTCTCCTCTGTACCGGGCTGAGCGGCGGCCAGAGCCGCACCCGGTGCCGACGCGAGGAGGTCGGGCCATGTGGGACGTCGTCGAGGAGCATCACACCCTGCTGTCGCACGACCTGCCGTGCCTGGAGTGCGGCCACGCGGGACACACGTTCCTGCCCTGCTCCGAGACCTGCGACTGCCGGCCCACGGTGGCGGTGCGCGGCTGACCGGCTGACCGGGGCCCGTCGCCTGCGGCACCCGTACACTCGGGGGGTCCCCCTGCCGACCTCGGCCGGGGGCGTTCGTGCTGTGCCCACGCGTCGAGAGGCCCCCGTGACCGACCCCGGACCCGCCCCGGTCGCCCCCCGCCTGGCCGGCCTGGCCGCGCTCGTCCTCAAGCAGTCGACGCTGGCCGAGGCCCTGGCCG
>NZ_DAOMFK010000042.1:0-18757 GCF_035429765.1 Nocardioides sp. | reverse complement strand
CCCCGCGCACCCCACGGGCGGTGGCCCGGGCGCCGGAGCGTACGCCGGTGCCGCCCGGCCCGTCCCCCGACGCCGTCCCTGTCATGGGACCATCCTGCCCGCCCGCCGGTGCGACGGTGAACGACGGCGTCGGCCGTGTCATCATGTGCCGGTGACCTCGACCCACGCCAAGCCGGACGCCGTGGCCGCCGCTGCCGTCGACCAGGCCCGCGAGGCGCTGCTGGCCGAGGTGCCCGCCGCCGACGTGGGCGACCACCTCGCGGCCGTCGACGAGGGCACCCGGGTGGTCACCCACCTCTTCACCTGCACCCGCCCCGGCTACCGGGGCTGGCACTGGTCGGTCACCGTGGTGCGCGCTGCCCGGCAGAAGGTCGTCACGGTCGACGAGGTCGTGCTCGTCCCCGGCGAGGAGGCGATCGTCGCCCCGAGCTGGATCCCGTACCGGGAGCGGGTCCAGCCCGGCGACCTCTCACCCGGCGACCTGCTCCCGGTCGAGGAGGACGACCCGAGGCTGGTGCCGACGTACCTGGTCGGTGACGACCCGCTGCCTCCCGAGGAGGTCGCGCAGGTCCGCCGGGTCGCCGGCGAGCTGGGGCTCGGCCGGGTCCGGACGCTCTCGGTGGAGGGCCGCGACCAGGCCGCCGAGCGGTGGTACGACGGCAACGCCGGGCCGGGCTCGCCGCTCGCCCAGGCGGCGCCCGGCTCCTGCACCACCTGCGGCTTCCTGGTCCGGCTGGCCGGCCCGCTCTCGGAGCTGTTCGGCGTGTGCGCCAACGGCAACGCCAACGACGACGGCCGGGTGGTCTCCTTCGACCACGGCTGCGGGGCGCACTCCGAGGTCACCCTGCAGAAGCGGCACCGGCCCCAGGCCCTCCCCGACCACGTCTGGGACACCCTCGACGACCTCGTCCCGCTCTGACCCCCACCTCGCCGCTCGCTCGTCGCTCCCTACCTCCTGTCGATTGGACCCAAACGACAGAGCTGAGCGTCTGAAGCTGCGGTTTGGACCCAAACGACAGAAGAATCGGCCCGAGGGGTGTCGTTTCGGAACAATCGGCCCCCGCACGCAGCAGAGGTCAGTGCCGGGAGCGGGGCCGGGCCCGGCGAGCCCGGCGGCGGCGGCAGTACTCCAGCCCGAAGAGGCCCAGCGCCAGGCCGGCGAGGCAGGTCCAGAGCCACCAGCCGCGCCCGGAGTCCTGGAGCCGGCCGTAGAAGGGGAGCAGGCCGACGAAGGCCACCGCCCACAGCACGCAGCCCACGGCCACCGTGCGTACGCCGTCGACGTCCAGCGGGTCCACGTCGGCGACGAGGTAGCGGTGGTGACCGGTCTCCTGCCGGTCGTCGTGCCCGTCCACGCACCGCACGGTACGCCACCGCACCTGACGGCGAGCGACCCCGACCCGGGAATAGTTAGCAAAGGTAATGAGTTGTGCTCAGTACCATGCCGACCGTTGCCAGCGCCGTCCGTTCCGACGAGGGTCTTGCCAGCGAGCTGCGGCTCGCGGTGATGCGGCTGCGCCGCCGTCTGGTCGCCGAGCGGGACCCCGCGAACGAGCTGAGCCTGAGCCAGATGAGCGTGCTCGGCTCGCTCTACCGGCTCGGCGAGCTCAGCATCGGCGAGCTGGCCGCCCACGAGCGGGTCCAGCCGCCCTCGATGACCCGGACGGTCAGCTGCCTCGAGGAGCGCGGCCACGTGCTGCGCCGTCCGCACGCCAGTGACGGCCGGCAGGTGCTGGTCTCCCTCTCCGACCTGGGCCGCCGGACCCTGCTCGCCGACCGCGAGCGGCGCGACCTCTGGCTGGCCCAGCGACTGACCGAGCTCACCCACGAGCAGCGGGCCGTCCTGCGGCAGGCGGTCCCGGTGCTCGCCGGGCTCGCCGACACCGAATGAACCGACAAGGAACCTACGCCGCGTGAGTCCCACCTTCCGCTCCCTCTCCCACGCCAACTACCGGCTGTTCGCCGCCGGCGCGGTGGTGTCCAACGTCGGCACCTGGATGCAGCGGGTCGCCCAGGACTGGCTGGTCCTCCAGCTGACCGGGAACTCCGGCACCGCACTGGGCATCACCACGGGGCTGCAGTTCCTGCCGTTCCTGCTGCTCGCGCCCACCGCAGGCCTGGTGGCTGACCGGATGCCCAAGCAGCGGCTGCTGCAGCTCACCAACGCGGCGATGGCCGCCCCGGCCCTGCTGCTGGGCGTGCTCGCGGTCACCGGCCGGGTGGAGCTGTGGATGGTCTACCTCCTCGCGCTCCTGCTCGGCGCCGCGTCCGCGTTCGACGCGCCTGCCCGGCAGTCCTTCGTCTCCGAGATCGTCGGGCCCGACGACGTCGCCAACGCCGTGGGCCTCAACTCCGCCAGCTTCAACGCCGCCCGCATCGTGGGCCCGGCCCTGGCCGGCCTGCTGATCGCCGCGCTCGGCGGCGGCGCCACCGCGACCGGCTGGGTGATCCTGCTCAACGCCGTCAGCTACGTCGCGCCGATCCTGGCCCTGCGCGGCATGGACAGCCGACTGCTGGACACCCCCGAACCCGCCGCCCGCGAGCCGGGCATGATCCGTCAGGGCGTGCGCTACGTCCGCAACCGGCCCGACCTGATGCTGGTGCTGGCCATCGTGGGCTTCACCGGCACCTTCGGGCTCAACTTCCAGATGACCTCCGCGCTGATGACCACCGAGGTGTTCGGGCGCGGACCCACCGCCTACGGGCTGCTGGGCACGATCATGGCGGTCGGGTCGCTGGCGGGGGCGCTCCTGGCCGCCCGCCGCACCCGGGTACGCCGCGGCTTCGTGGCCGGCGGCGCCCTGGTGTTCGGCGTGGTCGAGATCGCCGCCGGCCTGATGCCGACGTACCTCACCTACGCGCTGCTCACCCCGCTGCTGGGCCTGAGCGCACTCACCATGATCACCAGCGCCAACACCTACGTGCAGGTCAACACCGAGCCACGCATGCGCGGGCGGGTGATGGCGCTCTACATGATGATCTTCATGGGCGGCACCCCGCTGGGCTCACCGCTGGTCGGCTGGGTGGGGGAGACGCTGGGAGCGCGCTGGACGCTCATCCTCGGCGGAGCGATGACCATCCTGGGTGTCCTCGGGTCGACCGCGCTCCTGGCGGGCGCCTCAGCGCGGCGGGTCGGCGACCGCGCGCAGCACGGGCAGCAGGTCGAGCCACCACTGCTGGCGGGGCCGCCGCGCGTCGAGGTCGAGGTGGTCGAGCATGTGGTCGACCGGCCAGGCCTGGAGCGCCCCGTCGGTGAGCCCGACGTACGACGCGTCGTCCGCACCGCCCGCCAGCAGCTCGCTGAGCAGGTCGACGGCGTGGTGCGCCAGCCTGGTCGCGAGGATCCGGTCGAAGGGTGAGGGGTTCCCGCCCTGCTGGAGGTGTCCCAGCACGGCGGGGCGCACGTCGAAGAGCCGGTGCCCCTCCTCCTCGAACAGCCGCACCATGAAGTCGGTGGTGTAGAGCCCCCCCGCCTCCTCGTTGCGGATCGCCAGGAACAGCCGCCGCCCCGCCTCGAACGCCTCCCGCATCCGCTCCAGGTCCGCCTGCAGGCCGGCCAGCGTGATGCCGTGCTCGGGCAGGTAGACCTGCTCGGCGCCCGCTGCCAGCCCGGTCATCAGCGTCAGGTAGCCGCAGCTGCGGCCCATCGTCTCGGCCACGAAGCAGCGCTGGGCCGCCGAGCCCGACTGCTTGATCCGGTCCAGCGCCCACACCGCGCTGTTGAGCGCCGTGTCCACCCCGATCGCCAGCTCCGATCCCGGCAGGTTGTTGTCGATGCTCGCCGGCAGCAGCACGATCGGCAGGCGCAGCGCGGGGTAGTGGCTGCGCTGGCTGACCAGCTCGTGGACGGTGAGGTAGGCGTCGATGCCACCCACCACGACCAAGGCGTGCACCTCGGCCCGCTCGAGGGTGCGGCTCATCTGGTAGAGCCCCTCGTCGTCCAGCCGGTCCCGACGGGTCCCCAGCGAGGAGCCGCCCTCGGCGAGCAAGGCGTCGACGTCGCCCCAGGTCAGGTCGCCCAGGTGCCCGGCGGCCAGCCCCGGGAAGCTCCCCGTGACGCCCAGCATGGTGTGACCCCGGGCCAGGCCGAACCGCACCAGCGCCTGGGTGGCGGTGTTCATGCCGGGGGCCAGCGCTCCGCCGTGCATGATGGCCACCCGGGCGCCCGAGGGGGTCACCTCCGAGCCGGGCGGCAGCGCGAGGATGTCGAAGGCGTCCAGCAGCCGGGTGAACGACTCGCCCCGGGCGGCCGTGGCCTCGGCGTACCGACCCGCATCGACCAGCCCGGCCACTGCGCGGGTGCGCCGGACCGCCTCCGCCAGCGGCAGTCGGGTGATCCGGTTGTGCCGCACGCCGAGGACCTGCGGCTCGCTGTCCGGGGTCGCCGCCAGCAGATCCTGCACGGCGGTGTAGCCCAGCAGCGTGCTCATCCAGCGGTCGTACGCGCTGGGGGAGCCGCCGCGCTGGACGTGGCCGGGGATCGTCACCCGGACGTCCTCGCCGAGCCGCTGCGCGATGGCGTCGCGCACGTACGTCGAGGTGATGGGGTCGCCGGTCCGGTCGACCGCCCCCTCCGCGACGATCACCAGCGACTCACGACGCCCCGCCGCGCGCCCCTCGCGCAGCATCGCGCACATCCGGTCCTCCCAGCCGGCCTCCGGCGGGCTCTCGGGGACCAGCACGAAGTCGCACCCACCGGCGATCGCCGCCATCAGCGGGAGGTAGCCGCAGTGCCGTCCCATCACCTCGATCACGAAGCTGCGCTGGTGGCTGGCTGCCGTGGAGGAGATCGCGTCGATCGCCTCGATGATCCGGTGCAGGGCGGAGTCCGCGCCGATGGTCATGTCGCTGCCGGCCAGGTCGTTGTCGATCGACCCGACCAGGCCCACCAGCATCAGCGCCGGGTGGGCGGTCACCTGCTCGGGGGTCAGCTCGCCGCCGGCAGCCAGCTCGGCGACCAGGTCGGGCCACTCCTGGCGCAGCAGGTCGGCGCCGCTGAGGCTCCCGTCGCCGCCGATGACCACGAGCCGGTCGATGCCCCGCTCGACGAGCGTGCGCACCGCCCGCAGCCGGCCCTCCCGCTGCCGGAAGTCGGCACTGCGGGCGGTCCCGATCATCGTCCCGCCCCGGTGCAGGATGTTGCCCACGTCCTCCCAGAGCAGCGGCCGGACCCGGGCCCCGCCGTCGACCGCTCCCTGGAACCCCTCCATCACCGCGAAGGGCTCCGCGCCGTGGCTCAGCGCGGTGCGTACGACGCTGCGCACGGCCGCGTTCATGCCCTGGGCGTCGCCCCCGCTGGTGAGGACCCCGACTCGCATGGGACCATCCTGGCCCACCCCTCCCGGCCCGGCGCCAGCGCTCCCGGCGTTTTGACCGCCGTTCGGCGACGGAGTAGCCTCGTTCCTCGGTGTCTGGGACGACCAGACCGTTGCGCGTGCCCGGAACCGGCAGCGATTCACGTCGCCGGAGAGCAGGGCCGCACACACCATCAGGCACACGCTCCACGCAACACCTCCGTGCCCGGCAAGGCGTCGGGCCGTGACTAGAGGACGAGAGAGGGAACCACCCGGTGCCCACCATCCAGCAGCTGGTCCGCAAGGGCCGCCAGGACAAGGTGTCGAAGAACAAGACGCCTGCCCTCAAGGGATCACCCCAGCGGCGCGGCGTCTGCACGCGCGTCTACACCACCACCCCGAAGAAGCCGAACTCCGCTCTGCGCAAGGTCGCCCGCGTGCGCCTGTCCAGCGGCGTCGAGGTCACGGCGTACATCCCGGGCGTGGGGCACAACCTCCAGGAGCACTCCATCGTGCTGGTGCGCGGCGGCCGGGTGAAGGACCTCCCCGGCGTGCGCTACAAGATCATCCGCGGCACCCTCGACACCCAGGGCGTCAAGAACCGCAAGCAGGCCCGGAGCCGCTACGGCGCGAAGAAGGAGAAGAGCTGATGCCGCGCAAGGGTCCCGCTCCCAAGCGTCCCATCGACGTCGACCCGGTGTACGGCTCGCAGGTCGTCACCCAGCTGGTCAGCAAGGTCCTCAAGGACGGCAAGAAGCAGGTCGCGCAGCGGATCGTCTACACCGCGCTGGAGGGCTGCCGGGACAAGACCGGCACCGACCCCGTCGTCACCCTCAAGCGCGCCCTGGACAACGTCCGGCCGGCCATCGAGGTCAAGTCGCGTCGGGTCGGCGGTGCCACCTACCAGGTGCCGATCGAGGTCAAGGCCAACCGCTCCACCACGCTGGCCCTGCGGTGGCTGGTCGGGTACGCCGCGCTGCGCCGCGAGAAGACGATGTCGGAGCGGCTGATGAACGAGATCCTCGACGCCGCCAACGGCCTCGGCGCCGCGGTGAAGAAGCGCGAGGACACCCACAAGATGGCCGAGTCCAACAAGGCCTTCGCCCACTACCGCTGGTGAGCCGCCGGGGGTGCGACCCACTCCCGTGCCCCGCGCACACACTCGACCTAAGGAACTGACACCCAGTGGCCGTCGACATCACCACGGACCTCAACAAGGTCCGCAACATCGGCATCATGGCGCACATCGACGCCGGCAAGACCACCACGACCGAGCGCATCCTGTTCTACACCGGCATCACCTACAAGATCGGCGAGGTCCACGAGGGCGCCGCCACCATGGACTGGATGGAGCAGGAGCAGGAGCGCGGCATCACGATCACCTCCGCCGCGACCACCTGCTGGTGGAAGGACCACCAGATCAACATCATCGACACCCCCGGGCACGTCGACTTCACCGCTGAGGTGGAGCGGTCCCTGCGGGTGCTCGACGGCGCGGTCGCGGTGTTCGACGGGGTGGCCGGCGTGGAGCCGCAGTCGATGACGGTGTGGCGTCAGGCGAACAAGTACTCCGTGCCGCGGATGTGCTTCGTGAACAAGCTGGACCGCACCGGCGCGGACTTCTTCCGCTGCGTCGACATGATCGTCGACCGGCTGAACTCCACCCCGCTGGTCCTGCAGCTGCCGATCGGCGCGGAGTCCGACTTCATCGGTGTGGTCGACCTGGTCGGCATGCGTGCGCTGGTGTGGCGCGGCGAGACCAAGATGGGCGAGGACTACGTCGTCGAGGAGATCCCCGCCGACATGCAGGCGCAGGCCGAGGAGTGGCGCGAGAAGCTGCTCGAGACCCTCGCCGAGGCCGACGACGAGATCATGGAGAAGTACCTCGAGGGTGAGGAGCTCTCCGTCGAGGAGATCGAGGCCGGCATCCGGCGCGCGACCCTCGCCGACCGGCTCAACCCGGTCCTCACCGGCACCGCCTTCAAGAACAAGGGGGTGCAGCCGCTGCTGGACGCGGTGGTCAAGTTCCTTCCCTCGCCGCTGGACATCCACGCCATCGAGGGCCACAAGCCCAACGACGAGGACGTGAAGATCGAGCGGCTGCCGCAGGACGACGAGCCCTTCTCCGGCCTCGCCTACAAGATCGCCTCCGACCCGCACCTGGGCAAGCTGATCTACGTGCGCGTCTACTCCGGCAAGCTCTCCGCCGGGGCGACCGTGCTCAACTCGGTCACCGGTCGCAAGGAGCGGATCGGCAAGGTCTACCAGATGCACGCGAACAAGCGTGAGGAGATCTCCTCGGTCGGTGCCGGTCAGATCGTGGCGGTGATGGGCCTGAAGGACACCAAGACCGGCCACACGCTGTGCGACCAGCAGCACCCAGTGGTGCTGGAGTCGATGAGCTTCCCGGCACCGGTGATCGAGGTCGCCATCGAGCCGAAGACCAAGGGCGACCAGGAGAAGCTCGGCACCGCGATCCAGCGGCTCTCCGACGAGGACCCGACCTTCACGGTCAAGACCGACGAGGAGACCGGGCAGACCATCATCGCCGGCATGGGCGAGCTGCACCTGGAGATCCTGGTCGACCGGATGCGCCGCGAGTTCCGCGTCGAGGCCACCGTCGGCAAGCCGCAGGTCGCCTACCGCGAGACGATCCGCGCCAAGGTCGAGAACCACAGCTACACCCACAAGAAGCAGACCGGTGGTTCTGGCCAGTTCGCCAAGGTGATCATCACCATCGAGCCCAACGTCGACCCGGAGACCGGCCTCGGGGCGGGCTACGAGTTCGTCAACAACGTCACCGGCGGCCGGGTCCCCCGGGAGTACATCCCGTCGGTCGACCAGGGTGCCCAGGACGCCATGGAGTTCGGCGTGCTGGCCGGCTACCACATGGTCGACGTCAAGGTCTCCCTGGAGGACGGCGGCTACCACGAGGTCGACTCCTCGGAGCTGGCCTTCAAGATCGCCGGCAACCAGGCCTTCAAGGAGGCGGCGCGCAAGGCCCGGCCGGTGCTGCTCGAGCCGATGTTCGCGGTCGAGGTCACGACCCCCGAGAACTACCTCGGGGACGTGATCGGCGACATCAACAGCCGCCGCGGCCACGTGCAGAGCATGGAGGAGCGTCACGGGGACCGCGTGGTGAACGCGCTCGTGCCGCTGTCGGAGATGTTCGGGTACGTTGGTGACCTGCGGTCGAAGACCTCCGGGCAGGCCTCGTACTCGATGGAGTTCGACTCGTACGCCGAGGTTCCCCAGAGCATCGCCGACGAGATCATCAAGAAGGTCCGCGGCGAGTAGTCCCGTCCGGGGCAAGCCCCCGGGACCCCCGTGAGGGGGCGAACCCTCGGCAGTAACATTCACAACCACACGAGTCAAGCAGCAACTCACAACCCAGGAGGAGCCCACCGTGGCTAAGGCGAAGTTCGAGCGGACCAAGCCGCACGTCAACATCGGCACGATCGGTCACATCGACCACGGCAAGACGACGCTGACCGCGGCCATCACCAAGGTCCTGCACGACAAGTTCCCGGACCTGAACCCCTTCACGCCGTTCGACGAGATCGACAAGGCCCCGGAGGAGCGTCAGCGGGGCATCACGATCTCGATCGCGCACGTCGAGTACCAGACCGAGGCGCGCCACTACGCCCACGTCGACTGCCCGGGTCACGCGGACTACATCAAGAACATGATCACCGGCGCCGCCCAGATGGACGGCGCGATCCTCGTGGTCGCCGCCACCGACGGCCCGATGCCGCAGACCCGCGAGCACGTGCTGCTGGCCCGCCAGGTGGGCGTGCCCGCGCTGGTCGTCGCGCTCAACAAGTGCGACATGGTCGACGACGACGAGCTCATCGAGCTGGTCGAGATGGAGGTGCGCGAGCTCCTCTCCGAGTACGAGTTCCCCGGCGACGACATCCCCGTGGTGCGGGTGGCCGCGTTCCCGGCCCTCAACGGCGACGAGACGTGGGGCGCCTCGGTCCTCGAGCTGATGGACGCCGTCGACACCTACATCCCGACCCCGGTCCGCGAGACCGACAAGCCGTTCCTGATGCCGGTCGAGGACGTCTTCACGATCACCGGTCGTGGCACCGTGATCACCGGCCGCATCGAGCGCGGCGTGGTCAAGGTCGGCGAGGAGGTCGAGATCGTCGGCATCCGCGAGGGCTCGCAGAAGACCACCGTCACGGGCGTCGAGATGTTCCGCAAGCTTCTCGACGAGGGCCAGGCCGGTGAGAACGTCGGTCTGCTGCTGCGCGGCACCAAGCGCGAGGACGTCGAGCGCGGCATGGTGGTGATCAAGCCCGGCACCACCACCCCGCACACCAACTTCGAGGCCTCGGTGTACGTCTTGTCGAAGGAGGAGGGCGGCCGGCACACGCCGTTCTTCAACAACTACCGTCCGCAGTTCTACTTCCGGACCACCGACGTGACCGGCGTCGTCACCCTCCCCGAGGGCACCGAGATGGTCATGCCCGGTGACAACACCGAGATGATCGTGGAGCTCATCCAGCCGATCGCCATGGACGAGGGGCTGCGCTTCGCGATCCGCGAGGGCGGTCGCACCGTCGGCGCCGGCCGGGTCACCAAGATCACCAAGTGACCCTGCCGCCGGTTCGCGCCGCCCGCGCGACCGGCGTCCAGACCCATCGCGCAGCGGCCCCGGACCACGGTCCGGGGCCGCTGTCGCGTCCGGTGGCCCTGGGGCGGGGGGACCGGCCGTGGTAGGACTCTTGCCATGAGCGACAAGGCGTGGAAGGACCGGGTCGACCGCGGGGTGCTGGTGACCCTGGGCAGGGCGCCGCGCGGGATGCAGCGCGCCCTGGCAGGACGGGAGCGCCGCGCGCGCTGGCCCGGCCTGGACCCCGAGATCGGCGCCGCGCTGCGGCTGATGGAGCTCAGCACCGAGCCGACGTTCGAGGAGCTGCCGCTGGACGAGGCGCGCGCCCAGATCGTCCGGGAGGCCGCCTTGTTCGGCGGTCCACCACTGCCGATGTCGCACGTGCTCGAGTTCGAGATCCCCACCCCGACCGGTGGCATCGAGGGCCGGCTCTACGTGGCCGACGAGCGCGACGCGGACCGGCTGCTGGTGTACTTCCACGGCGGTGGCTGGGTCCTGGGCGGGCTGGACAGCGCCGACTCGGTCTGCCGGTTCCTGGCCGCCCACGCCGGGGTGGCGGTGCTCTCCGTCGACTACCGGCTGGCGCCCGAGCACCGGTTCCCCGCCGCCCCCGACGACGCCCTCGCGGCGTTCCGCTTCGCGGTCGCCCAGGGTGTCGAGTGGGGCCACGACCCCCAGCGGGTGGCGGTCGGGGGCGACAGCGCCGGGGGCAACCTGGCGGCCGTGCTCTGCCAGGACCTGCGGACGGCCGCGGAGATCAGGCCCGCCTTCCAGCTGCTGTTCTTCCCGTGCACCGACCTGTCCACCAAGCACCGGTCCTACCAGGAGTTCCGGGAGGGCTTCTTCCTCACCGAGGCCCAGATGGACTGGTACCGCGACCACTACCTGGGCGACCATCCCGCCGACGACCCTCGGGTCTCCCCGCTGCTGGCAGAGGACCTGACCGGGCTGCCGCCCGCGTACGTCGCGGTCGCGGGCTTCGACGTGCTCCGCGACGAGGGCGAGGCCTACGCGCAGCGGCTGGCCGAGGCGGGCGTGCAGGTGGGGCTGCGCCGGCACACCGGGCTGGTGCACGCCTTCGTCAACGCCACCGGCGTGGGACGGGCCAGCCGCGACGCGATGCTCGAGGCCTGCGGCGCCCTGCGGCTGGGCGTCGGAGCGGGGCCCGGCCGCGTGCCATACTCCCGGCCGTGAGCCAGCCGCCCCCGTCGTACCCGTCCCGCGCGCAGCACCCCCGGGCCACGACCGTCCTGGTCCTGGGTGTCCTGGGACTGGTGCTGTGCAACATCCTCGGGCCGTTCGCCTGGGTGATGGGCAACCGGGTGGTCGCCGAGATCGATGCCTCGGGGGGAGCCCTCACCGGCCGGGAGAGCGCCGTGGCGGGGCGCATCTGCGGCATCATCGGCACCGGCATCGTGGTCGCGGGGCTCGTGGCCTTCGTCTGGCTGTCCCTGGGCTGACGAGCCAACCGTGACCCCCGACCACGTCCACCCGGCGCGGCCCCACCAGCGGTTCACCCCGGAGGGACGCCGGATCCGGGAGGTGCTCACCTACTCGCGCCGGGGCAGCCGGCTGACGCCACGGCAGGCCGCCGCGTGGGAGGCCCACCACCGGGACTGGGTCATCCCGGAGGAGGCGGTCGACGCACCCGGGTTCGCGCTCGCGGACTGGTTCGGCCGACAGGCGCCGCTGGTCGTGGAGATCGGCTCCGGCGTGGGCGAGGCGACCGTCGCCCTCGCCGCCCGGCGTCCCGGCAGCGACGTGCTCGCGCTGGAGGTCTGGCGTCCGGGCGTCGCCTCCACCCTGGCCCGCCTGGCCGAGGCCGGGGTGGACAACGTCCGGCTGTGCGCGGTGGACGCCGTGTGGGCGCTCGAGCACCTGGTGGCCCCCGGCGACCTGACCGGGCTGTGGAGCTTCTTCCCCGACCCCTGGCACAAGACGCGCCACCACAAGCGCAGGCTCGTCACGCCGGGCTTCGCGGCACTCGCCGCCGGCAGGCTCCGCCCCGGCGCGACCTGGCGGCTGGCGACCGACTGGCCCGACTACGCCGAGCAGATGGTGCGCGTCCTCGGGGCGGAGCAGCAGCTGGTCGGTGGGGTGGTGCCGCGGTGGGCCGAGCGTCCGCTCACCCGGTTCGAGCGCAAGGGCCTCGCCGCGGGGCGCGAGATCGTCGACCTGTGCTACCGGCGGGTGGTCGCCGGCGGCTCACCGGAGTAGGCCCAGCTCCAGCCCCGCGCACTCCAGGGCCCACTCCACCCGCTCCCGCTCCCGGTCCAGCTCGGGGCCCGGAGGCAGCACCCCGAGCAGGTGCACCAGGCCCAGCGCCCGGCACGCCTCGGTGAGGACGTCGTCGTAGGCACGACGGTGTGCCTCGTACTTCACGAACGAGGTGCCCCGCGGGTGGGTCCGGAAGGCCACCGCCAACCGGCGCGCGTCCTCGGCGATCTCCTCGAGCGGGCGGACCGGGAGCCGCTGGTCGCGCCGGGCGCGCCACCAGTCGGCGAGCCGCCGCACCGCGGCGGCGGCTCGCCGCCACGGGAAGAGCGGGTAGCCGAGCGCCAGCACGCCCATGACGATCAGGCTCGCCATTCCTCCACGGTAGGCCCGCTGCCCCCACCCCGTCTACCGCGGGGGTGTGGTCGTCAGAAGGGCCGATTCGGGGGTCCTCAGCGACCACAACCCCGCGGCAGTGGGGAAGACGCGCGCGCCCGGTCAGCGCCGTAGCAGCGCGCGCACCGCGTCGGCGAAGACCTCGGTGTGGTGGTCGACGTCACCCTCGGTGTGGTGGGGGGAGAACAGCGCCATGTTGTGGAACGGCGTGAGCAGGATGCCGCGGTTGAGCGCCCACAGGTGCATGAAGCCGTCCAGCTCCTCGTCGATGGCCGCGGCCGCGTCCGCGCCGTTGCGCGGCGGAGGGCAGAACCAGTACTCGGCGCGGCAGCCCAGCCGCTGCACGTGCCAGGGCAGCTCGTGCTCCGCGATCACCCCTGCCACCCCTGCGGTGAACTGCTCCGCCAGCGGCACCGAGACCGCGAAGTCCTCCACGCGCAGCGCCGAGGACAGCGTGGCGCGGACCGCCGCCATCGCCAGCGCGTTGCCGGTGAGGGTCCCGCCGACCCCGGCCACGTCGATCTCGTGGCCGAGCATCGGCGTGGCGAGCCGGTCGGCGATCTCCTCGGTCATGCCGTACGCCGCCACCGGGATGCCGCCGCCGATCGGCTTGCCCATCACCACCATGTCGGGCTCGAGCCCCCAGGCGGCGGTCGCACCGCCCGGGCCGGCGCACAGGGTGTGGGTCTCGTCGATGATCCAGACCACCCCGTGCCGGCGGGTGACCTCACGGACGCCGGCGAGGTAGCCGTCCTCGGGGAGCACGATCCCGATGTTGGTGAGCGCCGGCTCCATGAGCAGGCAGGCGACGTCGCCCACCGCCAGCCGCCGGTCCAGCGCCTCCAGGTCGTTGAACGGCACCACGGCGGTCGTCAGCGCGACGTCGACCTGCGGGCCGAGCGCACCCGGTCGCGGGACGACCCGGTCCCCGTCGAGGACGGCCAGCGTCTCGTCCACCGTGCCGTGGTAGCACCAGTCCATGACGGCCACCCGCGGGCGCCCGGTCAGGTGCCGGGCGAAGCGGAGCACGAACCGGTTGGCGTCCGTGGCCGACATCGCCATCTGCCAGCGGGGCAGCCCGAACCGCCGGGCCAGCTCGCGACCGACCCAGACCGCGTCCTCGGACGGAAGCATGGTGGTCAGGCCGGTCCGCGCCCGCGTGCAGACGGCCTCGGCCACCCCCGGCAGCGCGTGCCCGGTCATCGCTCCGGTGTCGCCCAGGCACAAGTCGACGTACTCCAGCCCGTCCACGTCGGTGAACCGGGCGCCCTGCGCGGTCTCGAAGAACACCGGGAACGAGCCGGGCCACCGGGTCATCCACGGCATCGGCACGCCGGCGAGCAGGGAGTCCCGGGCCTGCTGGGCCAGCGCCGCGGACCTCGGGCGGGACTGCACGAAGCGGGCCTCCTCCTGCGCACGCAGGTCGGCCAGGTGTCCTCGATCGATCATGGCGGGCAATCTATTCACTCTGCGCCCCGACGACCAGACCACCCCGCCGACCCGGCACGAGTGGCGGCCCACCCGGGTGGTGGGGCCTGTCGGCCACGGTGGCAGGCAGGACGGGGACGGATTTTGCGCGCGGGCGGAAGTCTGCCAAGATAGTCAGGTTGCTCCGGCGGGTCGCCGGGGTGCGCCACAGCTTGACTACTGAATCGTGTCTCCCGGCGGCTGGTCCGTCGCAAGCGATCGGTGTTCCGGCGTGCGGCCGCACCGACCAGCGGAGACCCGATCAGCCCGACGAACCCGTCGGGCGCCACCCACACCGACAACGACCTTGCACGAGCCGGGTCGCGCCGTGACAGGCGCGACACGCCCGACCGCGGGGGTCGGAGACGGGGTGGGCGGCGGAGCGGGGCGGGACCCCCTCACCCGGGGGGGCCTCGGGACAGCACAGCACGCGGTGCCACCGGGCACCTGACGACAGGGACGAGAGAGACAGATGGCGGGACAGAAGATCCGCATCAGGCTCAAGGCCTACGACCACGAGGTGATCGACACCTCGGCACGCAAGATCGTGGACACGGTCACCCGCACGGGTGCGCGCGTCGCCGGCCCGGTGCCGCTGCCGACCGAGAAGAACGTCTACTGCGTGATCCGGTCGCCCCACAAGTACAAGGACTCCCGCGAGCACTTCGAGATGCGCACCCACAAGCGTCTCATCGACATCATCGACCCCACGCCGAAGACCGTCGACTCGCTGATGCGACTCGACCTGCCCGCCGGCGTCGACATCGAGATCAAGCTCTGAGGCTGACGACATGACTCTGGAACGCAACGTGAAGGGCCTGCTGGGCACCAAGCTCGGCATGACCCAGCTCTGGGACGAGCACAACCGCGTCGTCCCGGTGACCGTGGTCGCCGCGACCACCAACGTGGTCACCCAGGTCCGCCGTCCCGAGACCGACGGCTACAACGCCATCCAGGTCGGGTACGGCGAGATCGAGGCGCGCAAGGTGAACCAGCCCGACCGCGGCCACTTCGCCAAGGCCGGGGTGACCCCGCGTCGCCACTTGCTGGAGATCCGCACCGCGGACGCGGCGTCCTACACCATCGGCCAGGAGCTGCCGCTGGACACCTTCGCCCCTGGCGAGGTCATCGACGTGACCGGGACCAGCAAGGGCAAGGGCTTCGCCGGCACGATGAAGCGTCACGGCTTCTCCGGGGTGGGTGCCTCCCACGGTGCGCACCGCAACCACCGCAAGCCCGGCTCGATCGGCGCCTGCGCCACGCCGGGCCGCGTCTTCAAGGGAACCCGGATGGCGGGCCGGATGGGCGCGGACACCGTCACCATCCAGAACGTCGTGGTGCACGCCGTCGACGCCGACAAGGGCGTGATCCTGCTCAAGGGTGCGGTTCCCGGCCCGAACGGCGGGCTGCTCGTGCTCCGTTCGGCCGCCAAGAAGTCCGCTGCGACCGGGGAGGCCGTCAAGTGAGCACGAAGACCCTGCAGGTCGACCTGCCCGCCGAGATCTTCGACGTCCAGGTCAACATCCCGCTCATCCACCAGGTCGTGGTGGCTCAGCAGGCCGCTGCCCGCCAGGGCACGCACGCCACCAAGTCCCGCGGCGAGGTGCGCGGCGGTGGCCGCAAGCCCTACAAGCAGAAGGGCACCGGCCGCGCGCGCCAGGGCTCGACCAGGGCGCCGCAGTTCGCCGGTGGCGGCACGGTGCACGGTCCGAAGCCGCGCAGCTACGACCAGCGCACCCCCAAGAAGATGAAGGCGGCCGCGCTGCGCGGTGCGCTCTCCGACCGGGCCCGCAACGGTCGCATCCACGTGGTGGACGGGCTGGTGGCCGGCGAGACCCCCTCCACCAAGACCGCGCTCGCCGCGCTGACCGGGCTGACCGACCGCGACCGCTTCCTGGTCGTGCTCGAGCGCACCGACTCGGTGACCTGGCTCTCGCTGCGCAACGCGCCCACGGTGCACATCGTGGCGGTCGACCAGCTCAACACCTACGACGTACTGGCCTCCGACGACGTGGTCTTCACCCGCGGCGCCTACGACGCCTTCGTCGTGCGCGCCACCGGGAGCGCCCCGGCCACCGCCCCCGAGCAGGAGCCGGCGACGGCGGAGAAGCCGGCGACGGCGGAGAAGCCCGCGAAGGCCGAGAAGAAGGACAAGGCCGAGAAGAAGGACAAGGCCGAGAAGAAGGACAAGGCCGAGAAGAAGGACAAGGCCGGGAAGAAGGCGAAGGCCGACAAGCCGGAGAAGAAGGCCAAGGACACCGACACGCAGCCCGGTGAGGAGGAGGCCCAGTGAGCACCCTGTACAAGGACCCGCGCGACATCCTGATCGCCCCGGTGGTGTCGGAGAAGAGCTACGGCCTGCTGGACGCGAACAAGTACACCTTCCTGGTCCGCCCCGACGCGAACAAGACCGAGATCAAGATCGCTGTCGAGAGCGTGTTCAACGTCAAGGTCACCTCGGTGAACACCCTCAACCGCCCGGGCAAGACCCGACGCACCCGGAACGGGCTGGGCAAGCGCAAGGACACCAAGCGCGCCATCGTCAGCCTCGCCGAGGGTCACCGCATCGACATCTTCGGGGGCCCGGTCAGCTGACCGGGACCAGACAACAGGACGAGAGACATGGCAATCCGCAAGTACAAGCCGACCACCCCGGGCCGCCGCGGCTCGTCGGTCGCCGACTTCGTCGAGGTGACCCGGACCACGCCGGAGAAGTCGCTGACACGACCGCTGCCCAAGAAGGGCGGTCGCAACAACCAGGGCCGGATCACCACCCGGCACCAGGGCGGTGGACACAAGCGTGCCTACCGGATCATCGACTTCCGTCGCTACGACAAGGACGGTGTGCCGGCAAAGGTCGCTCACATCGAGTACGACCCCAACCGCACCGCCCGGATCGCGCTGCTGCACTACGCCGACGGCGAGAAGCGCTACATCATCGCGCCCAAGGACCTCACCCAGGGCACCATGGTGGAGTCGGGCTCCAGCGCCGACATCAAGCCCGGCAACAACCTGCCCCTGCGCAACATCCCCGTCGGCACCACCATCCACTGTGTGGAGCTGCGGCCCGGCGGTGGCGCCAAGATCGCCCGGTCCGCCGGCAACAGCGCCCAGCTGGTCGCCAAGGAGGGCTCCCGGGCCACCCTGCGCATGCCCTCGGGTGAGATGCGGTTCGTCGACGTGCGCTGCCGCGCCTCGGTCGGCGAGGTCGGCAACGCCGAGCAGTCGAACATCAACTGGGGCAAGGCCGGCCGGATGCGCTGGAAGGGCCGTCGCCCGACGGTGCGCGGTGTCGTGATGAACCCCGTCGACCACCCGCACGGTGGTGGCGAGGGCAAGACGTCGGGTGGTCGCCACCCGGTGTCCCCGTGGGGCAAGCCCGAGGGTCGCACGCGCAAGCGCAAGGCCAGCGACGCCCAGATCATCCGCCGCCGCAAGACCGGCAAGAAGCGCTGAGGATAAGGGAGACAGATGCCTCGCAGCCTGAAGAAGGGCCCCTTCGTCGACGACCACCTGATGAAGAAGGTGGACGCCGAGAACGCCAAGGGCAGCCACAACGTCATCAAGACCTGGTCGCGCCGCTCGATGATCGTGCCGGCCATGATCGGCCACACGATCGCGGTGCACGACGGCCGCAAGCACGTCCCGGTGTTCGTGACCGACTCGATGGTCGGCCACAAGCTCGGGGAGTTCGCCCCCACCCGCACCTACCGCGGGCACGTGAAGGAAGACCGGAAGGGCCGCCGCCGCTGAGGCGGCCGGACCCCGACGCAGGAACTGGAGAGAACGAGCAATGAGCGTTACCGAGCGCCGGCGCACCAGCGCCCGCCGCGAGTCGCTGCTCGGCGACCAGCCGGGTGCCTTCGCGAGCGCACGCTTCGTGCGGATCACGCCGATGAAGGCCCGCCGTGTCGTCGACATGGTCCGTGGCCTGCCTGTCGACGAGGCCCTGTCCCTGCTGGCGTTCGCGCCGCAGGCGGCCTCAGAGACCGTCTACAAGGTGCTGGAGAGCGCCATCGCCAACGCCGAGTCCACCGAGGACCTCGACCGCGGCGACCTGGTCGTCTCGGTGGCCATGGTGGACGAGGGCCCCACGATGAAGCGCTGGCGGCCCCGCGCGCAGGGGCGCGCGACCCGGATCAACAAGCGCACGAGCCACATCACGCTCGCCGTGCAGCCGGCGTCCGTGCTGGCCGAGCAGAAGAAGGGACGGAAGGCCTGATGGGCCAGAAGATCAACCCCAACGGCTTCCGCCTGGGCATCTCCACCGACCACAAGAGCCGCTGGTACGCCGACAAGCTCTACAAGAGCTACGTCGGCGAGGACGTGGCCATCCGCAAGCTCCTGTCCAAGGGCATGGAGCGGGCCGGTATCTCCCGGGTCGAGATCGAGCGCACCCGCGAGCGGGTGCGGGTGGACATCCACACCGCCCGTCCCGGCATCGTCATCGGCCGCCGCGGCGCCGAGGCGGACCGCATCCGCGGGGAGCTGGAGAAGCTCACCGGCAAGCAGGTCCAGCTGAACATCCTCGAGGTCAAGAATCCCGAGATCGACGCCCAGCTGGTCGCCCAGGGTGTGGCCGAGCAGCTCTCGGGCCGCGTCCAGTTCCGCCGGGCGATGCGCAAGGCGATGCAGACCTCGATGCGGTCGGGCGCCAAGGGCATCCGGATCCAGTGCTCCGGACGCCTCAACGGCGCGGAGATGTCGCGCACCGAGTTCTACCGCGAGGGCCGGGTGCCGCTGCACACGCTGCGCGCCGACATCGACT
>NZ_DAOMFK010000041.1:0-18971 GCF_035429765.1 Nocardioides sp. | reverse complement strand
GGCCGGCGACGGTCGACTGCCGGCCGGGCCCGGCCGGCGCCTCTCCACCGCTGGTGCAGGCCGCCAGCAGAGCCAGCGCCAGCACGGCCGGCCAGGTCCGGACCGAGAACCGCACCCGTCAGCCGCAGACGGCGCCGTGCGCCGCCGACTGCACCACCTTGGCGTACTTGGCGAGCACGCCGCGGGTGTAGGTGGGCGGTCGCGGGGTCCAGCCCTGCCGACGCTCTGCCAGGTCGTCGATCGCGACCTCGAGGGTCCGGTTGGCGACGTCAAGGGTGATCCGGTCGCCGTCGCGCACGAACGCGATCGGGCCGCCGTCGACCGCCTCCGGGGCGATGTGGCCCACGCACAGCCCGGTGGTGCCCCCCGAGAACCGGCCGTCGGTGATCAGCAGCACGTCCTTGCCCAGTCCGGCGCCCTTGATCGCACCGGTGATGGCGAGCATCTCCCGCATGCCCGGGCCGCCCTTGGGCCCCTCGTAGCGGATCACCACCACGTCCCCGGCCACGATGCGTCCCTCGGCCAGCGCGTCCAGCGCCGCCCGCTCGCCGTCGAAGACCCGGGCGGTGCCGGTGAAGGTGGAGTCGTCGAAGCCCGCCGTCTTCACCACGGCTCCTTCGGGGGCCAGCGACCCCCGCAGGATGCTCAGCCCGCCGGTGCGGTGGATCGGGCGGTCCAGGGGCCGGATGATCTCGCCGTCGACGTAGGGCGGGTTGATGTCCGCGAGGTTCTCGGCGAGCGTCCGGCCGGTCACGGTGAGCGCATCGCCGTGCATCAGTCCGGCGTCCAGGAGGGCCTTCATCACCATCGGGATGCCGCCGACCTTGTCGACGTCGTTCATGACGAACCGGCCGAACGGCTTGAGGTCGCCCAGGTGCGGCACCTTCTCGCCGATCCGGTTGAAGTCGTCGAGGTCAAGGTCGACGTCGGCCTCGCGGGCGATGGCCAGCAGGTGGAGCACGGCGTTGGTGGAGCCGCCGAGCGCCATCACCACCGCGATCGCGTTCTCGAAGGCCTCGCGGGTCATGATCTGACGGGCGGTGATGCCCTGCCGCAGCAGGTTGACGACCGCCTCGCCGGACTTGTGGGCGAACCCGTCCCGGCGGCGGTCCACCGCCGGCGGCGCCGCGCTGCCGGGCAGCGACATGCCGAGAGCCTCCCCCACCGAGGCCATCGTGTTCGCGGTGTACATGCCGCCGCAGGCGCCCTCGCCGGGGCAGATCGCGCGCTCGATCCGGTCGACCTCCTCGCGGGTGATCCGGCCGGCCAGGCAGGCGCCCACCGCCTCGAACGCGTCGATGATGGTGACGTCCCGCCCGTCGACCTGGCCCGGCATGATCGAGCCCGCGTAGAGGAACACGCTGGCCAGGTCGAGCCGGGCGGCGGCCATCAGCATCCCCGGGAGCGACTTGTCGCAGCCGGCGAGCAGCACCGAGCCGTCGAGCCGCTCGGCCATCATCACGGTCTCGACCGAGTCGGCGATCACCTCCCGGGAAACCAGCGAGAAGTACATGCCCTCGTGGCCCATCGCGATGCCGTCGCTGACCGAGATCGTGCCGAACTCCAGCGGGTAGCCCCCGGCGGCGTGCACGCCGTTCTTGACCGCCTTGGCCAGCCGGTCCAGGGAGAGGTTGCAGGGGGTGATCTCGTTCCACGAGGACGCGACCCCGATCTGGGGCTTGGCGAAGTCCTCGTCGCCCATGCCGACGGCCCGGAGCATGCCACGGGCCGCGGTCTTCTCGAGTCCGTCGGTGACGTCGCGGGAACGGGGCTTGATGTCGGGCTGCGGCGTGACCTCGGGGCGCTCGGGCATGCGTCCGAGACTACTGGCCCCCCGACCCGGCACGAACCTCAGGCGACCTGTCGCCGATGGCGCGGGACGTCATCCGGACGGAGCAGACGTCGGAGCAGAGCAGACGTCGGCTCGGTCCGTATGACAGTGCGGGGTCAGGACTCCGCGACCGCCTTGAGCCGGGTCAGCCCCTTCTCGAAGTCCTTGCCCAGCAACCGGTCCATGCCGACCACCCTCCCGAGGAGCCCCGCCACCCCGGACTGGCTGCCGGTCATCCGCCAGGCCACGTCGGTGCCGGAGTTGACGGGGGTCAGCAGGAAGCACACCCGGTTGGTCGCGCGCCACGGCTTCTCGAAGGTGAGGGCAAGGTCGATCTGCTGCGGGTTCGACGCGGTGATCTCCATGCTCCCGGACCCCGCTCGCCGGTTGCCCGACCAGGTGTAGTGGGCCCCGACGCCGCGCTCGGCGCCGGAGTACTCGCGGTCCATCGTGGGGTCCAGACCCTCCCAGGGCGACCAGTCCCGCCACTGCCGGAAGTCGTTGACCAGGCCGTGCACCCGGGCCGGGTCGGCTGCGATGTGGGTGCGGCGCACGACCTCGAAGTCCGCCACCTGGTCTCCTCAGACCGTGGCGGCGCGCACGACGAGTACGTCGGGCAGGTCCCGGACGATCTCGCGCCAGGAGCTCCCGCCGTCCGCGGAGGCGTGCACCGCGCCGTTGCGGCCGCCGAAGTACAGGCCGGTGGGCTCCCCGGAGTCCACGCACATCGCGTCCCGCATCACCGCCACGAAGAAGTCGTCGGGCAGCATCCCCTCGCCCAGCGGTTCCCAGTCCTCGCCGCCGCTCCGCGACCGCCATACCCGCGCGTGACCGTCGACCGGCCAGCGGGCGCCGGCGTCGTCGATCGGGAACACGTAGACGGTCTCCGGGTCGTGGGGGTCGACGACGATCGGGAAACCGAACTCCGAGGGAAGCCCGTCGGCGATCGAGAACCACGAGTCCCCCCCGTCGTCGGAGCGGTAGACGCCGCCGTGGTTCTGCAGGTAGAGACGGTCCGGGGCGGCCGGGTGCCGGGCCACCTTGTGCACGCACTGCCCGAACTCCGGGTAGTGCCGGTCCCCGGGCATGAACTCGGCCTTGATGCCCTCGTTGGAGGGCCACCAGCTGGCTCCGCCGTCACTGGTGCGGTAGACCCCCCCGGTGGAGATCGCCGCGAGCACCGCCCGGGGGTCCGTGGGATGGGGAAGGATCGTGTGGAAGGCCTGCCCGCCGAACCCGGCGTTCCACTGCGGCCGGTGTGGGTGGTCCCACAGGGCACGCTCGAGGGAGAAGGTCTCCCCCCGGTCGACGGACCGGAAGACCGCCCCCGGCTCGGTGCCCGCCCAGACCACCCCGTCCTCGGCGCCGGGCTGCAGCTGCCACACCCGCGACACCGTGGCGCCGGTGTCCTCGGGGAACCGCACCGCGCCGTTCGGGGTCTCCTGCCAGGTCTCGCCCAGGTCGTCGGAGCGCCAGACCTGGGGGCCCAACCAGCTCGACGAGGCGCCGACGAGCAGCCTGGGCTGCGGCCCCCGGGTGTCCACCAGGCAGGAGTAGACCTCCTCCATGGCGAAGTGGGGACCCGACCAGGCCCACTCCGCCCGGGACGCGTCCGAGCGGCCGATCCACAGGCCCTTGCGTGTCCCGACCAGCACCAGCGTCGTCCCCATGTCGATCCCCTCCCGTCGACGGTGTGATCTGCACCACCCTAGGCCAGCAAACGCGACGGCAGGCGCGGCGGCAACCCCCTAGATTGTCCGGGTGCAGGTCCGACCCCGGCCCCGACGCGGCCTCTCGCCCGTCTGGCTGGTGCTCGGCGGCATCCTCTCGGTGCAGGTCGGGGCCGCGATCGCCAAGCACCTGTTCGACGTCGTGGATCCGACGTCGATGGTGTGGCTCCGGCTGGCCACGAGCGCCGTGGTGCTGGCCGCCGTCGCACGCCCGGGCCTGCGGGGGCGCACGGCAGAGGACTGGCGGGTGGTGGTCGGCTTCGGGCTGAGCCTGTGCGTGATGAACTGGGCGATCTACCAGTCGTTCGCACGGATCCCGCTCGGGATCGCGGTGACCATAGAGTTCATCGGCCCGCTGTCCCTGGCGGTGGTCGGGTCCCGGCGGCTGCGCGACCTCGGCTGGGCGGCTCTGGCCGCGGCGGGTGTGGCGCTCCTGGGGCTCGAGCCGGGCCGGATCGACCCCCTCGGCGTGCTGTTCGCCCTGGTGGCGGGGGCCGCCTGGGCGGCGTACATCCTGCTCAGCGCCCGGACCGGAGCGCGCTGGCCAGGACTGGACGGGCTGGCGGCAGCCAGTGTGATCGCCACCGTGGTGCTCACGCCGTTCGCACTCGGCACCGGCAGCGGCGACCTCATGGACCCGTACGTCGTCGCGCTCGGCGCGGCCGTCGGGATGCTCAGCTCGGTGATCCCCTACTCGCTGGAGCTCACGGCGCTGCGCACCCTGCGACCCGCCGTCTTCAGCATCCTGATGAGCCTGGAGCCGGCGGCGGCGGCGCTGGCGGCGGCGCTGGTGCTGCAGGAGCTGCTCACCGGCCTCCAGCTGCTCGCCATGGCGTGTGTCGTGGTGGCCAGCATCGGCGCCACCAGCAGTGGTCCGGGGTTCAGCGAGCCGGCGCCGGACTGAGCCGCCCGCGCGGCTACTGGTGCGTACGACGCACCTGACGCGTCGTACGCACCAGTAGTCGCGGGGCCGCCGGGTCGTGGCGAGGGCTACCCGCGCTCGACCGGTGCCGCCTCGGCGTCCGGGACGGAGGAGTCGCCGGCACCGTCGTACGCACCGGACGCCGGCAGCACCAGCGCACGTCGCGACACCCGCCGCAAGGTGGCGAGGATCGCCGGGCCGAGCACCACCAGTGCCACCGAGGTGGTGATGGCTCGGCCGGTGTCCCACGTCCCGGTCGAGGTGAGCAGCGTGTACGCCGCGAACCGGCGCAGGTTGTCGGCGAGCGGGTCCCCCGGCACGAACGCGAGCGAGCCGGTGTGGCCAGGGACGTCCACCCCCAGGAGGAACGGCCAGCCGGACAGGTTGAGCAGCAGGCCGAAGACGTAGGCCGCGAAGATGCCGTAGCCCACCAGCAGGGCGATCTCGGCCCGGCCGGACACCCGGCGCGGCAGCATCCCCGCCCCCATGCCGACCCAGCCGGAGACGAGCATCTGGTAGGGCAGCCACGGGCCGACGCCGCCGGTGAGCAGCGCGGAGGCGAACAACGAGGTGCAGCCGAGCGCGAACCCGAAGCCCGGGCCGAACACACGGCCCGCGAGGATCAGCAGGAAGAACACCAGCTCCACCCCGGCGACGCCGGCGCTCAGGCCGCGCAGCACGGCGTTGACGGCGCTCAGCACACCCAGCAGGGCGAGCACCCGGGCGTCCATCCCGCCCTCGCTGAACTCGGCCAGCACGAGGACGACGACCAGCGGCACGAGCAGCAGGAAGACGAACGGCGGGTCCGTTCGGGTTCCCGGCGGGGCCTGCAGCAGCAGCGGCCAGCCGAGCATCACCAGACCCAGCACCGACGCGACCGCGAGCACCACCGTGGAGCGGAGCCGCAACGGCACGGCCGCGGCGCTCACCGGGCCACCTCCAGCGCGGCGGCGACCTGGTCGACCCGCAGCCACGGGGGGCCCAGGATCTTGGTGACCTGCGGGGCGAACGACGGCGACTCGGCGATCACCCTGGCCACCGGGCCGGCCGAGACCACCTCCCCGTCGGCCAGGACGACCACGTCGCCGGCGGCGGTGGCGGCGAACTCGACGTCGTGGGTGGCGACCACCACCGCCCGGCCCTCGACGGCGAGGTCGCGCAGGATCGCGGCGAGGACCTGTTTGCCCGGGTAGTCCAGGCCCCGGGTGGGCTCGTCGAGGAGCAGCACCGGCGGAGCCGCGGCCAGCACGATCGCCAGGGCCAGGGCGAGCCGCTGCCCCTCCGAGAGGTCGCGCGGATGCGTGTGCGGGTCGATGCCGGGAACCAGCCGGTCCAGCAGCGCCCGACAGCTGCCCTCCCCGCCCGGGGCCTGCTGGTCCGCGGCGGCGCACTCCTCGGCGACGGTCTCCAGGTAGAGCAGGTCCGCCGCCGTCTGGGGCACCAGCCCGACCCGGCTGCGGCGCGCGTCGGCGGCCAGCTCGGCCGGATCGGCCCCACCCACGTGGACCCGGCCAGCCCGGCGCCGCCCCGTCCCCTGCAGCGCCCACAGCAGCGAGGACTTGCCCGACCCGTTGCGGCCCATGAGCGCGGTGACGGTGCCGGACCGCAGGGTCAGGTCGACCTCGCGTACCGCCACCGTGCGGCCGTGCAGCACGCTCACGCCCCGAGCGGCCAGGATCTCCGCACCGGCGGCTGGCTCCCCCTGGGTCGGTGGAGCCAGCCGAGCCGCCAGGTCACGTGCCCGGCGGCGGGCGTCGCGGACGGCCAGCGGGAGCGGGGACCAGCCCACGAGCCGGCCCAGCTCCACGATCGGCGGCACCACCGGGGAGACCGCCAGCACGTCGGCGGGGGCCCCGACCCGGACCCTGCCGTCACCGGTGAGCAGGCAGATCCGGTCGGCGAAGGGGACGACGCGCTCCAGCCGGTGCTCGGCGAGGAGCACCGAGAGCCCCAGGTCCTGGACCAGCCGGGTGACGGTGGCCAGCACGTCCTCGGCCGCTGTCGGGTCCAGCGCCGAAGTCGGCTCGTCCAGCACGAGGACGCGCGGGTGCATGGTGAGCACCGACCCGAGGGCGACCCGTTGCTGCTGACCGCCCGAGAGGGTGCGCAGGTCCCTGCCTCGCAGATCGGCGATCCCCAGGAGGTCCAGGGTCTCCTCCACGCGGCGGCGCATGGTGGGGGCCGGAAGACCGAGCTGCTCCATCCCGTAGGCCAGCTCCTCCTCCACCGTGTCGGTGACGAAGCCGGACGCAGGGTCCTGGCCGACGTAGCCGACCAGGTGGGCGCGCTCTCGGGGTGGGCGGTGCACCACGCTGATCCCGTCGACCAGGACGTCGCCGGAGAGCCGGCCGCCGCTGAACCGGGGGACCAGCCCGGTGACCACGCCGAGCAAGGTGGACTTCCCGACGCCGGTGGGGCCGGAGACCACGAGCAGCTCTCCTTCGTCCAGGGTGAGGTCGACCCCGTCCAGAACGGGGTGGTCGGCGTAGCTGAAGCCGACCTGGCGCAGCTCGATCACACCGTCACCCCGGGAACAGCTCGGGGGCCGACCGCGACCGTGGCACCCCGAAGCACCGGAGGCGGGGCGAGGACCGCAGGCGCCAGCCCGAGGAGAGTCCCGAGGAGGGCGGGGGCGGTCAGCACCGGGACGACGTCCACGCCGGGGTGGGCCACCCACGGCGCCGAGCCCGCCAGCCACCAGGCGGTGGCCCCCACGGCCAACCCGCAGAGCGCCACCGCCGTCTCCGGCCACTGCCACGGGTCGGGCCGGTAGCGGCTGCGCTCGACCCGCGCGCCCGCGCTGGAGAGACCGGCCAGCGCCAGCACGACCCCCAGGACCACCATCGGGAGCGCCAGCACCCGGGGAGCGGTCAGGTCCAGCAGCCCGTAGAGCCCGATGCCGAGCCCGCACAGGCCCGCCAGGAGCAGCGCCCCGGTCACCCACCGCCGCCCACGGGACTCGCCGCCGGACCGGCCGTAGCCTCGGGTGTCCATCCCTGCCGCGAGCGCCAGGGAGCGGGCCAGGGCGTCCTCCAGCACCGGCACGAGGAAACGACGCAGGCGGCCGACCCGGCCCGCGGTCCCGCCGCGCAGGCTCTGGGCAGCACGCACCCGACGGACGCTGTCGGCGAGCTGGGGGAAGATCGTCACGGTCACCACCAGCGCGGTGCCGATCTCGTAGAGCGCTGGCGGGACCGACTTGAGCAGACGCTTGGGGTTGGCGAGGGAGTTCGCCGCCCCCACGCAGATCACCAGGGTGGCCAGCCGCATCCCGTCGTACAGCCCGGCGAGAAGCTCCTCCCGGGTGACCGGGCCGAGCAGCTGTACGCCGGCGGCCCAGCCGGGCAGGGGCAGCGAGGGCAGCGCAAGCAGCACGTGGCCCCCCGCGGCCACCCCGAAGAGCACCCGGAAGGCGACCCGGACCACCACGATCGCGAGCCCCATCACGACGTACAGCCGGAAGGACCTCGACCAGGGCTGGTCGGAACGACGTGCGACCACCACCACCCAGGCGACGCCGACCACCAGCAGCAGCGCCAGCGGGTTGGTGGTGAGCGAGGCGGCCCCGGCGAGCCCGAGGGCCCACAGCCACCAGGCCACGGGATGCAGGTCACGGGGGAGGCGGCTGCTCACGGGCCGGCGCGCTCCCCGTAGCGACGCAGCGCCGTGATGCCGGCCGCGGCAGCCACGAGCAGCAGCAGTACGCCGGCCACCGCCCAGCCGGGCAGCCCTCCGGTGCTGCCCGCGGCTGGTGGGGGCGGCTGACTGCTCTGGTCTGCGACCGGGCTCACCGACGGGGTCGCGGTCGCGCTGGCCCGCGCGTGCGGGTGGGCGGAGCGTCGCGCCTTCGAGGGACTGCTGGAAGGCGAGGCGGACGGGGTCGCGCTGCCTGCGACGGAGGCCGACGTGGCCGGTGGCGGGGCCGGAAGGGTCGGTCCGCCTCCCGCGGGCGCCGCGGGGGACGAGCTGGTCGCCGAGGGGGTCGGTGAGGCGTGGCTGCGGGGGGCCATGCCCGGTGGGTTGCGGGTGCTGGAGCCCTGCCAGGCGAGCGCCACGTAGCCCCCGTCGGGCACCTCGAGCGAGCCGACCCCCTCGGCGGCGTACTTCCAGGAGCCGGACTTGCCGTCGGACCAGAAGACCCCCCAGTACGCGTCGGCCGGGGGCGTGTTCACGCAGGGGTCGTCGGCCGGCTCACCGGCGACCCGGCAGACGAAACCGGGCTGCCGCTGGACGTAGTCGAGCGGGAACCCGTTGCGGGGAAGGAGTGTCGCGGCCGAGGTGCCGGCGCCGTCGGCGTCGCACTGCTGCTGCACGCCGCCGCCGAGCTCGTGGAAGTCCACCACCACGGTGACCCCGTCGCCGTCGGAGCAGGCGGCGGCACCGGCCGGCGCGGGCAGGGCCGGCCCCGCTGCCACGAGCAGCACGATCGCGGCAACGAGGCGGGCAAGGATCCGCTGCATGGCCAGGGCTCAGAACTTCCGGCAGGCCTGGACGGTGAGCAGCCGCATGGCCGGCGCTGCCTGGGCGGTGGTCCGTCGCCACTGGTCCCGGGTGGCCTTCGTGATGCCCCTGCGGAGGCCCTTGGTGTAGGCCGCCGCGTCATAGGCGATGGCCCCCTTCTGCGTGGCCAGCGGCGAGGACGCCCTGACGCGGCGGACCTGCAGCCCGCGCACCCAGGTGGCGGCGTCGACCGCCGGCCGGCAGGCACCGCGGGCCGCCAGCGCCCAAGCCGCCAGACCGGTGCTGTTGGCGTTGCTGGCCTCGGTCGACGTACCGCCCCCGAAGGAGCCGTTGCGGCGCTGGTGGTCGGTCAACCAGGCGGTCGCCTCGCGCAGCGCGAGCCGCACCGGTGCCGTCTTGGGCTCCACCGACTGCAAGGCCAGCACGGCCAGCGCGGTCGCGTCGGTGTCCGGGGCGCTGGTGGTGCGGGGCCGTCCGCCGTCGCACGTCTGGTCGGCCGCGGTCTTGTCGGCGGTGAGGTTCAGCCGGAAGTAGCCCTTCTCGCACTGCTGGTCGAGCAGGAAGTCCAGGGTGGGCCCGGCCTGCGGCGACCCCGCGGCCGCGAGCCCCTGCACGGCGAGGGCCTGCCCGACGACGTTGGCGTAGTCGCCGAACGTGCTCGCGTCCCCGATCCGGCCGGATGTGGGGGCCGTGGTGCTCACCGTCGACTCCAGGCGGGCGACGAGGTCGATCCCGCCGTAGCCGGTGGGGTCGTCCCCGGCGAGCTGCGCGAGCACCAAGGCCTTGGCGGTGGGTCCGGCGTACGTGCTGCCGGGGTCGCCGAAGGCCTCGCCGGTGATGTAGGCGTCGAGCGACCCCGCGACCGCGCTGCTGATCTCCCGGACCGTGGTGCGGTGACCGCCAACGGCGGCCAGGCCGAACGCGGTGTCGATGGACAGGCCGTGGTCGTCGATGTCGAACTGGTCGTTGTGGACGAGGCCGTCGGTCAGCTGCCTGGCGAGCCAGGCGCCGCTGAGCTGATGAGGGGGCCGGGAGGCGGCCTCGGACGCCCCCGGGAGTCCGGTGACGACCACGGCACAGGCGACGGCGGCGACCGCGGAGCGGCGCAGGCTGGGGCGCATGTGGAAGTTCCTTCCCGCTGCAACGGCGGGAGAGCCCCGGAGGGTCCACCCGCTGCTTTCCTCGACAGCGTGTGTTCAGGACGCGTCGCAACGGGTGTTCCGGCTCACGCACCCGGACCGTGCCGGGGGCGCCTACGGTTGCGGGTCAGCGCCGGACTTGGACCGGCTTCCCCCAGCTGCGGGCGTGATGGATGAGTAGACGTGCTCCGGCAGCGTACCAGTCGTACGGCGGGCGGCCGGCGCCGGTTCAGCCGAGGCGTTCGAGGATGAGCTCGCGAACCCGGGCCGCGTCGGCCTGACCTCGCATCTGCTTCATCACCGCCCCGATCAGGGCTCCGGCGGCGGCCACCTTGCCGTCCCGGATCTTCGCCGCGACGTCGGGGTGGGCGGCGATCGCCCGGTCCACCGCCGCGCCGAGCGCGTCGTCGTCGGAGACGATCGCGAGCCCTCGCGCGGCGACGATCTCCTCCGGTGAGCCCTCCCCGGCCAGGAGACCGTCGAACACCTGGCGGGCCAGCTTGTCGTTGAGGGAGCCGTCCTCGACCAGCGCCTGCACCTGCGCCACCTGCCCCGGAGTGACGGGCAGCTCGGACAGGTCCACCCCCGAGTCGTTGGCCCGGCGGGCCAGGTCGGAGAGCCACCACTTCCGGGCGGCCTGGGGAGTCGCCCCCGCAGCGACCGTCTGCTCGACCAGCAGGAGCGCGCCGGCCCCGACCGTGTCGCGCATCTCCAGGTCGGAGAAGCCCCACTCGGCCTGCAACCTGCCCCGGCGTTCGCGCGGCGGCTCCGGAAGCTCGGCCCGGAGCCGCTCGACCCACTCGCGGCTCGGTGCGACCGGCACCAGGTCGGGCTCGGGGAAGTAGCGGTAGTCCTCGGCGTCCGACTTCTCCCGGCCGCTGGTGGTGACGCCGGTGTCCTCGTGCCAGTGCCGCGTCTCCTGGAGCACCGCTCCGCCGGCGGCCAGCACCGCCGCGTGCCGCTGCATCTCGTAGCGCACCGCGCGTTCGACGGACCGCAGCGAGTTCACGTTCTTGGTCTCGGTGCGGATGCCCAGCGCCCCGGAGCCCCGCGGAGACAGGGACAGGTTGACGTCGCAGCGCAGCGAGCCCTGGTCCATCCGGACGTCGCTCACCCCGAGCTCGAGGAGCAGCTCACGCAGGTGGGCGACGTACGCCTTGGCCACCAGTGGCGCCTTGGCGCCGGTGCCGAGCACGGGCTTGGTGACGATCTCGATCAGCGGGATGCCGGCACGGTTGTAGTCGACCAGCGAGTAGTCGGCCCCGTGGATGCGGCCGGTGCTGCCGACGTGGGTCGACTTCCCGGTGTCCTCCTCCATGTGGGCGCGCTCGATCTCGATCCGGAACGTCTCGCCGTCGACCTCGACCTCGGTCCAGCCGTCGTAGGCGATCGGCTCGTCGTACTGGCTGGTCTGGAAGTTCTTCGGCATGTCGGGGTAGAAGTAGTTCTTCCGGGCGAACCGGCACCACTCGGCGATGTGGCAGTTCAGCGCCAGCCCGATCCGCGCGGCCGACTCCACGGCCGTGCCGTTGACCACCGGCATCGCCCCCGGCAGCCCCAGGCAGGTCGGGCACACCTGGGTGTTCGGCTCCGCACCGAAGGTCGTCGGACAGCCGCAGAACATCTTCGAGGCGGTGTTGAGCTCGACGTGGACCTCCAGGCCCAGCGCGGGGTCGTACGCCGCGAGCACGTCGTCGTAGGGCAGCAGCATCTCGGTCATGCCGTCGCTCCCTCCAGGTCGGGGGCCTGGGCCAGCAGCGGGCCACCCCACCGCGCCTCCAGCAGCGTCTCGGCGGCGGCGCCGACACGGTAGAGGCGGTCGTCGGCGGTCGCCGGCGCAAGGATCTGCAGCCCGGCCGGCAGCCCGTCCTCCTCGGCCAGTCCGCTGGGCACCGACATGCCGGGGACCCCGGCCAGGTTGGCCGGGATCGTGGCCAGGTCGTTGAGGTACATCGCGAGCGGGTCGTCGAGCTTCTCCCCCAGCCGGAACGCGGTCGTCGGCGCCGTCGGCGAGACCAGCACGTCGACCTGCTCGAACGCGGCGGCGAAGTCCCGGCTGATCAGGGTCCGCACCTTCTGCGCCTGGCCGTAGTAGGCGTCGTAGTAGCCGCTGGACAGCGCGTAGGTCCCCAGGATGATCCGGCGCTTCACCTCGTCGCCGAAGCCCGCGTCCCGGGTCGCACGCATCACGTCCTCCGCGGAAGGACTCTCCACGCCGTCGGGCCACACCCGCAGCCCGTAGCGCATGGCGTCGAAGCGCGCGAGGTTGCTCGACGCCTCGCACGGCATGATCAGGTAGTAGGTCGCCAGGGCGTGCACGAAGCTGGGGCAGGCTACCTCGACCACCTCGGCACCCGCAGCGACCAGCAGGTCGACCGCCTCGGTGAAGCGGTCGAGCACGCCGCGCTGGTAGCCCTCGCCGCCCAGCTCGGCGATGACGCCGATCCGGACGCCGGCCAGGTCGGCGTCCGCGCCCCGTCGCGCCGCCGCCACCAGATCCGGCACGGGCGCGTCGATGCTGGTGGAGTCGAGCGGGTCGTGCCCGCCGACCACCTCGTGCAGGAGCGCGGCGTCCAGGACGGTGCGGGTGACCGGGCCGACCTGGTCGAGGGAGTTCGCCATCGCTACCAGCCCGTAGCGCGACACCCCGCCGTACGTCGGCTTGACCCCCACCGAGCCGGTCACGGCGGCGGGCTGCCGGATCGACCCGCCGGTGTCGGTGCCGAGGGCCAGCGGCGCCTCGTACGCCGTCACGGCGGCGGCCGACCCGCCACCCGAGCCGCCCGGGATGCGCTCGAGGTCCCAGGGGTTGCGCGTCGGCCCGTAGGCGGAGTGCTCGGTGGAGGAGCCCATCGCGAACTCGTCCATGTTCGTCTTGCCCAGGATCGGCAGCCCGGCGGCCCGGATCCGGGCGACCACGGTCGCGTCGTACGGCGGGACCCAGCCCTCGAGGATCCGCGACCCGCAGGTCGTGGGAAGTCCCTGGGTGGCCAGCACGTCCTTGACCGCGATCGGCACCCCGTCCAGGGCGCTGGCGGCCCGCCCGGCGGCCCGGCGGGCGTCGGAGGCGGCCGCCTGGGCCAGCGCACCCTCGGCGTCGACGTGGAGGAAGGCGTGCAGCTGCGGGTCGAGCCGCTCGATGCGGTCCAGGTGCGCGCGGGTGACCTCGACGGAGGTGGTCGCACCCGACGCGAGCGCCGCAGCGAGCTCGGCGGCGGTGGCACGGGTCCACCGGGTGGCGGCGCTCACTGGTCCTCCCCCAGGATCTTGGGCACGCTGAACCGCTGCTGCTCGACCTCGGGGGCACCGGAGAGCGCTTGGTCGGCGCTGAGGCCGGGCACGACCACGTCGGGACGGAACACGTTCGTCAGCGGCAGCGGGTGCGAGGTGGGCGGGACGTCGTCGTCGGCGGCGCCGCGGATCGAGGCGACGGACTCGAGGATCACCGCGAGCTGGGGCGCGAGGTGGTCCAGCTCCTCCTCGGACAGGTCGATCCGGGCCAGGTCGGCCAGGTGTGCGACCTGGTCGCGGCTGATCACGACCGGCACGGAGCCCGGTCCAGGGGTGTCAGGCATGCACGCCATCCTAGGGAGCCGCCGCCCCGGCCGGTCCGCCCGCCCGGTTGAGGTGGGCTCACGCAGGCTCGGGGCCGTGCGCGAGCAGCCGGGTGAATCCCTCCTCGTCGAGCACGGGGACACCGAGCTGCTCTGCCTTGTCCGCCTTGGACCCGGCGTTCTCGCCCACCACCACGTAGTCGGTGTTCCTGGAGACCGAGCCGGCCGCCTTGCCGCCGTGGGAGACGATCGCCTCCTTGGCCGAGTCGCGGGAGAAGCCCTGCAGCGTCCCGGTGACGACCACGGTGAGGCCGGCCAGGGTCTGCGGGACGGACTCGTCGCGCTCGTCGGCCATCCTGACCCCCGCGCGGGTCCACTTCTCCAGGATCTCGCGGTGCCAGTCCACGGCGAACCACTCCACCACGGACTCCGCGATGGTCGGGCCGACCCCCTCGGCGGCAGCCAGCCGCTCCTGGCCGGCCGCGCGGATCGCGTCCATCGACCCGAACTCGGCCGCCAGGGCGCGGGCGGCGGTCGGCCCGACGTGGCGGACGGACAGCGCGACCAGGACCCGCCACAGCGGCACGTCGCGCGCCCGGCCGAGGTTGGCCAGCAGCTTCTCGCCGTTGGCCGAGAGCTGCGGCCCCTCCTCGCCCTTCTTGGGCGCGCGGGTGAACAGCGGGGCGCGCAGCAGCGCCTCCGCGGTCAGGTCGAAGACGTCGCCCTCGTTCTCCAGCACCCCGGCCTCGAGCAGGGCGGCGGCGGCCTCGGTGCCGAGTCCTTCGATGTCGAAGGCCCCCCGACCCGCGACGTGGAAGACCCGGTCGAGCACCTGGGCCGGGCAGTGCCGGTGGTTGGGGCAGCGCAGGTCCTTGTCGCCCTCCCTCTGCTCCACCAGCCGGGTGCCGCAGGCGGGGCACTCGGTGGGCATCACCCACTCCGCCAGCCCCTCCGGGCGCAGCGCCAGCACCGGCCCGAGGATCTCGGGGATCACGTCGCCGGCCTTGCGCAGGACCACGGTGTCCCCGGGGCGCACGTCCTTGCGTCTGACCTCGTGGGCGTTGTGCAGGGTCGCCCGCTCCACCGTGGAGCCGGCCACCCGCGTCGGCTCCATCACCCCGAACGGGGTCACCCGGCCGGTCCGGCCCGTGTTGACCTCGATGGAGAGCAGCCGCGCGTTGACCTCCTCGGGCGGGTACTTGTAGGCGATCGCCCACCGCGGCGCCCTCGAGGTGGAGCCGAGCCGGCGCTGCAGCGCAACGTCGTCGACCTTGACCACGACGCCGTCGATCTCGTGCTCCACGTCGTGACGGTGCTCGCCGTAGTAGTCGACGAACTCCCGGACCTCGGCGAGCCCGGGCACCACCCGTACCCGGTCGCTGGTCGGCAGCCCCCAGGCCCGCAGCGCGTCGTACGCCGCGCTCTGGGCCGCCGGCTCGAAGCCCTCACGTGCGCCGATCCCGTGGCAGACCATCCCGAGGTCCCGGGTCGCGGTGACCCGCGGGTCCTTCTGCCGCAGCGACCCGGCGGCGGCGTTGCGGGGGTTGGCGAACATCGGCCGGCCCGCCTCAGCCATCGCGTCGTTGAGGCGTGCGAACGCGGCGACCGGGAGGAACACCTCACCGCGCACCTCCACCAGCGCGGGCACCGGGTGCTCGGCGGTGCCGGTGAGCCGGTGCGGGACGGTCGCGATCGTGCGGACGTTGGGGGTGACGTCCTCCCCGGTGCGACCGTCGCCCCGGGTGAGCGCCCGGACCAGCCGCCCCCCCTCGTAGAGGATGTTGATCGCCAACCCGTCGACCTTGAGCTCGCACAGCAGCGCCGGCTCGTGCACCCCCTCACGCTCGAGCCGGGCGTGCCACGCGGAGAGCTCGTCGGTCGAGAACGCGTTGTCCAGCGACTCCATCCGCTGCAGGTGGTCGACCGCGGTGAACTCGGTGGAGACCGCCCCCCCGACCTTCTGGGTGGGCGAGTCGGGTGTGCGCAGCTCCGGGTACTCCTCCTCGAGCGTCTCGAGCTCGCGCATCAGCAGGTCGAACTCGGCGTCGGAGAGCGTCGGGTCGTCCAGGACGTAGTAGCGCCAGCGCGCCTCCTCGACCTGCTCGGCCACGCCCTGGTGGCGCTCGCGCACGTCGGCGGGCGCCGCCGACACCTCCGGGGTCGTCATGGGCACATCTTGCCGTGCCCGGAAACTCAGTCGCACCCGGCGGGAATACCCGCGTAGCGTCGCTGCTTGATGAATACGGAACGGTTTCGTTTCGTCCGTCCTCGTCCCCCAGGAGTCCCCATGTCCGCCGCCGCTGCCGTCGCCCCGCAGGGTCGTCGCCGGGTCGACGGCGAGCGGGAGCACGAGATCCTCTCCGCGGCCCTGGCCGTGCTGGCCGAGGTCGGCTACGACCGGTTGACCATGGACGCCGTGGCCGCTCGGGCGCGGGCGTCCAAGGCCACGCTCTACCGCCGCTGGAACGGCAAGGTGGAGCTGGTCATCGACGCGCTGCTGACGCTCAAGCAGCCGCCGGAGTCGCCCGACACCGGCACGCTGCGCGGCGACCTGCTGGCCGCCGCCTGCAGCACCGGAGGGCTCACCGAGGACACCCTCGCGCCCATGGCCGGCGTGCTCACCGCACTGGTCAGCGACGAGGAGTTCGCCACCGCGTTCCGCCGGGAGGTGATCGCGCCCCGGACCGACCTGACCCGTCAGGCGTTCGAGCGTGCCCGGGAGCGTGGCGAGCTGCGCGACGGGGTGGACCTGGACCTGCTGGCGCCCGCGCTGGCGGCCCTGGTCCTGCACCGGCTCTACGTGCTGGGCACCCCTCCGGACGAGACCGTCCTCACCGCCCTGATCGACCAGATCATCCTTCCCGCCGCCCTGGCCGCACCGGCCGTGGCCGCCCGACAACCCCGAGGAACATCGTGACCGACCCCTCCACCGACGCGCCGAGCACGACCCGGCACCTGCACCTGGGCTGGGCCCTGGTGCTGATCTCTGTGGCCCAGCTCATGGTCGTGCTCGACAGCACGATCGCCAACATCGCCCTTCCCTACATCCAGGCCGACCTGGGCTTCAGCGACGCCGGGCTCACCTGGGTGGTGACCACCTACGCGCTGGCCTTCGGCGGGCTGCTGCTGCTCGGCGGCCGGCTCGGTGACCTCTACGGGCGCCGGCTCACCTTCATGGTCGGCCTGTCGGTCTTCGCGGTCGCCTCGCTGCTCGGCGGGGTGGCGGAGTCCGAGGCGATGCTGCTCGGCGCGCGCGCCCTGCAGGGCGCCGGCGCGGCGCTCGCCTCCCCCGCGGCCCTGGCGCTGATCACCACCACGTTCCCGGCCGGGCCGCAGCGCAACCGCGCGTTCGCGGTGTACGCCGGGATGTCCGGCGCCGGCGCGGCGGTGGGCCTGATCCTGGGTGGCTGGCTGACCGGGTCCACCCTCTCGCTGCTGGGCACCACCATCGACGGCTGGCGGCTGACCTTCCTGATCAACGTGCCGATCGGCATCGTGGCCGCCGCGCTCGCCCCCCGGGTGCTGGCGGAGTCGGAGACCCACAAGGGCGAGCTCGACGTGCCCGGGGCGATCACGGCGACCTTCGGCCTGTTCGGCATCGTCTACGGCCTCTCCCGCGCCTCCAGCCACGGCTGGAGCGACACCTGGACGGTGGCCAGCCTCGTGGTGGGCGCGGGCCTGCTGGTGCTCTTCGCCCTGATCGAGTCGCGGGCCACGCACCCGCTGCTGCCGTTCCGGATCTTCCGCAACCGCACCCGCGCGTCGAGCTTCGCGGCGATGATGCTGATGCCGGCGGGCATGTTCGCGATGTTCTTCTACCTCTCGCTGTACGTGCAGAACGTCATGGGCTTCTCACCGCTCGAGGCGGGCGTCGCGTTCCTGCCGTTCACCGCGGGCATCGTGGTGGCGGCGATGGTCGCCTCCAACCTGGTCAGCCGGATGCCTCCGCGCTACCTCGCCGGCACCGGGACGCTGATGGCGTCGATCGCCCTGGTCGGTTTCTCCCGCATCCCCTACGACACGACGTACCCCGTCTCCGACCTGACCGCGTCCTACGCCACGCAGATCCTGCCGTGGATGATCCTGATGTCGCTGGGCATGGGGCTGACCTTCGTGCCGCTCACCCTCACCGCCGTGCACCACGTGCAGTCGAGGGACTCGGGCATCGGCTCCGGGGTGCTGAACACCATGCAGCAGGTCGGCGGCGCACTGGGGCTGGCGACGCTGGCCACGGTCGCCCAGCACGTGTGGCGGACCAGCGGAGAGGCACTGGCGAAGTCCGCGGCCGAGGCCGCGGCGAACGCCCCGGCCGGTACGCCGGTCCCGTCGGAGGCCGAGCGGCAGGCGATGGCGGCCGTGGCACAGAACCAGGTCTTCGCGGACGGTGCGTCGACCGCGTTCCTGATCGGTGCGGTGATCATCTTGATGGCTTCCGCCGTGGTGTGGCTCTTCCTCAACGTCACCCACGACGAGCTCGCCCAGGACGCCCAGGAGCACCCGGAGCAGGGGGTCCACGTCGTCTGAGCCGCGGGAGCGCTCAGCCCTGCTGGAGGTGGGTCACGGCCCGCACCAGCAGGGCGTGGGCGTCCTGCGCCCAGCGCGGCGAGGCCCCGGCCAGGCCGCAGGTGGGCGTGAGCACCACCCGGTCCCCGGCCTCGTCCGGGTCCAGCCCGAGAAGGTCCAGCCAGCGCAGCGCCGAGTCGGCGACCTGCGCAGCGGTCGGCCTGGGCACGGGCTCCGCGGACGGCAGCACGCCGAGGGCGAGCACGGCTCCGGACTCCGCCGCCTCGGCGAGGGCGTCGAGCCCGGACGCGTCGAGCACGGTGGGGTCGACCGAGAGGCCGCTCGCTCCGGCGCCGTGGAGCAGCGCGGGCGGGGTTCCCGGCGAGCAGGAGTGCACCCACGGCTCCCCGCCGGCGGCGGCGACCGCCCCGAGCACCCAGCCGAGGGCCTCGGAGGCCTCGGGAAGGTCCACGGCACGGTGCCAGCCGAGTCCCGACGCCGTCGGCACCCGCGCGGCCAGCACCCGCGCCAGCGCAGGCTCGTCCACCTGTACGACGAGCCGGTCGACCCCGCGGAGCCGTCGCCGGACCTCCGCGACGTGGGCTCCCACCCCCTCGGCCAGCGCCTGGGCGAGCTCGCGGCGCGCCCCGTGGTCGGCCAGCACCTTGTCACCCCGCGGCTTCTCGACCGTCGCGGCGAGCGTCCACGGGCCGGCGACCTGGACCTTGGCCGCGCCGGCGTACCCCTGCGCCTGCTCCTCGAGCTGGTCGAGGTCCTGCGCGAGCAGCGACCGCGCCCGGCGCTGGTCCAGGCCCGGGCCGTCGGTCAGCC
>NZ_DAOMFK010000040.1:0-19075 GCF_035429765.1 Nocardioides sp. | reverse complement strand
AGCGCTGGGGGTCCACGGGCTGCGGCTGGCGCCGGTGCCCGACGTCCCCGCCGACGGCTGGGCCGTTCCGGTGTGGAGCGTGTGCTCCCGCGACGACCTGGTCTGCCAGGTGAGCGACAGCCCGTTTGCCGCGGCGGCGGCGGTCCACCGGAGCTACGCTGCGGGGGCAGGCACGCCCGCCCTCGAGCGGGTGGCACAGCGGGTCTGGGCCAGGACCGCCCGGTGGGCCCGCCCGGTGCACGGCTGGGTCCCCCTGCCCGGCACCGTGGGAGTGCGGATGTCGCAGCAGGTGCCGGCCCTGATCGCACCCCGCCAGCGCACGCACGTCGTGTACCAGGCGCTCACCCCTCTCCCACCGGGGCTGTCCCTCGGCGCCGACGGCACCCTCTCCGGGACTCCGACCGCGCCCGGCACCTGGACGGTGGGCTACACCGTGCGCAACGGCAGGGCACCGGTCTTCGCGACCCCCGCCGCGGGCAGCATGACCGTGAAGGTCCTGGACCAGTCCTTGCGGAGCCTGAGTGCCGGTGGCGAGCACTCCTGCGGCATCCAGTACGACGGCACGGCCTGGTGCTGGGGCGCCAACACCTGGGGCCAGCTGGGGATCGGGCTGCGCGGGGCCGGCCGCACCGTCCCGACCCAGGTCGGCGCTGCCTCCGACTGGGCCGCGGTGAGCGCCGGCGGCGCCTCCACCTGTGCCGTGCGCACCAGCGGAGGCCTCTTCTGCTGGGGGCTCAACAACAAGGGCCAGCTCGGCAACGGCACCAGGACGCTGAGCCCCCGCCCCGTGCAGGTCGGCACGGCGCGCACCTGGCGCTCGGTCGACGCCGGCTGGTTCACCACCTGCGCACTGCGAGCGAACCAGACCCTGTGGTGCTGGGGGGACAACAAGCACGGCCAGGTCGGCATCGGCACCCACACCCGCCGCTGGCGGCCGGCGCAGCTCCCCGGGACCGGCTGGACCTCGGTGTCGGTGATGGGCTGGCACGCGTGCGCCACGAAGTCCGACGGGTCCCTGTGGTGCTGGGGACGCAACACGTTCGGGCAGCTCGGGGACGGGACCACGAGCGACCGGACGACGCCCACCCGGGTGGGTACCCGCTCGGACTGGGCCTCGGTGTCGACCTCGTGGTCGCACACCTGTGCGGTCGACCTCGCCGGGGCCGCGTGGTGCTGGGGACGCGACGACGAGCGCCAGCTGGGCGACGGCACCCGCGCGCCGTCCTCGGTCCCTGTGAAGGTCCCCGGCCTGCCGCCGGTGCGGCAGGTGGCGGCGGGTGAGGGGTTCACCTGCGCCCTGGAGCCTGCCGGAGCACGGTGGTGCTGGGGCAGCGACGACTACGGGGCGCTCGGGGACGAGGTCCGTCAGGACGCGCCGGCGCCGGTGCAGCTCGACGGCAGCTACCAGAGCCTGACCGCCGGGTGGATGCACCAGTGCGGGCTGCGGATGTCCGGTGCCTCGCGGTGCTGGGGGAACAACGAGACCGGCGCGGTCGGCGACGACACCCGGGCGGACGCGGACCTGCCGGTCGGACAGGTGTGGCCATGAGCAGCCGGGCGGTCTGGAAGCGTCGGGTCGGTGCGGTGTGCGCGGCGGCAGCCCTCGGGCTGCTGGTGGCGGGCGGCTCCTCGGCCCCGGGCGCCCGGGCGGAGGAGCCGGTGACCCTGCGCATCGCGTCGTACAACGTGCTGGGCGACGTGCACACCGCTCCATACGAGCACGATGACGAGTTCGCACCGTCCCGGATCCGTGCCGAGTGGATGGCCGACGTGCTGACCCGGATGGGTGGGCCGGACATCGTCGGCCTGCAGGAGGTGCAGGCTGCGCAGCTCAAGGCCATCATGCGGGCGACCGGGGACCGGTACGCCGCGTGGCCCGCGGACAAGGTCCCCGGAGGCGGACCGCAGTCCCTGCTGTGGGACAAGAGTGTCTGGCAGGCCACCGACAAGCAGACCATCTCGATCCCGTTCATCACCGGGCAGCGGCCGCAGCCGGTCGTGCGGCTGCGCCACCTCGCCACGGGCCGTGAGATCTGGGTCCTCAACGTCCACAACGCTCCCGCCGAGCTGCAGGGCCAGCGCAACGTGGCGGTCAGCCGCGAGATCGCCAAGATCCTGGAGCTCAGGGCCACCGGACTGCCGGTGTTCCTCCTGGGGGACATGAACGAGAAGACCACCGTGTTCTGCAAGGTGGTGGGACAGACCGACCTCATCTCACCCCTCGGCGGCAGCGCCGGGCCCTCCGGGTGCAAGCCCCCCACCGCGCGGATGCGCGTGGACTGGCTCTTCCTCTCCGAGGACGTCACGGTGGACTCGTTCGCGATGTACCAGTCCCCGCTGAAGTCGTGGAGCACCGACCACGTGACCATCCCCGTCGCAGGCGTCACCCTCCCGTGACCGGGTGGTCGGTCACCGAGGACGGCGTCCAGGTCCCGGCCGGCGCGCGGGGCACCTGGACCGCGGTCTTCGACGGGCGTGAGATCTGGCGGTTCGAGGCACCCGAGGACGTGCCGCCGGCCGGAGCCACCGTGCCGTGGCCCAACGCCATGCTGAAGTACCTCGAGGGCGTCTCGGAGGTGCAGCTCACCTCTGCCGGCACCGTGCTGCGGCTGGGGGAGGTCAGGTTCGGGTCGAGCCAGGAGCGCCTCTCCTTCGTCGACGACTACGGCATCCCCGTCACGGTCGACAAGTGGGGCCTGACCCAGCGGGCCTTCGCCGATCGCGACAAGAGCGTCCCCGAGAACATGGCGATGATGGCCGCGGAGATCGTGGACATCGTGCGGCGTGAGTGCGGGCTGGAGCTGTGGATGGCCTTCGGCACGCTGCTGGGGGCCGTGCGCTCCGGCCACATCATCGCCCACGACTCTGACGTCGACCTGGCCTACCTCAGCGACAAGGAGACGCCCGCGGAGATGACCCGGGAGATGTTCGGGATCGCCCGCGCACTGTTCCGGGCCGGGCTGACGGTCGTCCCCAAGACGGGCTCCTTCCTCACCGTCGTCTTCGAGGCCAAGGACGGCGCGCCGGCGAGCATCGACGTCTACACCTGCTTCTTCCTGGAGGGACGGTTCCTGGCCACCGCCACCCTGCGCACCCCGGAGGTGGACCGGGCCGCGATCCTGCCGCTGCGCCAGCTGCCGCTGGAGGGGCAGCTGCTGCCCGCGCCCGCGGACCCCGCCCGGCTCCTCGCTGCGTCGTACGGCCCCGGCTGGCAGAAGCCCGACCCCGGGTTCCGGCACGAGCCCGGCCCCGACGTGCAGCTGCGGTTCGCGGACTGGTTCGGCAACCTGATGCGCCAGCGGCGGGACTGGGAGAGCTACTGGCACCACAACTGGCGGGCCGGGGACGGGGACGGCTCCGACTTCGCCGACTGGGCCACCGAGCGGGTGCTGCCGGTCGGTCCGATCGTCGACCTGGGCTGCGGTCGGGCCGAGGATGCCCTGGCCCTGGGCCGGGCCGGTCGCCGGGTGTTCTGCGTCGACTTCGCCCGCGAGCTGATCTGGGACCTGCGGGAGGAGCACCGCGGCAGCGGGCTGGTCGTCTCCTGGCACCGGGTCAACCTCCACGACCTCCGGGACGCTCTGACGTTCGCCACCGTCGTGTGCCGCGACTCCCGGACACCGCGGACCGTCTGGGCCCGGCACCTCTTCGACGCGCTGCCGCCCCCGAGCAGGGAGAACACCTGGCGGCTGGTCTCGATGGTGCTGCGCGGGGGCGGACGGCTGCTTGCCCAGTTCGACGAGACCGAGCCGGGCGAGCCGGGACCTCCGTGGCCCCGCTTCCACGGCCGGGGCGGGCGCCGGTTCCCGCTCAGCTGGCAGGAGATGCAGTCGGGATGGGAGGCCGCCGGCGGCCGGCTGGTGCAGCGGGAGCGGGCCCGGGTGCCGGACCTGCCCGACGCGGTGCGCTGGCGTATCGTGCTCGAGTGGCGATGACCAGGAAGCGGACCGGGGGGGACGGATGACGCGTCGGGTCTACCTCCACGTCGGCACCCCCAAGTCGGGCACCACCTACCTGCAGGGGGTCATGGCCGCGAACCGCGACCGGCTCGCCGCGGCCGGGGTGGCCGTCCTCGGGGAGTCGCACCTGGACCTGGTCCACGCGGGCATGGTGGTCCGCGAGGACCCGCGGCTGGAACGGCTGCCCTCCCGCGCGCGCGAGGCGTGGTCCCGCGTGGTCGCCCAGGCTCACGAGTGGAGCGGTGAGTCCGCAGTGGTGAGCTACGAGCTGCTGGCCGGCGCGACCCCGGAGCAGGCGGCGCGGGCGGTCGCGGACCTCGCGCCGGCCGAGGTGCACGTGGTCGTCACCGCCCGAGACTTCGCGCGGGCGCTCCCCTCGGCGTGGCAGGAGCGGCTCAAGTTCGCGCTGGTCACGCCGCTGGAGGGGTGGACCCCGCCGCCGGACACCGAGGTGCGGTCGGAGTGGGGCTGGCGGACGCTGGACCCCGCCGGGGTGGTCCGCCGGTGGCGAGGGGACCTGCCCGTCGACCGGCTGCACGTGGTGACCATGCCGCCCGGGGGGCGCCCGGAGGAGCTGTGGCGCCGGTTCGCCGACGCCTGCGGGATCGGCGGGATCGAGGTGCGGACGGCCGCGCAGCCCGCCAACACCTCGTTGGGCGCCGGCCCGGCCGAGGTGCTCCGCCGGGTCAACGAGCTGGTGGGCGACCCGGTGACCGGCAGCCGCGAGCAGTCGGTCTGGCTGCGCGACACCCTGGCGCACCAGATCCTGGCGCCGCTGGACCAGGAGCCGATCGGCCTCACCGACGAGCAGTACGCCGCCGCCCAGGCCCGCGCCGCCGAGTCGCTGGCCTACCTCGCCTCCTCGGGCGTGACCTGGCACGGGTCGCCGGAGGACCTCGCGCCCCGGCGCCCCTTCGCCCGGACGCCCGGGGAGGTGCCCGCCTCGGAGCTGCTCGACGTGGCCGTCCAGGCGATCTGGGCGCTACTGCTGGAGCTGCGCAGCAGCCGGCGCGCGCACCGGGAGCAGGCCCTCCCGGCCGACCGGCGCTCCCGGGCGCGCACAGTCACCAAGAACCTGGTCCTGGGGACCTACGCCCGCCGGGCGCAGGAGGCCACCGACACACTGGCAGAGCGGGTGGCCGAGCTCGAGGAGCAGCTGGCGTCGGCCCGCCAGCTCGAGCAGCGGCTCGCCGCGGTGACCGACGTGGTCGAGGAGCTGCTGCTGCCCGGTCTCTCGCGGGACCCCGAGCTGCTCCGTCGCGCCGTGGCGGCCTACCGCCTGGAGTCCATGTGAGGCCGAGCCTGCCCGGGTGGGGCGACGTCAGCCTGGTCCACCAGCAGCGCGAGCTGGCGGCCCGCGTGGAGGTCCTGGCACAGGACGTCGCCGAGCAGCGGCGCCTCACCGACCGTTCGCTCGCCGACCTCGCCGACCTCGAGCAGGTGGTGGGGCGGCTGGCCCAGCACGTGCTCGGCGGCACAGACGCGGGCGGCACCCGGGACGGAGGGGAGTAGTGGCCACACGCCTGGTCCTGCACATCGGCGCGATGAAGTCCGGCACGAGCTTCATCCAGAACGTGCTCAAGGAGAACAAGGAGACGCTGGAGGCGGCCGGCTGGCTGTTCCCGGGCCGCCGCTGGCGGCAGCAGGTGAGCGCGGTCTACGACCTGATCGAGCGTGGCGGCGCGCGGCAGGAGCCGATGGCGGCCGACGGGCCCTGGCACACGATCTGCGCCGAGGTCAACGACTGGGACGGTGAGGCCGTCATCTCGATGGAGTTCCTCGGCCCCCGCGGCCCGGAGAAGATCCAGCAGCTCATGCGGTCCTTCCCGGACACCGAGCTGCAGGTCGTCCTCACCGCCCGCGACCTGGCCCGCAGCATCCCGGCCATGTGGCAGGAGTCGGTCCAGAACGCCGCCACCAGCACCTGGCCGGAGTTCCTCGACGCCGTCCGCCGGGAGGCCCGGCAGCCCGGGCCCGGCCGGTGGTTCTGGCGGCACCAGGGGCTGGCCGCGATGGCCGAACGGTGGCGCGACCAGGTCGGCAACGACCACTTCACGCTGGTCACCGTCCCGCGGCGGGGCGCCCCCTCCTCCCTGCTGTGGGACAGGTTCGCCCAGGTGGCCGGCCTGGCGCCCGGGGACTACACGCTCGACGTGCTGCGCAACCCCTCGATCGGGGCCGCTTCGGCCATGGTGATGCGCGACCTCAACGAGCGGCTCAGCGCGCAGCCGCTGCCCCGCGACCTCTACGACCGGCTGGCCAAGCACGCCCTCGCCAAGCAGAGCCTGGCCGACCGGCAGCGCACCGAGCCTGTGCTGGGCCTCGACGCGGAATGGGTGCGGTCGCGGGGCGCCCAGGAGGTCGAGCAGCTGCGTCGCCTCGGGCTGCGGGTCGTCGGAGACCTCGCCGAGCTGGTGCCGCAGCCGGTGCCCGGCGTCCACACCGACGACATCAGCCCCGACCAGCGCCTGGACGCCGCGCTGGCCGCGCTCGAGGTCGCGGTACGCAGGTGGGCCGACGCCGAGCAGCGGGCCCGTCCCCGGCGTCCTCCGCGGCAGCGTGCCGAGCCCACGGAGGAGACATGAGGTCCGACCAGCTGCCCACCGTCGCCGCGATCACCATGGTCCGTGACGAGGGCACGATGCTCCCGCGATGGGTCGCGCACTACTCCCGGGAGCTGGGGGCCGACCACCTGGTGGTCGTCGACGACAACAGCGAGGACGGATCCACCGACCACCTTCCGTGCCCGGTGATCCGGCTTCCGCCCATCACCCGCGAGTTCGAGGCCTCGCGGATGGGGATCCTCAGCGACCTGGCCGCGATGCTGCTGAACGCCTACGACGCGGTGATCTTCACCGACGCCGACGAGTTCCTGGTCGCCGACCCGGACCGGTTCGCCTCGCTTCGGCACTTCGCCGCCCGTCGTCGCAAGGACGTGGTGGGCGCCGTCGGGCTCAACGTGGTCCAGCTCGGCGAGGAGGGGCCGCTGGACCCCGGTCGGCCGGTCCTCGACCAGCGCGCGGCCGCCAAGTTCCTGCCGCTGATGTGCAAGCCGGCGCTCAAGCGGGTCCCCGCCCGCTGGCGCTGGGCCTCGCACGGCATCATGGCTCCCTACACCGTCGACCCCGAGCTGGTCATGTTCCACCTCAAGTTCGCCGACCGGGGGCTGCTGTTCGAGCAGGGGGAGCACCGACGACGGATGGTGGAGACCGACGGGCGGGCCGCCACCACGTCCTGGCGGCTGGGTGGTCACGAGATGATGACCCTGATGGACCACATCGCCGAGCAGGGCCGCTCGACCACGCTCGAGCCGTTCGTGGCCCGCCCGCGGATGCTCAAGCAGGTGGTGGAGAACCGGCCCGACGGGTCGTACCGGGCCGTGGGTGCCGGGCAGATGCAGGCCATGGAACGCCGTCCGCTGGTGGGCATCCCGGAGCGGTTCCGCGGCCGCGTCTGAGTGACGCTTCTCATGCCGGGGCCGCCGCGCCGATCGCCTAGACTCAGGGCGTCTCCCCACCCGGACCGAAAGGGTCGTTCACCATGGGTCGCCTCTGCCACACCGATGGCCTCACCGACGTCCAGGAAGAGATCATCAAGACCGTTCGGCAGTTCGTCGACGAGAAGATCCTGCCGGTGGCCGGCGACCTGGAGCGCCGCGACGAGTACCCCGCCGACATCGTCGAGGGTCTCAAGGAGCTGGGCATCTTCGGGCTGATGATCCCCGAGGAGTACGGCGGGCTCGAGGAGTCCCTGCTCACCTACGCCCTGGTCGTGGAGGAGATCGCCCGCGGCTGGATGAGCGTGAGCGGCATCATCAACACCCACTTCATCGTGGCCTGGATGCTGATGCACCACGGCACGGAGGCCCAGAAGCAGTACTACCTGCCCCGGATGGCGACCGGGGAGGTGCGTGGCGCGTTCTCGATGTCGGAGCCCGGCTGCGGCTCGGACGTGAGCGCGATCACCAGCAAGGCCGTCAAGCAGGCGGACGGCGGCTACGTCATCAACGGCCAGAAGATGTGGCTGACCAACGGCGGGTCCAGCACGCTGGTGGCCGTCTTGGTCAAGACCGACGAGGGACAGGACTCGGTCTACCGCAACATGACCACCTTCCTGGTCGACAAGACCCCCGGGTTCGGCGAGGTGGAGCCGGGGCTCATCGTCCCCGGCAAGATCGAGAAGATGGGGTACAAGGGCGTCGACACCACCGAGATGGTGTTCAACGGCTACCAGATCTCCGCGGACCAGGTGCTCGGCGGGGTGCCGGGCAAGGGCTTCTACCAGATGATGGACGGCGTCGAGGTGGGCCGCGTCAACGTGGCCGCCCGCGCCGTAGGGGTGTCGCTGCGCGCCTTCGAGCTCGGCGTCGCCTACGCGCAGCAGCGGGAGACCTTCGGCAAGAAGATCGCCGAGCACCAGGCCGTCTCGTTCCGGCTGGCCGAGATGGCGACCAAGATCGAGGCCGCGCACCTGATGATGGTGCGCGCCGCCAGGCTCAAGGACTCCGGCGCCCGCAACGACCTCGAGGCGGGCATGGCGAAGTACCTCGCCGCGGAGTACTGCTCCCAGGTGGTCGAGGACTCCTTCCGCATCCACGGTGGCTACGGCTTCTCCAAGGAGTACGAGATCGAGCGGCTCTACCGCGAGGCCCCGATGCTGCTGATCGGCGAGGGCACCGCCGACATCCAGCGGATGATCATCGGTCGCCGGCTGCTGCAGGACTACGCCCTGCGCTGACTCCCGACCCCCCGGATAGGGTGACGGCATGGCCGCCAGGGTGACGCTGCACGTGGGGTTGATGAAGTCCGGCACCACCTTCATCCAGGGGCTGCTCTACGCCAACCGCCAGCGTCTGGCCGACCGCGGTGTCCTCGTCCCGGGCGAGCACTGGGGCGAGCAGGTCGACGCGGTCAAGGACGTCCTGAGGCCCCAGGAGGGCAGCGGCGCGTGGTCCCGGCTGACCCGCGAGATCGCCGCGTGGCCCGGCGACGCCGTGGTGTCGATGGAGTTCCTCGGTCCGGCAAAGCCGAGGGCGCTGCAGCGGGTGGTCCGGTCGCTGCGCCCGGCCCGCGTCGAGGTGGTGGTGAGCGTCCGCGACCTCAACCGGAGCATCGTCGCGCTCTGGCAGGAGACGATCCAGAACGGCCGATGGTGGACGTGGGAGGAGTACGTCGCCGGCGTCCGGGCCGTCCGGCCGGACTCCGCCGACGGCCCGTTGACCGAGGCCGGGCGCACGTTCTGGCGCCAGCAGCACGCCGCCCGCGTGTGCGCCGCCTGGGCCGAGGTGGCCGACGCGTGCACCCTGGTCACCGTGCCGCCTCCGGGGGCCGACCGGAACACGCTCACCGCGCGGTTCGGCGAGGCCGCCGGCTTCCCCGTCGAGGGTCTGGTGCCGCCCACCCAGGGCAACGAGTCGATCGGGGCCGCCTCGACGCTGGCGCTGCGCCGGATGAACGAGCTGCTCGCCGAGCGGGGGCTGCCGTTCCCGCAGGGCAGCCGGATCCGCAAGCAGGTGCTGGCCAAGCAGGTGATGGCGGCCCAGCGCGACGCAGAGCCCCGGATCGGCCTGCCGGTCGAGGACTGGGTCCGTGCCACGGCCGGCTGGATGACCGGGGAGCTCAGCCGGTCCGGGGTGCGGCTGGTGGGGGAGTGGGGCGACCTGGAGCCGGTCGCGGTTCCCGGGATCGACCCGGCGACCGTGCCGCCCGCCGCGGTGGCCGAGGCCGCCGCGGGAGGGCTGGCCGGGCTGGTCGCCTTCCAGATCGGGCAGCCCTGAGCCCGGCGAGACGGGGCTGCCGACGGCGCTGGGTTACGATCCCGCGGTCATCGCTAGGGAGTGGGGAGGAGACAACGACGTGGTCGACCTCTCCGTCGTCGTCCCCTGCTACAACGAGGAGCCGGTGCTCGACCGCCTGGTCGCCTCGCTGACCGCTGAGCTCACCGACCTCGGCCGTGACTTCGAGGTGGTCCTGGTCGACGACGGCAGCGCGGACCGGACCCTGGAGATCCTGCGCCGGGTGAGCCAGGAGGACCCACGGTTCCGCTACGTGTCGCTGAGCCGCAACTTCGGCAAGGAGGCTGCCATGCTGGCCGGCCTCAGCCGCAGCCGCGGCGACGCGGTGGCCATCTTGGACGCCGACCTGCAGCACCCGCCTGAGCTGCTGGCCCGGATGCTCCCCTTCCTCGAGGAGGGCAACCAGCAGGTCGTCGCCCGCCGCAACCGGGTCGGTGACAGCCGGGTCCGCACCTGGCTGTCGCGGGGCTACTACCGGGCGATGAACCGGCTGAGCGACGTGGACCTCGAGGACGGCGTCGGCGACTTCCGGGTGCTCAGCCGCGAGGCGGTGGAGGCCGTGCTGAGCCTGGGGGAGGTCAACCGGTTCTCCAAGGGGCTCTTCGCCTGGATCGGTTTCCGGACCGCGGTGGTCGACTACGAGAACGTCTCCCGGGAGGGCGGCGAGACCAAGTGGCGGCTGCGGGACCTGGTCAACTACGGCGTCGACGGCATCATGTCGTTCAACACCCGGCCGCTCCGCCTCGCGATCTACCTCGGGGCGCTGGTGTCGCTGGTGGCGGTGCTCTACGGCCTGTGGGTGCTGGGAGACGCGATCTGGCACGGCAACCCGGTGCCCGGCTACGTCACGCTCATCTGCGCCGTGGTGTGGTTCGGCGGCCTGCAGATGGTCCTCCTCGGCGTGATCGGCGAGTACGTCGGCCGCATCTACGCCGAGACCAAGCACCGCCCCCACTTCCTGGTCGCCGAGAGCAGCGAGTCCGTCGGCCGAGGAGGGGCGGCATGAGCCCACGCCGCTGGGCCTGGCCGGCGGCCGTCGCCGCGGTCACCGCGCTCTACGCGCTCGTTCCCGCCCTGCTGCACCGCGACTTCTACATGCGCGGGGACACCGCTGCCCAGTTCGCCCCGACCTGGTACCACCTCGGGGAGCTGGTGCGCACCGGCCAGTGGCCGCCGATGCTGGACCCGGCGTCGTGGGCCGGCGGCAACTACGCCGCCGAAGCGCTCTTCGGCATCTACAACCCGCTCAACGTGCCGATCTGGCTCGCGGTCAGCGCCGCCCCCGACCTCGGCGTGGTCGTGCTCGCCGTGAAGGTCGCCTGGCTGGTGGTGCTCGCGCTCGGGACCTACGCCCTCGCCCGCGACTACGGGGCCGCCCCGTGGGCCTCGGCGGTGGTCGCGACCACCCTGCCGCTGGGCGGCTACACGCTCTACTGGGACGCCGGCTCCTGGGCGTCCGGGCTGATCGCGTTCGCCTACACCCCCTGGGTCTGGTGGGCCTTGCGCCGCGTGCTGCACGGTCGGCTCAACCCCTGGTGGGCCTTCGTGGTGGGCTCGCTGGCCGTCCTCCAGGGCAACCCCTACGGCACCCTCGGCGTCGTCGTGGTGGGTCTGGGGGTGCTGGTCGAGGGGCTGGCCACCCGCCGTTTCCGGGGGGTGCGCACGCTCCTGCTGCTGGGGGTGTGCGTGGCGGCCTGGCTGCCGCTGGTCTACTACCCGCTGGTCGCATCGGCCGACCTCGCCGTCCGGTCCGGTGGCGAGCTGTTCTCCAACAACGGGAAGCTCCGCCCCGAGCTCGGGGACCTCCTGCTGCTGAGCTCCCCGAGCTTCGTCCCGAACGTCCGGGCCATCGCCGGGTCGATGATGGTGCCGGCGATGTACGCCGGCTGGTTCGTCGTGCCCCTCCTGCCGTGGCTGCGCTGGTCGGTGCTGCGTTCCCGGGGGCGCGAGCTCTCCGGGGTGGTCACTGTCGCCCTGGTCTACGCGGTGCTCACCCTCGGCCCCTCGAAGCTCTGGTTGTTCCGCTGGCCGGTCCGGCAGGTGGAGTACCTCCACCTCGCCCTGGGCGTGGGCTTCGCGCTGCTGCTGGGGGCCGGGCTGTGCCGGGACCACTGGCCGCGCAGGCTGGCCCTCACCGCTCTCCTCGTCGGCGCCACGGGGTGGCTGACCTGGGGCCAGGACCCCACCTGGGCCAAGGCCGCGCTCGGTGGCCCCCTCCTGCTCGTGGTGCTCACGCTCGCCCTGCTGCTGGCGCACCGCGGCGGACGCCGGAGCCTGCTGGTCGGCGTGCTCGTGCTGGGCACGGGTCTGGTCCTGGTGTTCCAGGCCTACGTGTTCGGTGAGAACCGCAGCTCGCGGGTCTGGCACTTCCCCACCGACGTGAGCGCGCTGCAGGCCCGGTTCGCCGACCGGGACGGCAGGGTGCTGCAGTTCGCGAACCTGATGCACCTGCAGAACCCGGACCGGGACGCCGAGCTCAGAGCTGCCTGGCAGCACCTGCTCGGCGGCAGCATGTACCACGTGGCCGGTGTGGACGCGGTGAACAACTACACCGGGATGGGCTACCTGCCCTTCCAGCGGCGGCTCTGCATGCGCTACGAGGGGTTCACCCGGCCGTGCGGCTACCGCCAGCTCTGGGACCCGTCCGGTCCCGGGGAGCCCGCTCTGGTCGACACCATGAAGGTCGACACCCTGGTGGTGCAGAGGGGGCAGGCGCAGGGAGCGCTGCCGGACAGCGGCTGGGCGGTGAGCCGCGAGGACGGCGTCAGCGTGCTGCGGCGTACCGACCCCCTGCCCTGGCCGGGCAGCGAGCTGGCCTGGGCCAGCGACGGCGTCGAGGTGGCCGGTGCCCGCACCGTCAGCCCCTACCACCAGCAGGTGGAGGTCGCCGGGGCCGCCCAGGACGGGCGCCTGGTGTTCTCGATGCTGGCCTGGCCCGGGTACCGCGCCGTCCTCGACGGCCAGCAGGTCCCCGTCACATCGAACCGCGCCGGGCTGCTCACCGTCGAGCTCGACCAGGGGGCCAGCGGCACGCTGGACGTCACGTTCCGCCCGCCGGGTCTGCTGGCGGGGCTGGCGGCCGCCGCGCTGGGCACGCTCGGTGCTGCCGTGCTCGGCCTCGTCGAGTGGCGGCGGCGGCGCCGCAGGCAGCCCGTCCCGCCCCCGTCGGTGGAGCGGTCCCCGTCCGAGGAGGAGCTCAGAGTGTCATGAACCCGCTGAGCAGGCGCCGGGAGAGATGGGCCGAGCACGAGGCGGCGATCTACCGTGACGGGTTCCGCGCGGGGCTCCGCAAGGGCCGCAGGAAGCCGCGACCCCGCGACGCGTACCGCTACGTCTTCGTGGTCGCCTACGGCCGGTCCGGCTCCACGCTCGTTCAGGGCCTGCTCAACGTGATGCCCCGGACCCTGGTCCGGGGTGAGAACAACTTCTACCTGCTCGAGCTCTTCCATGCTCTGGAGGCGGTGCGTGAGTTCCGCCGGATCCACCTGCACCACGAGACCCGGAAGGTGACCTCCGCGTTCTACGGGCTGCACGCGTTCCGTCCGCGCCCCTTCGTGCAGGCCGCCAACGACGTCGTCACCTGGAGCGTGGTCGGCGACCTCCGGGCGCGCGACTACGACGTGCTGGGGTTCAAGGAGGTGCTCTGGCACCGGATCACCCCCGAGGAGACCGAGCTGTTCTTCGAGTTCATGGACCTGGCGTTCCCCGGTGTCGGGTACGTGCTGAACACCCGCGACCCCGCCACCACCGTGGGCTCGGGGTTCTGGACCGGCCTCCCGCGGGAGGAGGCGCTCGCCGCCATCTCCCGGGTCCGCGAGATCCAGGACCACCTCCGGGTCACCCGTCCCGACCGGGTCGTCGAGGTCGAGTACGAGACCCTGACCGGCGGGGACCCGGAGCAGGTCGACGGGCTGCTGGAACGGCTGGCGGAGTTCACCACCGGCCGGCCGGCCACCCCCGAGCTGATGGCCGGGCTGCGCGGCGCCCTCTCCGTCGGGCACGGCCCCAACCCGTTCGGCCAGCGGCGCGCCGACACGCTCCCGCCCGAGCGAGCCAAGCCCGAGTGAGCCCGCCCGGCCGAGCCTGTCGCAGGCGCGGGACCCGCTCGACGGCGCCCGGAGCGGGGTGGCAGGCTGGAGGAGTCATCCCGTCACCAGCCAGGAGGAGCCATGGCCGAATCCGCCAGCGAGGACGTCAAGGCCAAGATGCGGGCCGCGCTGGACCGCAAGCAGGCCAACGACCGAGGCGTGCCGCAGTCCGGACCGGTGCGGGAGAAGGCGCACGGCGCCGAGGTGGCCAGCGGCGCCACCCCGCGGCTGCGCCGGCGCAAGGCGGGTGGCGGGGAGTCCTGAGCCACCCCGCGCGGGTGAGGAACCCCACGTCGCCCCCGGCTGTCGGCGTACCCGCCGGTTCGGCACGATAGGGCTGTCAGCCCCGTCGAGCAGAGGAGCCTGTTGTGCAGTTCGGCCGCAGCTACGAGGAGTTCGAGGTCGGCGCCACCTACCGGCACTGGCCCGGCAAGACGGTGACCGAGTACGACGACCACCTGTTCTGCCTGCTCACCATGAACCACCACCCGCTCCACCTGGACGAGCACTACGCAGGGGAGACCACGCAGTTCGGCAGGAACGTCGTGGTCGGCAACTACGTCTACTCCCTGCTGCTGGGGATGTCGGTGCCGGACATCTCGGGGAAGGCGATCGCCAACCTCGAGATCGAGTCGCTGCGCCACGTCGCGCCGACCTTCCACGGCGACACCCTCTACGGGGAGACCACGGTGCTCGACAAGTGGGAGTCGACCTCCAAGGACGACCGGGGCGTGGTGTACGTCGAGACCATCGGCTACAACCAGGACGGCAAGGTCGTGTGCATCTTCCGGCGCAAGGTGATGGTGCCCAAGCAGAACTACCTGGAGGCCCGCGGCGGCGAGCAGCCCGGTCGGCCGGTGCCCCAGCCCGACCGGAACTGGCCGGGCCCGCAGCCGTCCGCCTGACCGGCCGGCGCTCCACCACCCGGTCTACGCCGAGGAGACCCCGGCGGGGGAGGGCGGGTGGCGCACCCCCACGAAGAACCGGGCCAGCGGCAGGATGCCCAGGATGAGCACCATCGGCACCGCGAACCCCACCCGCAGGTTCTGGGCGCCCACCACGCCGGTCAGCACCGCGCCGAGCAGCGCCCCCACGTAGTTGAACTGGTTGAACCGCGCGATCACCGCATCCACCCGGGCGTGGCGGGCCACCGGGTCCAGGTCGGTGCCGCCGGCGATCCGGGCCGCCGCGGAGAAGCTGAGCGGGGCGATCACCGCGACCCCGGCTCCGAGGAGGGAGAACCCCAGCACGGCCACCGGCCAGGTGGGGGCGAAGACGACCACCGCGAGCGCGCCGCTGGCCAGCACCGCACCCACCCGGAGCACCGGCGAGGGGCCGAACCGGGCCACCAGCGGGTCGCCCGCGAGCCGGACCAGCCCGCTGGCCACCAGGTAGGGGAAGATGGCCAGCGCCACCAGCGCCGAGGGCGCCCCGAACGTGTCGTCGAGGTACGTCGGCCCCCAGGTGGCGGCGGCGGTGTCGACCATGTAGAAGAGCACCAGGGCCACCCCGACCAGCACGATCGGCCGCCACGGCACCGCCACCACGTCGGCCGGCACCACCCCGTGGGCACGTCGCAGGAACGGCCCGAGAAGGACCACGAGGGGTACGACGGCCACCGCGCACGTCGCCGCGAAGGGCAGCCCCGCGGTGGCGAGCGCGAGCCCGGCGCCGATGACCCCGCCCAGGGTCCACATCCCGTGGAACGACGGCAGCAGCGGGCGGTCGTAGCGGTGCTCGAGGGCGACCGCCTGCATGTTCGTGGTCGCGTCCACCATGCCCAGGCCCACGCCGTACCCCGCCATCCCCATCAGGAACACGGCGAACACAGGAGCCAGCACCAGCACGACCACGCTCACGGCGACGAGGGCCAGCCCCGCACGCAGCAGCACGGCGCTGTCGTGGCGTGTCGCCAGACCCTCCGCGACGACCGAGCCGGCGCCGGAGAGCAGCACCACCAGCAGCAGCACGAGAGAGAGGCCCAGCTCACCGAGGCCCCAGTGCCGCTGCACCGCGGGCAGCCGGGTGGTCAGGCTGATGAAGACCAGCCCCTGGGTGAGGAACGCGAGGCCGACGGCGACGCGGGAGCGGGTCAGCGGCATGGGCCGATGCTGCCAGACCCGCGAGGTCCGGCGCGGGACCTGGCGAGCTCGAGGTGCCGGCGCCCCTTGACGCCGCGGCCGCGACCGAGAACCGTGGGGGCATGTGGCTGGCCGCCGGGTGCCCGCGGTGCCCCACGCCCGTGGTCGAGCACGCCGACGGGTGGGGCTGTCCGGAGCACGGCGTCGTGGCGCCGCTGTGGCGGCCGACCGAGCCGTCGTACGACGCCTTCGTGGAGCACCTGCACGCGGCGGGAGGCTTCCCGACGTACCTGCCCTGGCCCCTGCCGCCGGGCTGGCGGGTCAGCGACTTCGGCGTGGTCGGCCATGCCGAGGCGGACCCGGTCGCCACGCTCGGCTGCTGCTCGGGCGCCAGCCAGCTGGACGGCCCCGTCGACCTGCTGGTGGTCGCCGAGGAGCCGGGCACCGGCCTCGGTGCCCGGTGCGCCGGGCTGCCTCGGCCTGAGCCCGGCGCCGAGGTCGGCCAGGGACTTCCCGCGGCGCGGGTCCGGGTCGGCGCCCGCCCGGTGGCCCTGTGGCTGGTGTCCACCAGCACCCTGGACACCGCGCTGGACCGCGCGGTGCTCGCGGGGGAGGCCGAGGGCCGGTGGCTGTGGCTGGTGCTCCGGCCGGCCTCCGCGCTGCTGCTGCTGCGCGAGGAGTGGTTCCTCGACGACGTCTCGGCCGTGGGGCCCGCGCTGGTCGAGGTCAGCTTCGGCGGCCCGGCACCGGGCTGGTGAGCGCTGCTACCTGCGGCCCATCGACTGGAACCGCTGGAGCAGGCTGCTGGGCACCGCCCGGGCGAGCGGCGCGAGGACCTTGTACTGCGTCCCGGGGATGGAGAAGGTGCGACCCTTGTCGAAGTCGGCCAGGGCGGTGCGGACCAGGAAGTCCGCGTCCAGCCACAGGAAGTCCGGCGCCGAGTCGCGGCCGACCTGCATCCGGCTGTGGAACTCGGTGCGGGTGAAGCCGGGGCACAGGGTGGTGACGGTGATCCCGGAGGGCCGGTACTCCGTCGCCGCCCACTCGCCGAAGCTGTTCACCCAGGCCTTGGCCGCCGAGTAGGTGCCGCGCGGCAGGAAGGCCGCCACGCTGGAGACGTTGATCAGCCCGCCGTGGCCACGCTCGGCCATCGGGCCCAGGGCGGCGTGGGAGAGCCGCAGCACCGCGGTGACCAGCAGGTCCAGCATCGCCTGCTCGACCTCGATGTCGTTGTCGAGGAAGCGGTGCTTGAGCCCGAAGCCGGCGTTGTTGACCAGCATCTCGACCGGCCGGTCCGGGTCGGCGAGCCGCTGCTCCACGGTGCCCAGCTGGCCGCGGTCGACGAGATCGGCCGGGAGCACCTCGACCGCCACGTCGTGGTCGCCGCGCAGGTCCGCGGCCACCTGGGTCAGGCGGTCCCGGTCGCGAGCGACCAGCACGAGGTCGTGCCCGCGGCCGGCCAGCTGGCGGGCGAACTCGAGGCCGATTCCGGAGCTGGCGCCGGTCACCAGGGCGGTTCCAGGGGAGGACATGTGTCCAGCAAACCAGGTGTCGTCGCGTGGCCGGCACCCCCGTCCGGCATGATGGGGGCAATGACCACGACACTCGCCATCGCCAACCAGAAGGGCGGGGTTGCCAAGACGACGTCGGTGGCGTCGCTCGGGGCGGCGCTCGCCGAGCTGGGCCACCGGGTCCTCCTGGTCGACCTCGACCCCCAGGCCTGCCTGACGTTCTCCCTCGGCATCGACCCGGAGGACCTCGAGCTCTCCATCCACCACGTGCTCACCAAGGGGCTGCCGGTCGCCGAGGTGATCGTGCACACCGAGGACGGCGTCGACCTGCTGCCCGCCACCATCGAGCTGGCCCGCGCCGAGGCCGACCTGCTGACGCGCACCGGCCGGGAGCACGCGGTCAAGGTCGCGCTCGACGAGCTGGGCGAGACCTACGACTGGATCCTGCTGGACTGCCCGCCCTCACTGGGGGTGCTCACCGTGGCGGCGCTCACCGCCGCCCAGGGCGTGCTCATCCCGCTGCAGTGCGAGACGCTCTCCCACCGGGGGGTCGGTCAGCTGCTGGACACCGTGCACGACGTGCGCCGCTTCACCAACCGCGAGCTGGAGGTCTGGGGGGTGCTGCCCACCCTGTACGACGGCCGCACCAACCACGCGCGCCGGGTGCTGGAGACGATCTCGGAGACCTACGACCTCGACGTCGTCGAACCGCCCATCCCCAAGACCATCAAGTTCGCCGAGGCTCCCGCGGCCGGACGCTCCATCCTGCGCACCGCCCGCAGCTCGAAGGGGGCGCGGGCCTACCGCGAGGTGGCGATCGGGCTCGCCTCGCGCGCCGAGTCCCGGGGCTGACCGGTGGCCCGGCACCGCGCCCGACCCCGCTACGGCCGGATGGCCGTGGCGGCGCTCTCGGCGACGGTGACGATGGTGGCGGTGCTCGGCGGACTGGGCGTGCTGCCCTCCCCGGCGAGGCAGTCGGTGGCGCCGGCGCAGGCAGCCGAGCCCGCCGTGCTCCTCGCCGACTCCCCCGCCGACCCGTCGCAAATTGCGGACGACCCGTCACCAATTGCGGGCGACCCGTCACCAATGTCCGGCGACCCGTCCCGAACGGTGCCCGACCCGTCACCCACGGTGCCGTCGGAGGCCCTCGGAACCGCGGCCGAGGTCGTCGCGCTGCCGCCCGGCTCCGGCTCGGGCCGCCGGGTCGTCTTCAGCGAGAGCGACCAGCGGGTGTGGCTGGTGGCCGAGGACGGTCAGGTCGAGCGCACCTACCTGGTGTCCGGCAGTGTCTACGACAACCTCGACCCCGGCACCTACCAGGTGTACTCCCGCTCCCGGCAGGCCTGGGGCATCGACGACTCCGGGACGATGAGGTTCTTCGTCCGCTTCACCCGGGGCGAGACCGCCGCGATCGGCTTCCACGACATCCCGGTCGCCGACGGGCAGCCGGTGCAGTCCGTGGACCAGCTGGGCACCCCGCAGTCGCACGGGTGCATCCGCCAGCGGCGTGCGGACGCGCGTGCCCTGTGGCGCTTCGCGCCGCTGGGTACGACGGTGGTCGTCACCGTCTGAGGGTCACTCGCCGGCGGACGCGGCGGGTGACCCCGACCCGGAGGGGCGCCGACGGCGACGCCGCCGGCGC